>NZ_JAMPKE010000012.1:0-170996 GCF_039961955.1 Trichocoleus sp. DQ-A1
TCCTGTCAACTTTGCCGTCAATTTGATAGCCGGCTTAATTGCCTACTGCCACCAGCCCAAGAAGCCCTCCCTGATCAACGATGCTGCCTTGCCTGCTTAACCCGAACTCACGTTAAATAGATTTTTTAGTTTTTAGCACGACTTGAAATGTTATTAAAGATACACAAATTACTGAAAGAAAAGCCATCTGGAATTGATAGCACGACTAAGCTAATAGGTTCG
Source organism: Trichocoleus sp. DQ-A1 (assembly GCF_039961955.1). NCBI lineage: Bacteria > Bacillati > Cyanobacteriota > Cyanophyceae > Leptolyngbyales > Trichocoleusaceae > Trichocoleus > Trichocoleus sp. DQ-A1. Next base: position 223 of record NZ_JAMPKE010000012.1, read on the forward strand.
CCAGACTGCTATCGAACTTCACAATAGACCTTCTGCATGAATTAGGAGGTCTAGTGCGATTGAAGATGTATGTGGCGAAAAGACCCAATTGTGAAAGATAGGGGCAAGGGGTGATTCCCATCTGGCTTCGTCCCAATTGGGTCTCAAGGGAGTGCAATCAAAAACTACCTCTTCAAAGATAGGGTAGCCGGATGCATTAAAACTAGATACTGCATTCAGTATTTAGCTTCTATCTGGATTTCTCTCAAAGGATGGGTTGCGGATAAAAATCAAGAGTGAAAATAAGGTTCCATATTAGGACACACTTTGTATATCCAACTTTTTAGAAATTTGTCTTGTAATTGATTTATTAATCCTCTGAAGAGACATAGATTTAAAGACGGAGTGTGGGACATGGTACAACCCGGTTTGAGGTGCGTTGTGTCAACTCCAGAAATTTGTCTCGTAAACGGTCGTTTGAGGCGTTACCTCGGCGTTGGGTGGTGGAAAGTACTTTCGCATGGCTCTATCAACAACGACGATTGGTAGTCGATTATGAGCAGTTGCCGGAAATCAGTGAGACAGTCATCTATGCGGCAATGACTCGCTTGATGCTACGACGCTTAACTCACAAAATGCGAACTGCTTAAGATTTGCTTTATAAACAATCTCTAAAATAGCCTACCTTCTACTTGGTAGATCCTGTCTCAGATTAGCTGTTTTTTTTGGCTGACTGCTTGGTTTGGGTTTGCTGCTTTTTAATACGAGTTTCATTATTTTTAAAAAGCAAACTGAAATTTAGCTACATCCAAATTGATTTTAATTTTGGATTAAGAAAACGATGTGCAGGTGTGTGCAGTGATGAATCGTTTGTAGCTCCCTGGAACTATCGACGCAGTAAATAATGGCGATGCCCTTGTAGCGCAAAGCGTTCTAATTTAACCCTTACAGTAAGATTTATGAGCAGAGCAAACAGTCTGTATAGTCCTTGCTACTAGGCTTTGAACCTTATCAACAGTAAAATATTTCTGTATGGCTTTGCCAAAAAAGACGTATGAGAATACAAATAATCTCAACGGTTTATCAAGCTATTTACCAGATGTAAAAAGATAATAAATTGAAAACTAGATAATAAAGTTGGAAACTCCCTGTTAAATATGGTTTACTGAAAAAGTCTACAGAGCAAATCTAGAATCCAGGCAGCTTGAAAAATACTAGGTTCGCCGCTTTGTTCCCAAATTTACTCAGCAATTTCCCACGAAGACGCAAGGGTTTTGAGTCTATAGAGATTCTAGCCTTGCACTTGTTTGGTAAAAAAGGTTCCCTAGAATCAATTTCTAGAATTATTCAGCAAGCCTTAACTAGAGATTAACGGCTGTTTTTGTGCTACCACCATGTTGGGTTACTCTAGGACGACACCTTATTTTTATGCTTCCTTTTGTAAAAGCCTCATCACTAGCTTTACCTGACCAAATATAAGCTTCTCCAGCACCAAGATGACTCATATTTTCTGAGGTTAGAGAATTAAGTGCGACATTAGCTTTTTGAATATGCTTCAGCCAAGCTGGTGAGTTGAATCTGTGCATTATTATATGTGAAGATAACTCGATTAGAGATATAGGAACTGATGGTGGGTCTTGTGAGGCAACCATTATGCTAGTACCCTTATGTCTCATTTCTCGAACTACCTCTATTAATCCAGCTACAAGGTCTGGACTTTCTATATATTTGTGAGCCTCATCAAAAACAACAAGTTTATTAAATTGCTGTCCTTTATTAGTTGCTTCTGAAAGAATTTGCAATAACACAACAAAAAGTCCCAAGGCTTCGTCTTTTTCAATAAACTCATCTCGTAAATCCACGATTATTAAGCGACCAGGAAGAATAGTATCAGTCAGACGACGGCTATCATCAATATATTCCGATGCAAATTCTAATCTAGTTCTTGCTAAATCTTTTAAATGATCTGGTAAAGAAGAGTTTTCTACACCTTGGAGAATTTCCTGAAGAGTTATTTGATCGCGTAATCTTTTCATAATTTGATTGATTTGACGCAAATACATACTTTGGCTACCAACAGCACCCATCAAAAATCTCCAGTGTGTAGCCTTTAGTTCTGATGCCGCAAAGGTAAGAGGAAGAACTTCTATATTTGGGTACTCAGCTTTTCTTTCTTCAAGTTTTGCAGAAGGAACAAGAATTACGACATCGTTAAGCGCCTCTGGTTCTGCGCCAAACCTTTCCCTTAACAGAGACACCTGAGAAGACTCGGAGTTGGGCGAAACCATTGAGGTAAACTCTGGTTTGTAATCTTGGGTTGGACTGTAATGAAAAATTACAGTTGCTAGAGGACTTGGCAAAATATTGATATTTGAAATAGGCATACAAGCCATTTCAACAATACTGCCTAATGTGTAACTTTTCCCTGCTCCCTGAACTCCAAAAAGGCTGATGGTATGAGTTTGATTCAAGTCTAAGGCAACCTTACGCTCAGATGTTTCTCCTAAAATTCCATACTGAGGTGTTAAAGATTGAACACCAAGCATTATGTCATAAGTTAGTTCAGTTTGAGGTGCTTCATCAGTATTTATCTCTGGTGGTGAAAGTAAGACAATATTTTCAGGTGATTTAATAACCTCAACGGGTTGGGAAATCTCTTGCTGTTCTTGTTTTGTTTTAGGTTCTACTTTATTAGCTTCGATTTCTACATCCAAATTTAAGGATGTTTCAGGAGAATTTTCTGTTGAGATAACTACTGGGGCGGATATTTCAGGCTGTTCTTCTTTTGGAGAAATATTTTGTTCTGTTCCCTTTGTAATATCATCCCAACTTGTAGAGCGTTCCCTTGATGGGACAAGAAAAGCGGCTGAAGCCAGACGAGGGATTGAGTCTTTAACGTCCCTTTGTTTTAACTCTTGTGTAATCTCTTCTTGCTCAGAAAATTCAGTTATTGGTGTGAGGGCTGGTTGTGCTAAAGCAATTAATTCTTCAATTACATCGATACCGATGCGATGAAATTCAATTTCTCTGTCATACTCCGGTGGTGTAGTTAGCAATTTATTTAAATCAAAAATCAGCGCACTTTGAGTAAATTGCAATGTATAACCATCTTCTAAGGTTGCTAGTAAAATTCTGGCTTCATTAGCAGCCTCTTTATCGATTAATTCATATCGCAAAGCTCGGGCTAAATAAAACCCTAATATAGTTGCAAATTCACGAATTTTCAATAGAAAATCCGGTCTTTCTTGTGGCTCGAAGTGGAGACATAAAACCTTTTTAGATTGATTAATTTGTTTTAATATTTCCTCTTTCAATCGATTAAAATCACTATCACTTCCCACTTGCTGATAGCATTTTACTTCAACCAAATTACAAACTATAGTCCGAGTTGTGAGATTTAGGTCGAAAAGAGCTAAGTCTGTCCTTTGAAGGGTAACTGAGTTACCCAGAGCTTCTGCTTGCTGCTTTGCTTTCTGAAATAATTCAATATGGGCATCAAGCGGCAGTATAATTTGGTTTGATAAAGCGCCTTGATACTGCAAAAATAGACGAGCTAAAGCTAGTCCTAGTGCCTCTGTCTGCTGGGAAGGGGATGAAATTAGTTTTAATGCTAGTCGTCCAGACAACGATCGTAGTTGCTCAAGGATAAGCCGTGTATTCCTTTCTTCAGCTTTTAATCCGTGTCGCTCTAGTACCTGGGACAATACTGATTCCAGTTCTGATAAAGAGCGCGAGGTAATGACCAATCGATGTCCAGCACTAGCAGTAGCATCAGGAATATAGTCAACCAAGTAAGGCGGGCGATCGCTCTGACCACCATGATCGAAAAATTCAATGCCGATATTACGATCAATGGTGAAGACCCAATCACAGACATTATGAATATGGTGCAATAATTCCCGTTGTTCTACATCTAGGCCCAACGTTACCACTGGACGATTTTCAAAAGCTGGTTTCCCTGTAGCAACACTAACAGTTGCGCCGGACATTATTTTTGGTAAATTAGCCAATAAATCAATCAAGCTCTCTGCGCCAGGAAGAGGAAGTGCATCTCCATGACACGGTTGTCGCCACCAGAAAGTACCGCTTTCATCATCTTGGAATTTGATAACAAAGTCTTGAACTAGACCATGTAGCGATGCAATTTCTTTTGGTTGGAAGGGTGGCACTGAACCAATTTCTTTGGCAGGGAATAAATCTATCAGTATGCTGATGTGGGCTTGGTATTTATTTTCTGATTCTGGATTACGAAAATCCTCAATGGAATGAACTGCCAAACTTAACTTTGGAAATAAATAATTTCCACTAGATGTAGAAAAAGCATCAACTTCTCCTGAAGTTATGTTGGAAGTTGGTATGAGGAGTTGTTCTATAGCTTCACCAACTCCTGGCGCTTCTGGGTCGGGGACAAATAAGCGAATTTCGTACCGTAAATCTTGAAATGCTTCCCGCTTTTGCAATAAAATCATGGCATCTGCAAGGATGGTGGCACGACCTGAGTTAAAAGCATTAATGGTGAGTGTGCGGATATAAGGGTTTTGTGCCAAATACCTTTCAATCCTAGAAGCTAAGACTTCAGCATTTACGGCAGCACCAATGGTAGGTTCTGGTAGTCCAAAAGCAGCACAAACTTCCCCTAACAAGCCGCGTGTGTTTTCTTCGGTTGATGGGGCATACAACGACCAGAAGAGATTAATATTATCAACGGTAATAAAAACTCTGCCATCAGTTAGGGGCAAAGTTGGGGGTACATTTAAAGGTACAACCCCCCGCAAAATGCTATCTCGCGCAGAACCTACATATTCTTCTTGTCCATTGTAGGTGGCAGCAACCCAGGATTGTGCAACTTGACTCCATGTAGTTAGCCATAAGGCACGTAGCGGATGGGTTGGCCCCAATAATATAGCTTCCCGTGTTTGCCCCTGGAAGTCTATAACTTCCAAGCGCACGATATCTACCAAAAGTACTTTTTTCAAATCACTGAAAGATTGCCAGTCTGAACCATTACTTTTTTCTACTTTGCGGCACAAGTCAACTAATAGTTCGCTGTATGCGGCGGCGTACTCATAACAAAAGTCTTTCAAAGCAATAAAATTAGCTGCCTGAGAAATAAGGTTCTTATCTCCTGAAAGAATGGCAGCAAAATAATCAGCACGGGTTGATAAAAAACTTGATGCTAGTGTTGATTTTGGAAAATCAATAATATCTTGTGAGGGGGAACCAACTCCACCCATTTTGACTTGTAATTTCCAACCTACGGGACTTTGTGGAGATATTAATATTGCCAGTTCTAAATCTTTTAAGCATGGTGCTATAGGGATACGAAATTTGCCATCCCGACCAAATTTAATTTCTAAGGCTTCTTGGGCTGTACTGCGAGTTTGGCTACTTTTTTCAGCCCATACTACATCTTTAAGAGTAACTGTTTTGGGATCACGATGCTCGGAAATAGTTGCAAACTGAAGTTTCAGTTTAGCGTGTTCTAAGCTTGTTTCTTCAGAAAACTTTATTTCTGGTGGTTCTGCATCAATTTCAGCATTGGGAAGTACATAAAATAATTCACTCTCATAAGGCTTGATCTGGGCAAGAGTTGAACTATTATCTGGTTCAACTAAAGGTATTGGATCATCATTATCTGTCCAAGGTAAAATCCTAACAAAATGCCAGCCTTCTTCAAATTCAAATTTATCGAGTTTATCTAAAATAACACTTTTATTTTGACTTTGTGTTTTCCATATTTTAACTTTTTTAGCACTTCCAACAGTACAACCATCTTGCGTCATAATTTGGATGCTAAGGTGAGCTAGCCCTTCTATTTTTTGAGGGTGAGGGTCTACCTTAAATTCCACTTTAAATTTTTTCTGCTCTTTGGGAACTAGTACTTGTTGACCAATAAGGCTTTGTAAATTTTGATTGGGTTCATTATCTTGAACAAATGTTAGCCCAATATTTAGAACCTCTATCAATACTTTATCAGGACTAACTTCTTCATAAAATTTCCATTTGTCAAAAGAAATATCCCAATTTTGGGGATTTACTACAATTTGCTTAGTCCAGATACGAGGGTCTTCTAAGCCTATTCCTACTAAAAATTCAGTTAATCTATTCTGAACTATTTTGTCTATTAACTCTAAATCTAAAATTCTACCTCGAATCGATTTATCAAAATTTAAGGTAAGTTTTTGCAGCGATTCTAAATTCTTGCGGATTTTAAAAATGGTAGTTGTAGGTTCATCAAACAAATGAAAATCTGGAACCAATCCCAATTCATATAATGCAGCACCAAGGGTATCTCCATCTATTCCATTAATCGCTGCTGTTTGTAAAAAACGTACTTGTGTTACTGCATTAGTCCAACGCCATTTTTCTTGGGTTAAATACCTCAAAATATCTTTAACATAACCCTGTAGAGGTGTCGGAACTTGCTGAATGAGTTTTTGAACCAGTTGTTGATAAACATCAGCCAGAGAAATTTCTTCAAATGATGCAACGTTGAAGGAATCTTCTGCATTTGTTTGCAGATTAGAGGGTAAAAATACAAGTAATGGTGGTCGCAATGAACCATCAGGTACAGGGTTGCGAAGTTCGATTAACTTGGTAGATGAAATATATAAATCTGCATCGTCAGTATTTTGACCGTTACCATTCAAAATAAAAATCTGTGCTTCTGGGACTTCTCGACGCAAGCTGCGTGTCAGTACCATCATCAGATGCGAGTCTAAATCTGCGACTCGCATACAATGGCCTTTGCTGCGTGAAGCAAGAATATCTCGCAGGCGCGGCAATAATAATGATTCTAAGGCTTGAGTTAATTCATCGTCCTGAAGTTCCTGAAAACCTTGGCTCATCTGTTACGTCCCTGAGTTCTCAGTAGTTATGGTATAACGAGGAGTCACTGTTTGGGTAACATAGGCATCCGAGAGGTCTTGGAAAAATCCAATTTCGCGCAGACGAGTCTTAAAAGCTGTAACATTTTTTCGCAGTGCCTGTTGATCGACAATACTGGGTTGTCCGAAGCCATCACCAGGGGGTAAGCGGTCAATGTAGAGACCATAGCGATCGCGTAACAATGTTAGCAATTCATCAACTCTAATTTCACGGGTCACAAAGCTTGTTCCTTTTGGTTCTAAAACAGCAATTTGTAATATTACTTCAATTAATCGACTTCCTAGAGCAAACCAGCGTGGGCTACCTTTAGCACGAGATTGGCGTAGCAAGCCTAAATCACTATTTTTTAGCAACAAAGCATCCAAGCATTTAATAATCCCCTCCCGATGGTAACTGCCTCGAAGAGCTACTATTATTTCTATGTAAGTATCAAATTCTCCCAAATTCATATTTATAATGCGTTGCACTTCTGGAGGAATGGAAGATTCTGCTCCTCCTTGCTGATACCTTTCTATGAGTGGCGTGATTCTTGATTTAAAATAATCCTCTCGCTCTTTATTTTTAGAAGAATGTAAAAGTTGTAGAACTTCTCCAACAGAGAAATAATTACCAGCAGGTGATAACCTATTTCTTGTTTTTAAATATTCAGCCATTTCATCCAATTTTTTAGTAATGAAATGGGCTTCAATATAACCCGGTATGCGGCGGTAATGATTATCTGCACTATGACGAGCCAACTCGGTCATATGGGGGTTGGTGGGGTCGCCCATATCAACTACTAGCCCAATACGGTACGAACAATCGCCATGCGGTGAAGATGTTCTGGGTTTTACGGGACAGCGATCGCACGTTGGGTCACTTCCACACCGCTTTACTAACGCTGGTAAAAGTTTCATCAGGCGCAGGTGGTAAAGCCCTAAATGAAATGACAACAGCGTTTTAAGGTAATCCACCAGAACTGAGCGGGGCATATAATTTTCATAGGTCAGCAAACGAAGAATATCATCTGCTAGCAAGTCTGCTTGACCAATACAAAGAGGGGAATATCTTTCCGGTTCTCTGGAACGGTCTTCAGCATCTCTTGTCACCTGATTATCAAAATGTAGAATTGCCTGAGTTTCTACATCAATTTTTTGGTCTGAAAGCAAAATGCGGTCAGTTTGTTGGTCAAGCCCCGCAAAAATAAACTCCTTCAACGCATCCCTTGCAGCTTGACCCAAACCTTGACGGGCATAATAAATCATCCAGTAAATTTGCTCAGATGAACCATAATCTCTAGCGTGTTTGGTATTTCTGTATTTATAAGCATTACCATGTAGTGGTCGAGGCGATACAACAGCTTGAGTCGCTTTTCCTCGATTAACTAAATCTAACAAATCAGTTTCTAGCCATTTATAAACAATATCCTTATAGTCAGCAAAGCCAACAAATTTATCCTGATTTTCTTCTTCTAAAAATTCTTCTAAAAATTTATCTATAGTTAATATAGTGCTGGAACTTCTAACTCTACCTGGATAGCCATCAAATTTCAATCGAGGAAAGAAGTTGAGTAAAGCCCTGTCGATTTCAATATGCTTATAGTCAACATAAGTTATTTTACTAAGTGCAAAAGCTTTGTCTTTTTTATCGAGTCCCATTAAATTCCTTCTTGGACTTGTGCCAGCGATAAATTACCAACTTCATTGCGGCTAATATTATAAAAATCTTGTCCGGTTTCTGTGAGCAAAACTTCTCGGTATGGGGCTGAAGCCAAGAGATTTTTGAATACTGCTAAACTTCGGTAAAGCCCTTGTTGTTCTTCAACACTGGGACGATAGCCATCATCAAGTCTTTTCAGCATTTCATATACGTCCAAGTTTATACTTAACTCTGCATTATGGCTCATCACAGAATGATACTGAAGGAAGAAGGCTTGTGGCAAAAATTCTATAAAACAAGTAATTCCTGCAACTTCACGAAGTTGAATGCTAAAACTTTGACTATCAAATACACGGTAACTGCGGATAGTACCATTGTTGACTTGGCGGACTCGTAGGGCTAGTTTATTCCCAAGACGAGACGGGTTTCTCAGACCCTCGCCCCTGTTAATAGCGCGTAAAAGTGGTTGCACTTCCTTGGTTAAGTCTTCCTGTTTTGTTACTAACTTCAAAAAATATTCAAAGTGACGGTAGGGTAGCATTTGTTGCCATCCTGAATCACGACGTTCAAAGTATTGCCGCCGCCGTAGCATAGCAATATATTTCTTATATGCTTTTTGACCATATTTTTCGATTTTACTTGAATAGTCACGAGGTAGTTCCTCGAATGTCCTTTGTAATAAATGGTCATCATTGTGACTGCGGTTTGAGAAGTTAAACCGCCCCATTTCTTTAGCCCCAGGTTCTAAAAATGCAAAACTGCGGTCAAGGCTGGGATTGCTGGTTTCTCCAACATCAATTTCTCGCAGCAGGGAAATTAGACGATCGCCTGAATCCCCTATACCTCCCATCCAAGAATTAAAATAAAAGCCATCAAGGATGTGTTGTAGTGCTTCGGGAGTGCTTTGACGATAAAGTTCGTGAACCTCGTCGCAATCCCTTGTTCCTGCCAGCATGAAGGCTAAAGCAGAACGTAAATCCCGTAAGGTTATGTGTAAGCGTCCCCGCAGGTGAGTTATGGTATATAAGGTTTTGAGCCTTTTAATCACCTTGGGACTTGCTTTCTCATCTATGAAGGTTTGGGCATTGTGGAAGATATAACATCTTTCTTTCAAGTCGCAACTACCGCAAGCTTGCCAGAAGCGCGGTTCAGTCATGCGGCGGATTAATCTATCAAAAATTGAGTTATTTTCCTCACCTAAGTCGGCGACTACTGAGCGAAGATTCAAGTTGATAACTGCAACACCCTCTTTTGGATCTGCACCTTTTATACCATTGTTGACAATTTTAGCGAGTTTGGGAAAGCGACTTTCATGTTCAGATAAAAAGTCAACTAGGCGGCCTTCATTAATTGCAATTAACCGCGTTTCGTTGGTTTGCCAATTTTTTGTATTTGACCCTTGGAAGGGAGCTAAAAATTCTAACAATACTTCGTTATTAACTTTATCGCCTTCATCTTGGCTGCCGTCATAATTGGTAAAGAAAGTTCGTCCTCCTATCTGGAACTCGGAACCGTTTAGTCCTCGTTGCAATCGAATGTTTTCTTTCTCAGCTTGCTTTTCTAATTGTTGAATAAAGGCTGTTTTACCATCACCCGCATTACCGGAAACAATCACCAAGCTAAATTGACCCGCTAAAATTGCAGGTTGTAATTCTTGGTCTAAAAGTGTAGGCACATAAGTTAGTTCGCCTATTTTATCTAATCCCCTAGTTCCAGCATTGGTTTGTTGACTCTGGCTGTACAAGGTAAGCAGATGGCTAACAAAGAGATTGAAATTAGGTTTAGAAGTGTCTGTTAACGTCGCTGGTAGTGATTCAGTTGTTAGCTGGGTTGGTTGAGGCACCTTTCTGGGGTGTTTAATGCTATCTAACACCTCAGCGAATTCTTTAGCAGAAGAAAATCTATCAACCCTGCGCGGTGCGATCGCCTTGATCAAGAATTGCACTAATTCTTCACTCAAATCCTTACAAGCAGTAAAACTTAGTGGATTGCGGGGTTGCTTGTCTCGCCTTAGCTTGGGGTCTTGGTCGTCGAAGGGATATTTACCTGTAATGCACTCATAGAAAGTGATTCCCAGTGCATAAATGTCCCGGTCAATTTTTTGGGCTTGATCAATTTGGTCTAAATCTAGAGTCAAGTCAAAATTCGGTGGGATATATGCCCTAGTTCCGCCGCCTGTCATGCTTTCATCTCTTTCTGATACAGCGACGTTAAAATCAATGATGCGGACTCCCTTGTCTGTCAGTAACAAGTTGGAAGGCTTGATATCTTGATGATAAACACTATTTTCGTGCAGATGTACTAATCCTGCGGCAGTTTGTAGTGCAATTGTTACTGCATCTTCCAAGGAAAGGGCTTCTGTTTCTAAGAGTTTTTCTACATCTTCACCATCAATGTAATCAAATAGGATGTATGGTGTATCATCTGGAAATTTACTAGCAAAAATAACTTTGACAATATAAGGATGTTCGGGAATATTTAGGAGTGTTTTGTATTCTCGTACCAAGCGCTGATAAATTGATTGCTTGTCGCGGGTGATAAGTTTCATTACCAAATCTCTGTCTCCCATCGAATCAAATACTTTGTAGGCTACACCAAATCCACCTTGACCGAGACACTTTTGAATAATAAATTGATTACCAAGAACATAATCTGCTGGTAAATTCCGCAAGTCTATTTCAGCTAAAGATTTAGGGTTTTCCCCCGTATTGAACTGAGGTATTACTGGTGATTTGGGTGTAATGATATTGTTGAATTCCACCAGTGTAACTGCTGCACTTATAAAGCGTTCTTCAGGGTCAAAAGCGCAAAGTTTCTGCAACCATTCATCCATACCTGCTAGAAGGTCTGGTTTATAGGCGGATGGTTTCTCTGGGAAAATACCATCGCACTCAAAAACTTGGGAAATATTCTCAAAAGCTGTTTGTCCCGTTAATAATTCGTAAAACACCAACCCCACGGAGAATAAATCTGAGGCGATACTGGCTTGGCTGGGGTCGCGGTAACATTCAGGTGCTTGGTAATTATAGTCAAGCTCATCCACAATATCTTCTGCAATGGTACTGCTGCGGTTTTTTGTCACTCTAGCGTAGTCAAAACCAGTCAGCCGCGCATTCCCATCAGGAGTGACTAAGATAGCATCTAGTGTCAGGTTGCGGTGAATTACTTCATATTTGTGGGCGTGGTCAAGGGCTGAGAGAATATCTTGAATTATGCCAATTTTTTGGTCAAAAGTAAGTGCTAAGCTTGGTTTTCTAACGTGCTGGCTGAGTGGTTCTCCGGCGATATCTTCTATAACTAAAATGAATTTATCTTCTGCTTCGGTAGGGAAAAATTCTGTTAATTTTAATATATTTGGATGACCAGGCATCTGCACCATTGAACGATAAGCATTGCTAATCAGATTGCGTTGGCGATCACGGATGCTTTGTTCTTGGTAGGGGTCAACTTCATAAACGCGCAGTCGGGCTATTCCGCCGCGTTTACCGAGAAAAATATGCTTGGCGCGATATTCTGTATATTTATCTGGGGTTCCTCCTAGTTCCTCTTCTATTTGCCATTCACGGTAAATAGGAGGCGCAGATTTGGGACGGGCTTTACCGATAATTGCTTGTTCAATATTAGTGTGAAAGGAACGAATATCCTGCAAACGATGACTAGGAATATGACTTTTACCTTTGAAATAAGTCAGGCATTTTTGATTTAGGTAAGTGATATCATCCTCATCAGAATTCCCATGAGCCTCAACATGAGAATTGGGGGCTGTCATTAAAATTGCAGCGTGGACGTGAATTTGTTTTAGGTCTATTTTGGTGGGATGAGTATCACAAATTAAAGATTTGATAACCTTAGCATTTTGTCTGCACTTTGCTAATGGCGCACCAATATTACCTCGTCCTTCTGGATACCATTTTGAATTATAAATATCAATCAGTCCGTGAATACCTTTAACATCAATAATAAAAATGCTGTGAGGGGCGATGATGGCTAGGTCAATTTCATATTTTTCTTTGCCTTGAGGGATTTCAAAATTATGAATTATGGTATAGGTATCAGGTAAGTTATCGCGGAGCAACTTAATTGCTTGGCGTTCAGATTCGTTGACTGGTTCACCAATACGAATGACTTTAGCAACCATCAAGCACCTCCATTCTCAATAGTATTTTCAACTATTTGTACTGCCTGAGCTTCTATTTGAATAGCCTGAGCTAAATCTTCCCAGGCATTAAAGACTGGTTGCCCAATTGATTGCCGAGTTTTTTCGTCTGGCCAAGGGATAATAACTTGTTCTACGTGTTCAGAAACTACTCTGGGAATACTGTAACCATACGCTTGTCTTTTAAGAAGTCTTTGACCATAATTACTTCTTAAATAAGCATAGATGTAGCCAGCATCAGCCTCATTATGTGGAACTAATCTGAATACATCATCAGCACAGAACATTCCATCAAGATGTGAGTTTACTAAAATTGGCCATCCAAATATTCCGTTAAGTTGTCCTGCCGCTTGAAAAACGATCCAACCTTTTTTTAGCAAGTAAGTTTCAATATCTTTAGATTTTTTACTAACAAATCTCTCTGGCGATGGACTTATTCTATAAATATCATTTCCACTTACAAACGCTGGCCCATAATTTTCTGAGTCTACCCACTGTCTTTTAAAAATATTTGGCTTAAATAGATTTTGAGTAACAGAGCTATGAGCAAGAGTTAGAATATCGCAGTTAGCTTTTGTAATCGCCTTTTCTGCTTCTAGGGCTAAAGGTGAATGAAAAGCACCATCAAAGCGCATTCTTAGAGAGCTAGAACTAACCCCTGCTACTAGAGGTTTGGATATTTCATGTAAATCTGGTAATCGAGGTAGCTGTAGTTTTTTTTCTAAAATTTTATCTGATTCATACAAAATACTTAATGCTTTTGTTCTCTTAATAGAAGCTTCTTTAATTAATTCATTTACTGTTTCTTCAATATCTGTACCTAATCTTGGCACTGGTAAATCAGCAATATGATGAGGTAATAGATTAGGAATAATACTACCAGTCTCTTTTTCAATTACGATAGGAATACCAAACTTACTAGAAATAAAACTATAAAGATAACCAGGTAAAATTTTTTGCGCGTCAGCAACTATACGCATAAAATTAGTTGAGCCTGCACAATCGCTCATTTCACTTCGGCAGTAAGCCAGATTTCCAACAGTTCCAAAACAAGTAATCAAAATCCAACCTTCTTTTAACTCTAGTCCCTTTTTATACTGCTCAAATACTTTCCTAGATAAAAGAGGTGCGTCATTAAAATCTGCTGCTAAAATATTAGTGTTTCCTAAAAAACGGATTCCATATCTTGGATCTTCAACATAAACTCGCTTAAAGTAAGGTGCTATAAAAATACCATCAATCCCGTTTACAGTCAGATCCTTAAGATGCTCCTTTTTAAATGACAACTTTTCTAGAATAGCTCTAGCTTCAAAAGCCCCTGACAGATATGGACGACTATCCAAACGCCGCCCGTTATTTTCCATCCAAGAAGACATTACAGGAAAGTCTAGCTTAATCGTTTTCATTCTTTACACTCCTCAACTGAAAACCATTGCTGCATTTTATTACACAGCATTTTAAATGCTGTATCTGTACATCCACTAACAGAAACCTTGCTAGTTATCTTTTGATATATTGCTGATGAGCGAGGAGTTCTTGAACATTTCAAAGCCTCTTCAACAGCTTTCTTCGGGTCAGCAGGTTTTAATACCGAAGCATCCCATAAACCTTTTTGTTCTAACCACTGTCTTAAAGAGATATCTTGCTTAAATTGGAAAACTTTTTCTACGTGATGATTACCCTGTAGTATCCAAATCTCCAGTTCTGGGTCAATTACAATCACGGCACAATTCTCTTCCTCCCAACCAGTCTTAGTCAAATTATTCATAATGTTATTATGAATTTTTTTTACTCCAGGCGACCCATCCCAAGCATTATCTAATACCACAACAGCATAGCGATGGGTTCTTTGATAAGGACGTATTAATTCATGGGCGCGGTTATACACACCTGGGTCACTACCCGCTTCAACAATAATGTCCTGTTGCGGGTCGAAATCAAACTGGCGAATTCCCAGACTTTCATGGAACTGCTTTCTTGTAAAAAAACCTGTAAAAGCAGCCTCCATATTTTTATCAGCCAGCAAAAATATACAATCTCTCATCCCAGTACCCCTGCTGCAAACAAGGAACCAAGGTCGATACTTCCCCGCCAATCTTGTAAACGCGGATGTTTATTTCCGGGAATTGCCTCTGCACCATTTTCTTTACTACTTCGCATCACAATCACTGATTCTAGTTCGGAATGTGCCAACACTACAGGAGAATGTGTAGATACCCAAACTTGAGAATCATACACCGAACTCAAAGATTGCAATATTACCTCAATTGCTCTAGGGTGAATCCCATTTTCTGGTTCTTCCAAGAAAATTAAGCTATGTGCTTGAGGCAGATAAGGCAAAATGGTCAGGGCTAAAATATGCAGAGTTCCGTAAGATAATCCTGAAGAAGTAACAACATGATTACCCGAATAAGTTAATTTTAGGTAGGCGTGATAATCTTCTTCACGTTGAATGGCTTCTATCGCCACAATATTGGGCAAAGCCATTTTGACGTGTTCTACCCAAGACTCAAATAAGTCTAGCTGTTCTTGTTGCAAATTCAGCACTAACCAAGGCAGATTAGCACCATCTGAACGCAAGGTTTTAGGCTGACCCGGCGGACAAGCTCTCCGCAGCACAGACCAACTTGGTTCATAACGCATTACGCCTTTTTCTAAAAGATTTCTGAACCAAATAGACGCAGAAAATTTATCAATATCACGGGGTAAATTTGCTAAAGCTAATTCTTGGGGTTCCAGTCGCAAGCGAACCTTAGTGTTGCTTCGGTCTTCTTGTTTCAGAATTGTTGGTAAACCTGATTCTCGCCTAATAATTGTTTGCCAGTAACGAGGGCGTTTACCTCCTATTCCCCAGCCTTCTTTCGGTTCAGAAACCTTCTGCGGAACAATATATAAAAATTCATCAGTTAAATGAAGCTCAATCCTATTAAAAATTTGAAACCGAATTTCATACCTAATACTCTGAGGATGCCTATTTTTATCTTTTAAAACTGTGGGTGGTGCATCTTTAAGCAATTTAATAAGAATTTCTTCAGGTAAATCAGCTTCTATGGCAAAACCAAAATAATTCCCTCTGCCATAATGCAGCAATTCTTGTAAATTTTGCGCTCTCGGACTGCCGCCAATAGAAGGAGATTCCAAAAAAGCTGGGATTAATCCCTGTGATAGAATTTCGCTTAATAATAAAGGAATATCAAGCAACGTACTTTTACCCGTGCCATTCGCACCAGCCAAAACATGATATTGACCGAGTTTAATATCAAGTCGCTCAAAGCAGCGATACTTAAAAGCTTCTATTCGAGAAATCATATACCTGGAGTTGGGTATTCTTGGCGGAACTCTCGATATTTTTCGGCAATTACAGGCAGGTCATCATCGAGTATCTTTTCTTTTCGTTTTAAAGGACGTTCAATAATACGTTCCCCAATCCGAATTCTTTCTATTTTCTCTTTCACAACCACAATTTCTTCACCATCAGGAGTCCGTTTATAAAGCGTATTCCCCCGACGGTCAAATCCTACCTTCTCTGCAACTGCCATAAATACAGGATAGTCCGTCTTACCTCCCAAATCCTCAGCCCTAATTTCCTCTTTAGTTTTCTTCTTCAGGAACAGCAAACTCGTGAGAATATTTACATTCGCCTCAACAATAAATGCCTCGACTGGAATATCCACACTAGCTAATACCCAAGAATGACGCAGAATCCACCACCGGATATATTCAGTTCCAGGATTGCCCAAAATGCCATCTGGCAAAACAATCCCCATCCTCCCCCCCGGTTTTAGCCAGTTCAGACAACGTTCAATAAACAATACTTCCGGCGCAACACTTCCCTGAAGTCTGCCAGTCCTGCGAAAACTATTATCGTCCGTGCGTTCCCAAGCGTAAGCTAATTCAAACTGCTTGAGTGTATTTTGATCTGTAATCGGAATATCAGAACCAAAAGGCGGATTAGTCAACAACACATCAATGGATTCTAGGGGAATTTCCTTTTTGGCTGGTTCCAAACCGTCCAAATGCCCGTTTGGAAAATCCACAGAGTTGATGTGATAAAGATGACCCCTGCCATCTCCCGCCATTACCATATTCATCTGGCAAGCTTTAATGAGAAACGGGTCAAAATCCGCACCAAACACTTGCTTCTCGGCAAACTGGCGCAGGCGTTCATTGACAGACAGAAACTCCTCAGTAGTCTCAAATCCTACTTGCACATTTGCATTTTCCCGAAACTTCTTCATCATATGCGCCAGCACTGCCACCAAAAATCCCCCGGTTCCACAGGCTGGGTCTAAAATCCGCTCCTTTACCTGGGGGTCAAGCATTGCCACCGCCAGCTTGATAATACCCCTTGGTGTAAAGTATTGTCCGCGATCGCCGCGCAAATTCGTACCAACAATCTCTTGGTAAGCTCCCCCTTTAGCATCTACATCTGTGCGTGTAAAGTCATACTTTGCCAACTCAGAAACTATAAAAGCAAGGGCGCGGTCAGAAAGGGTAATTTCCTCATTTCCCCTGAAAAGATTGCTGTAATTCTTTTTCACATCTTCAAACAACGGTATAAGCCGCTTGCGGATTTCCTTGCGCCCCTCAGTGTCAAACTGTTCCTTCGGCCCCGCCCAAAATCTCCGTTGACCACGAGGCGATTTCTGCTCATCGTGCATTTTGCAGAAAATCAGGTATAAAAACTGCCAAAATGCCGCATCCTTGGGCATTCCTTCATTCCCGTGAATGAAATTATGGCAGCGCCGGAAAGCCACACGCAGCATTTCTGGATCAGCCTTGCGGGTACGCGCACTAGAAACTACTTCCTGTGTGTCTAAAGATTCATCCGCAGGGGGCCAATCACCTATCGGCTCAAATCGGTCTTCAAACCGCGTTTTTTGCTTTTCTAAGTAAAAGAACTCTAAACCATTCGTCCACAAACCATACTTACAGGAGTCAATATGCTCCATGATGGTTTCTAGTTCTTCTAAATCCTTCGCTGCTTGGTCGTAATCTCGAATCCTAACCGCATTTCTGCCGACCTTCGGTTCTTGGCGACAAACCACCACCCGACTTAAATTTTGAACTGTATGCTCCTGGTCGTGGTGAAAAATGGCAATATCCAGCTTTTTCCGCTTCCCATTAATAGAAACTGGGAAATCAGCCGCCATATCTTCCACCGAAATTGCATTCTCATGAAACAGCGCCCGTGCAATCCGTTGACGCACCTGTTCTTTTGGCGTATCCTTGAGACTTTTCTCACCACTAATAAAGTCAAGGATATAGCCATCAGAAATAGTGAAATCTTCTGTATCAACTTCTAAATCAGGGATAGGCAACTGTTTTGATTTCATGTGTTAATGACATTTTCCTCATTCCCCTCCTCACTTACCGCAGGGAGAGGTGGGCTTTTATTACTCAGAGACAGCGAGTATTGTATCCGAGGATGGGTCTCCTAATATATCTCGCTTAATAAAGTGCTCAACTTTACCAAGTTGCTCATCAGAAAGTTCCTGAGCCATCACCAAACGCACCAATTCTAGTACCTTTGGTCTTTCCTTCAGCAAAGTCACTACATCTGGGTCTGTGGAAGGACAAAGCCGAAATAGTACATCAGGATCAGCAGCTAAAGCTTTTGCTAATGCTTTTATAAATTCTGGCTTTGGCGGATGCTCCTTACCCCGTTCGATACGGCTAAGGTAAGCAGGCGAGATCCCAACCATAGTAGCCGTCTCCCGAAGCCCCAGGTTCTGAGCCTCTCGAAGCTGCCTGATTGTTTCTCCAAACTTGGTCATCTCTCCAAACCATTATTGCCTGTTATGCAACACTAAACATTTTTGTAGTCAACAGTCAATTGTATTTTGAGTAGCAATTGAGAAGCTAGCAAAGAGATCATATAGCACATTCCCATAAATTAGTTTCTCTCGAGGTGGCATCAGTAAAGTCAATATTGTCCAAACTGACATAAAAGAAACTAACTTCCCGCAAATTGGCTTTTCTGAAATAATTTTTTTAAAACTTAGCCCTGCAAAAATTAGTCTCTTTGAGAAAAGTACCTTCTATAGTGCAGTGGTAGAAGGAACTAGAAGACAAGTCAGTATAGCTCAAGCTCACCCGATTGAGGTTGCAGTCAACGAAACCAAAGTATGCGAAAATACGTCGCAGCTTGGCTCCTTTTAGATTGCATCTGGTAAAGCCGCCATCCGACAAATTCTCCTGTCAGATAACAAATTATTTATCACTATTAACACATTAGGGTCGTTAATCCAAAAACCTTTCAAATATTTTACAATAGGGGTTTTGGGTCAAATAACATTTTGGGAGAAATTCCTCTGTAAAGTCATAAATTGTCGGTGGTACTCAAGATGTAATGATAGAGGAGTAGAGTTTTTTGCTGGTTCCCTCCCATGCCTGCGTGTCCTATTTGTGGGTCTTCCAAAACGGTCAAGAATGATCGCATCCACAATGGTAAACAACGGTTTAAATGCCAAGACTGCGGACGACAATTTGTTGAACAACCGGCTAAAAAAGTAATCGACCAAGCGACACGGGAGCTGATTGACCGATTGCTATTGGAACACATTTCTCTGGCTGGAATCGCTCGTGCCGCCCAGGTTTCTGAGAGGATGTTTGAAAAGTCAAAGCGAGTCAAAAATCATGCCAGTCATCTGACCATGATACGAATCATCGCTATGTATATAAAACTCTCCGAAGTTTCCGGTAGCCTTTCATAATCCTTGCTTAAACGCCGACACCAATTAAGCCATCCAAAAGTTCTTTCTACAACCCATCGCTTTGGTAACGAGACAAAACCCTTTTGCTCCAAAGGTCTGAGGACAATTTCCACAATCCATCGAAACATATCCATAACCCAATGCATAAAATCTTCCCCCCGATATCCCCCATCCATCCAAATAGTATTTAACCGTTTAACCTGATCTCCCATCAGATGAACTTGATGGAGAACTTTCTTAGCTCCCTCGCGTTCTGAAACACTCGCAGCAGTAACCAAAACCCGTAAAACTAGCCCTAACATATCCACGCTCAGATGTCGGAAAGCGTCCATGTATCTTTTTGCCTGCGTCATAGCCCACGTCAAGAGAAATCATGGTTGCGGTTTCCACTGATTGGCTGTCAACTGCGGCTTCGGATGGACGCTTGTTCTCGGAGAGCCGCTACCCTAACCCACTGATAAAGCTTGTCGTGTACCTTCAACCAAGTCCCATCTTGACGCCACGCTCGGAAATACCCGTAGACTGTTGACCAGGCTGGAAAATCTCCGGGTAATGCACGCCATGTACATCTTTGACATAATACGTAGAGAATGGCGTTCATCACCGCGTACATGGCTGTGGTACGAGGACGACCGCCTGTTTTTGCTTCTGGAAACAGGTCGGCAATTAATTCCCACTGTTCCCACGTTAAATCATTAGGATATGCTTTAGTCATTCGCTCACAAGGTGCTGGTTTCTACAAATCTCAGCATAAGCTTTGTGAGCTTTCTTACAATAGCTCCCCACTTTTCAAACATCCTCTGAACAATGGCTGCTTTCCCTATGTTAATGAGAAATATGCTTAGGTGCCCCTCGATTGTGCAGACGGCACCCAAAAAAGGGGAGCCGTGAGGGTTTCAATACGATGAATTATGGTCATTCGTGGACAACACTCGTGAGATTGTCGGCGTTTACATTGGCGCACGGAATGAAGCCACAGCACGCAATTCATGGGAATCTTTGCCTCCGGTTTATCGTCAGTGTGCCATCGCCTATACCGACTTTTGGGTAGCCTATGGGGCAGTGCTACGCCCGCAAACGACCGAAGAGCCGTCGGCAAAGAAACTGGAAAAACCAGCTACCGAAGAGCGATTCAACAATACGCTGAGGCAACGGGTATCTCGGCTAGTCCGAAAAACCTTGTCCTTTTCAAAATTGTTGGAGAACCACATTGGAGCTATCTGGTATTTTATTCATCACTACAATGCATCATTACTTGTGCAGTACTACCCCCCTTTGTTCGACGTTTCAGAGCCATAAACTTGGGCTGGCTCCAGAAAATCGGTTTCTATATCGTCATACTTAACTTTCCTGACCTACCCGACAATTGGAGATAGCATTGATAACGTTGCGGCGGCTTCCAAGATTTGTTCGTCACTAACTTCTAGGTAAGCTGACAGATGGAATCAGTCGTAGTGTCTTGAGTAAGGTGCAGCATTAGATTGGATGTACCCGACTATCTCTAAATCTTCCAACCGGGTATTTTTTTTGTGGATTGCCCTCCAAGCGCCCGTGCCAATTGGCACGGACTCCATAGTAGATCGATTTAGGAACGCCGGAAGTAATAATTCCACTCATCCGAGGCACTGAAAAGCCTCTGCTGTTTCGGATCGGGGGCTTAAATATTTCCTCTATCTGTGCCAGGGTGTTGAGCAATTTAGAGAGGTGTTGGAAGCGATAGGAGAAATCTTGTTAGCAGTGCAAAATCAAGGCTGGGATAAAAATTTGGGTTAGTCCTCCTGACTAATCAGCGCTACAGCTAGGGCTAAATCTTCCGGGGAAGGTTCGCAGTATCGCTTTGTAGTTTCCAAACTTTCATGCCCAGCTAAAGCTGCAACCATTTCCAAGCCAACACCAGCGTCGATTAAATTTTTACAAAAGGTATGCCCGAGAGAATGGGGTGAGAAATCTTCCAAATCGCCTTTGTATTTTTCAATCAGATTTTGGATACTGTGAGGATTGAGTTGCCCCTGCTGCCCAACAAAGATAGGTTTTACCGCTCCACGATTTTTGTAATATCCAATTGAGAGCAGTGCCAACCGAGCATCATTGAAAGTCAAGTGAGATAAAAGCGCAGTGGAAGTGTATTTCAATTGAAACCAAGCTTAGTTTCCCCAGCGTCACCTTAACGCAAACATTTCTGAGAAAAATACCCTGCTAGCTGTAGTTGGGCTTGATGTCGTATTTAAGTGCTAACGCTACTAAGCCTCTAAACCAATTCTATCTTTATCCCCATCAAATTTGTGGGGGTCAGGAGACAGCACTTGCGGGTAATATAGCTTCAAGCACTTGCCACAGTGGCAAATCGGATAGCTATGGAGATTGCCCAAAAGACACCTGCTCAAAGACACTGGGATGCGTTGAATACGTATCTTCATCCCACAGAGCAGCCAATGGAACTCAATGAGTTTCTCAAACACTGGGACGTGTCGCGGGAGGATTTAGCTTTTATTTGCGAATGCTCACTGACTACCGTCAATCATTGGTTTTCCCAAGGCACTGACAGCAGAACACCAAGCAGTAGGCACAAACAGCGCCTAGCCCTGGCACATCATATCTGGAAGGTAATTGAAACTGAGCCGGATTACGTGCAACGTCTACGAGAAATGTATCAAGAAAAACCGCGTCGAAAAAGCCAGGAATAGGTTTTGCCATTTGGCAAGTTTTTCTTGCCACTTTTAAAAGCTAAAGCCTAGGATGGAAAAGTTCCCCCTATCCTTAGACATGAGCTTAACTTCATTTTTAAGTCAACCACATTTTAGAGAAAAATTTAAACAGGAATTTCCTAAACCAAGTTTAAAGATAAAGAAGGAAATCCTTGCTCCCCCCCTAACCGAAGATAATCCCTTAATTGGGACGGCGTTTGACTACCTACTACGCTTTCAGCTCAAGCAGTTGAATCCTCAAGCCTGGTCTGGAAATTGGGTAGCAGAGAGAGCGATTGAGCTTATGGTAAGAGGCAAGGGAGAAGATGTTTATCAGAAAGGAAATCAAATTATTTCAAAGATTAAAAAGCCTTATCTTGAGTTTTTAGAAACCGGGGAAATCACTGACAAGCTGATTGAGTCAGCTTTGAGCTTGAGCAAGCTCGACTTTTTTTACCGGACAAGAAAATTTGATAAAACTCAGACAGACAGTAGGCACGTACAAGACTTAAGAGGATTAATTGAGCAGTTTAACCCGGATATTTTTCCTTCTGATGGAAAAATAAGTTTAAATCCTGAGTTTGGTTTAGGTTCTGTCATCGTCGGAGGTGCTGATGCCGATTTAGTGATTGGTGATTTATTAATTGATGTCAAAACCATTAGTACCCTTGAACTCAAGCGCGATGACTTTAATCAGTTAATTGGCTACTATACCTTATCGAAAATAGATCAAATTGATGGCACGGACCCCCAACAAGAAATTAAGCGCATAGGGATATACTTTTCTCGCTATGCTTACCTTCACGTTATAGAAGTTGACCAGGTAATCGATCCAGCTAAATTCCCAGCATTTTTAGAATGGTTTAGAGGGCAATTCAATTAAATTCTGCGGATTTAATTGAGGTTTTAAACCGGATGTTAATCCAGTCGTAGTGGGAACAATCCCAATGCATCAGGGGAGTTTCAGCCTCTTAGAAATTCGTAAATCTCTTCCTGAGCAGCGCCTATAGACATAAAGCCACGAATCACAGCCTCCATTGCAGGAATCGCTTGACTTTCTAATTCCTGAGCAACGCCTATAGACATAAAGCCACGAATCACAGCCCTTCTCAAACGTCTAGTTAGCTAAGGGCTTAAAGTCAATATTACAAGCATCTCTCTAAGAAGCTGCCTAAAGTTACAAATATTCTTCAATTTAGTAACTCTATTAATAGCTGAAATTCATGCCCAACAATACTTTCAGCAACTCGCAAGCAGCTTTAAGCGTTCCTCAAATTCTGAATCAATTACTCTATTAGCATTACAGCCATTTTTCCTGATTCAATCTCCTCACCATTCACAGATGCTTGCAAGGAGCTTGAATGGCCGTCCAAGAAGAGTCTGGTGGAGACTGGATAGCTATTTCCTCCAACCTATAACGCAGCCACCGCGTTCCTCTTGAGCCAACGTGGTCAACCCAATAAGGTAAAGTCATTAATCCTTCATCATCTCGAATCAACCACCGCCTAGACTCACTACGATAATCATTAGATACCAACTTCACCACGTTAACCAAATCATTACTTTCTCCCAGGTACAAGCAGCCAAATCGTTGAACAGAACTAGGATGCGTCAGTGCTTGTTCTACCCTTTCACAAAGAGTCGGCTGTACTCGCTCTGCTTCAGACGCTAACCAGACAATAAACTTAATATCCGTCAGAATCTCTTGGTACTCAGGTATGGTATTTCTAGCATCACTGTAATCTTTGACTTTAAAACGCCGCAACTGCCGCAGCACCTTAGATGTTCTCGGTTGAGACAGCATGGCTATTGCCAACTGTACTCCACAATGTTTGTAAGAATCTGTTTCTCCCACTAAAGAAAGCAACATTCCGTGTACAGTTGACGGAGGAGGGACGGGATAAGTTTTTCCATATTCTCTCCCATGAGACTGACGGAACGTAGCAAAAGGAACCTCAACATAGAGAGCTATCGAACTCATGATGATGGTTGAAACTCAGTTAAATTTAAATCTCTAACAATAACTCGTTTTAAATCAGTAACTGTTTGTTCTCTACCTCGAAATATATGAGCATCCTTGAGATGTAGATTTTTAGCAACCTTGCCCCCAATCCATAGTTCGCTACCCTTAATGTCTCCTACTTCAACTTCTTCAATCAAGTCAGAAGATATTATAGGTTCTAGTTCTAATGAATGTTGTTCAAAACAATAGAATAAATGGGGCGAATTCTTCTCAGTCCAGCGTAACACCATACTTTCGGGAGAAAAATCATAGCAAAACACATTATTGTTTCCCCCTACCTTACGGATAGACATCAATCCATCTAAAACAGCAAAAATTCGAGACTTGTCTTTAAGGTGATTAGGGTCTAGCGCAAACCCATATTGATAACGGGTATTATGATATTCGTTAGAATGAAGCGATGTTCGGTCTTTTTCTCCACTCTTAGCATTAAACGTCATAGTTCCATTGTAGAGGGTTAAAGAAATTGCCCGATTGACACCTAATGCTCCTAATCGTGGTATTGACTTCCCTTTAGTTTTTTTTAGTTTTTTCCCTTTATCCGGTTGATCCGGAGGTTCTGATTCTTCTTCAATTATTTCTAATTTCGCGGCTTCAGTCCCCATGTAACCCAATACATCATCATCAATAAATCGAACCGGGTCAAAATTCCCATCAATTAATTGATGTGTGAACGTATCTGCGTCCCAAACCCGATTAACTGGATAACCTTGTTTTTGCCAATAGTAACGTAATGCCCAACGAATAGCATCTCCAGAAACGGTGGAATGAAGCTTATCGTGCCAAGGAACTTTCTGCAAAGTAGAGACATTCCCTTTTGATTGCCCATGATTCAGTGAGGCAGAACCATAATGAGTTAACAGGTTTCCGAATAAGTGGTACATGATATTAATTAACCTATGATTGATTTTATAAAGTTACTTCAGAGCTTTGGTTATTCTTCTGATGGTTTTGGGCTTGGTTTATAACTTGCTAAAGCAATCAAGACTAAATTCCTAGCTTTTTCCCAAGAAACTTGCCCCATTAGAAGTGGCAAAATAGATTCCCACTGGTCGTACAATGCCGAATTAAGACCTGCTCTAGATAGGAAGTCAGAGAGAAAATCGTTAAAAGATTGCTGGTCATAGCATCGCCCCAGTTCTCCTCGAATCCGTTCATATTCTCGCTCGAATCTAGGAACGTCTCCTTCCTTAGTACGACCATAAATCTTGCCATAGGTTTTTCTTAAGGCTTCATGGCAAGCCCTAATAAAAGAGCTATAAATCTCCATTTCCTTATCGCTTTCAATCATAATTCGTAAACCTTTTCGGTTAAAAAACAGTTGTTTAGATAAATCTCCCAGTGTATCCTGATTAAAAGTTAGCCAAAAATCCGACCACCAAGGTACGCCCTTGACTAAGTTATCAGCAATCATCCCCTTAATAAGGTTGAGTTTAACAATCCAATTGAACCCGTTCCAGAAAACTCGATTTTTTTGAAGATGCTTATCAATTAATTTATAAGTTAGGATTGTTTTTATCTCAACCTCTATATCCTGAATATCCGTCAAACTTCTTTGCTTTGAATCTTTGTTCAATTTTGTGTATAACAAGGCTTGACAATTTTTGTGAGATTTATTAAAGGTTTCTAGTTCGTCATAGCTGTAGTATTTTAATGCAGCTTCTCCACAACTCGTTACATAGAAATCTTTATAGTCTAATCTCCGCAACTCCCAACATCTTTGAGCGGCAATTTTCAAATTTGTAACTTCAGGAATGACGACAATATATTGGGTGGGTTGTTTTGTGTCAACTTCTGAAGAATGAGAATGAAGGATAAAATATTGGCAGATAAGAGGTAAAAACAGTAACCCTAGTGCGTATTCTACTTTTTCTTCTAGCTTATTATATTTATCTAATATTGCATGACGAACTGTTGCTCCTGGATAACTCCAACTGACAATCTGAATGTAATCTTCTAGTAATTCCCCTGTCTCGCCACAGAGCTTCTCAGCAAAAGACTGATGGGCATACCATTCTATTTTTTTGTATTTAAGCGTTCCTGTAATACCATTAATACTCAAGGATTCAGAGGTTTTTTCTCCTGATTTATAAAATTTATTGTGCCTTAGAAAGGTAGCTCCTATTGCTTCATGTAGATAAATTTGATTACTCAGTTTCATTGATGACGAATCCAAGCCAGTTAAACTAATTATCCCCTTTTGATTAATCTGAAAGGATTGTCTGAATAACCAATCTAAAACTTGGAAATCTTGTCCTTGCCAGTCAAGACTGATACTACTGTTAGTCAGCAACCAAGATAGATTGCCTGGACGAGTTGCAGGGGTGGGGAAGTGAAGTTCTAGTTGCTGTAAAGTCATCCACAGTCCCGCCATCCCTGCACGGTGCATGATTGTTGTATCCGACGCACTGAGAGTGAGGTAGATTTTGGGTCGCGTGGTTGTTGTCATTCTCTTTCCCTCTTGTCGCGCCGTGAAGGGACGAATACGCCACACATCATCTTCTGCTTTCCACCTATACCGTATTTCTGTAGGGTGATTGAGTCTTCTGGATTCAAGTCAGTTGCTTGTACCCCAAACCCCCTCACCACAAAGGTTCCATTTTGATTTTCGATGGTAAGTTGTCGGCACTGGGGTTGACCGTTGGCTCTAGTGGCAAGAGTGATAGTTCCTTGGATATTTAAGCTTTCTAGTTGACGTTTGGCTGCTTCTAAAAAGGATTGAGGTTCCTGGAAACGTCGAATAATAACCAGACGAGAGTATAGGTCTGGAAAGGGATGTAAAGGATTGTATTCAGGAATGCCTAAGTGAAATTGGTTTTGACCAATACTGAAAGTTTGTCCAGCTAGGAATTCGTAGATGAAGGGAATCAGGTCTATAGGAAGGCGTATTTGTAGCTTGGAACGTTGCGTGAGACGAAGTTGCTTTGAGGATTCGGGAATGCCTGCGATGGGATGAATGCTGAGGTTTTCTAGTTGATGGATAGCAGGACAGATACGGGAAAGGGCAGAATAGACTATATAGCCATTATCAAGGGGAAGGTTTTGACCTGTCAGGGAAAAAACCAGGTCTATATATGGAGAATTCTCCGTTAACATAACTCATTCTCTTTGATTTTGAAGAATGCAATAGAATGTTACAAAAGTAAAAAACAAAATACTCTATTGTAAAGATAATTAAGTTTAAAGTAACCGACGAAACAAAATTGATTGACTCAAAAAAAGTTATAAATTCTTTGGAATTCTAAAAATTTTCGTGAATACACGGTTTAGCGAATTTAAGAATTAAGATGATCTTTAACCCTCATCCTGAACAGTTACAGTTATGGAGTATAGAAAAGCCTCAGTTACCTAAACGTAGCCATCTTTACCATTTACCACCTGTAGGAGTAGGAACTCCTTTCGTAGAAAGCTTAACTAGCTACATTGCTCGACTGGCAGAGTCTCATAGCGTACTTCCCAGTGTGTTGATATCCAAGGAAATCACGCCCTATTTGAAGAAAGTTTTTGCTAAAAGACTTTCCAGCAGAAGGTTACGAGCTTTGTTTGATCGAGCTAGAGCTTTGAACGGCACCGGAGAGATAGCAATGGATTTTGTCCAAGCGCTGGAAACGCTTACGCTTCGGAGTGATTTATGCTTTCTGACTCTACACAGTTGCGCTTCCATCTTGGCACCACGAGGCTTGTTCCGCCCTTACAAGGCTTGGTGTCCTGCTTGCTATCAAAAGTGGCGCTTATCGAGGCAAGTTGTCTATGAGCCTCTCCTTTGGGTAATCGAAACAATCAAGGTATGTCCCCAACACCAGCAACCTCTTTGCTTGTACTGTCCTCACTGTCACAAACAGCCTCCCCTGCTAGAGTGGCACTCACGTTCCGGGTACTGCTCGATTTGTGGCAAATGGTTAGGGAGCGTTTGTGATTCTTTTGCTTGTAGTAACTTATCTCCAGAGGACTTAAAAAAGGAGATATGGGTAGCGGATAGCATAGGAGAATTGATTACTGCCGTTCATAGCCTCTCATCTCCACTGCTGAGGGAAAACGTAGCAAAAGCCATGTGTGCAGCCATAAACCTTGCTACTAAAGGGAATATCGCTGCCTTCGCTAGTGATTTAGGAATTCCTAAAAATACCCTATGGATGTGGCATACCGGGAAAGCTTTGCCCCAACTTGATGTCCTCCTGAAAATTTGTTATTGGCTGGAGATATCGTTGTTGGACTTCCTGATACCCGAAAAGCTGGCGGCTAAACCGTTGAAGATAAGCCTACAGAAATCTTCTGAGCGAGCGCACAACAAAAGAGTATCCCCCAAGCCATTCGATTCAGACACAGTAGAAGAGGCTCTACAAGCAATGCTTGCAAGTGATGAGAAGCCGCCACTGACAATGAAAGAGGCGGCTGAGCGCTTGAACCATGATAGACGGACGATTTCTCGCCATTTTCCCAATTTATGTCACGCCATTGCCGCTAAATCCCGCCGCTACAGGAAAGCAGCCCACGAGAAAAAGATAGAGCAATCCTGTGAAGAAGTTCGGCAGATTGCGCTCAAGCTCCATAATGAGAATGTGTATCCCTCTGAAGGTCGTGTATCACAACTAATGACCAAACCAGGAGACTTACGAAACAAGAAAGTCCGAGCAACCTTGCAGGAATTACAATCTGAACTCAGTAGGTAAGCAGATAGTAACTCAATCAAGTTCTAAAACTACTGCGCGAACGCTCAACGAGCTACAAGCATAAGCTGACCAGAGAAAATTACAAGCATAAAGTGACCATTTTGGACAACTTATGGTTGTAGTGACACAGCCACCTATAGCGGCACCAAAAAAAATAATGGACACAACTGGATTCGAACCAGTGACCCCCACGATGTCAACGTGGTGCTCTAACCAACTGAGCTATGCGTCCGTCCGACGATTTATAAATATAGCATAGCTTTTTATAAAAGTGCAAATAATTCTCGCTAACCAATGGAACTTAGAACTAGGCAACTAAGATGCAGAAACTCCATCGCTGTTGTCATCCGGGTCTGATAAAATAGCGAGGTTGTTCAGACAGAAATCGTCATTGAGCCAATCCATTGACATTCCTAAGCTTGATGCCTTAGCGCAAGAACTGGCGACTATCCAGCAAACAGGTTCCAAACGGATTGCCCTGCTGGGGTCGCGTCACGTTCCGATCACCCATCAAAATCTCATTGAGATGATGAGCTATGCCTTGGTTTTAACCGGGAATCGACTCATCACCTCTGGTGCTACCGGAACCAATTTTGCCGCCATCCGAGGGGCGATGCGAGCCGATTCTAGCCTGCTGACTGTAATTTTGCCCCAAAGCTTAGAGCGTCAGCCACGGGAATCGCGGGAGCAGTTGGAACAGGTAATGCATTTGGTAGAAAATCCCGAAAACGACAATTTATCGCTGGCTGAAGCCAGCGCTCTATGCAATCAAGAGATAGTTTCTCGGTGTCAGCAGCTAATCTGTTTTGCGTTTCACGACAGCCACACCCTGCTCAAAACTTGTCAGGATGCGGAAGAACAACGCAAAGTGGTGACTCTGTTCTACTTTGATTAAAAAGACGCGATGCATTAAGAGCGCTACCGCTGGCGTCTCTACAATAAAGCTATGATCCCAGTACCTGCTATTCTGCTCGACTGCATTGCCGCAGCCGCTGTTCTGATTTATATCCCCTTTTTGGTGGTGGGTTACGCCCGTGTGACTGTGGGGTATGACACGGCGGCTCCGCGAGCCATGTTTGATAAGCTGCCTCCCTACGGACAACGAGCCACTTGGGCGCACCAAAACTCGTTTGAAGCATTTATGATATTTGCGGCGGCAGCCCTGATGGCTTATGTGACAGGTGTAGATTCGCCCTTGGCAGCGATCGCAGCGATCGCCTTCGTTGTTGCCCGGTCATTATACTCCGTTTTTTATATTCTCAATGTCCCAATCGCGCGATCGCTAATGTTCGGCATCGGTACTCTGAGCAGTAGCACCTTATTTGTCCTCAGCCTCCTTTCTGCCAATAGCAATTAGCGATTTTTCTAATATCAATTTAGCCAACCACTAACGATTCTTTATGGCTTCTACATACTCTTTTGATATTGTCAGCGATTTTGACCGGCAAGAATTGGTCAATGCCGTAGACCAAACTGAGCGGGAAATAAAAAGCCGCTTCGACCTCAAAGACACTAAAACTACCCTTGAATTAGGCGACGACGTTATTACAATTAGCACCGATAGCGAATTTACCTTGGATGCTGTTCATACCATCCTGCAAATTAAATCCGCCAAGCGCAACCTTAGCTTGAAAATCTTTGATTATGGCAAACCTGAATCAGCGGGTGGTAGTCGCATTCGGCAGGAAATCAAACTGCGTAAAGGACTCAGCCAGGAAATCGCTAAACAAATCACCAAACTAATTCGGGACGAAATTAAAAAAGTGCAACCCTCAATTCAAGGTGATGCCGTGCGAGTTTCTGCTAAATCCAAAGATGACTTGCAACTGGTAATTCAACGCTTGAAGCAGGAAGATTATCCAGTTGCTTTGCAATTTAATAACTATCGCTAAACGGTTTTTAAACGCAAAGAACGCAGAGGTTTTGCAAAAATACGCAAAATTTTGGTTATTCTCTGCCTTTTTGGAGTGGTTAAAACTTAAGGTGAACAGTGCCCTTGAGTTAACATCATTCTAAAAATAAAAGCCCAATTGCTTTGTGAAAATATCCCAGCAAGACAATACAGATGAAGTTATTCCTTGCTGCTCTTGGTGCAGTCATCATTGGTTACGTGCTGGGATACTCTGTCAAAATTATCCGTCAAAGTAATGAAGCCTTAGTAGAGCGCTTGGGTCGATACCATCGAACGCTGAAACCAGGTATCCACTTTATCTTGCCTTGGCTCGATACGATTGTCTATCAGAATACGACCCGCGAACAGGTTTTGGAAATTGAGCGCCAGCCAGCGATCGCAAAAGATAATGTGTCCCTAGAAGTCGATGCAATTGTGTATTGGCGCATCCTAAATTTAGAACGCACTTATTACACTGTTGAAAATATTGAGATAGCGTTAAAAAACTTGGTTATCTCTATCCTGCGCTCTGAAATTGGTCGAATTAAGCTAGAGCAAGCGGTTCATTCTAGAAGCGAAATCGCTCAAACTTTATTGCAGCAATTAAATGAGGCGGTTGCGAATTGGGGGATCAAGATTACCCGTGTCCAATAGGATATTGCTTTTTTAGAAAAATACTGGAGCCTCTGAAATTGGGAAAGCTGCTGAAATTAAGACTAGAACCTGCTAATGTCTGAGCCAGAGGAGAAATGGATAAACAACCAAAAATCGACCGCCAGCGAGAGCATCAAGCCAATGAGCGGACATTTCTCGCTTGGTTGCGTACCTCGATTGCATTGATTGGATTTGGGTTTGCTTTAGCTCGCTTTGGTTTATTTCTACAGCAACTGCAAACCGCCGTCACAGGTCAGGATAGCACTTCTCACTCGTTCATCAGTTCCCAGAGCCTTGGCATCAGTCTGGTGGTTGCTGGCATTGTCCTAATTGCCTTTGCTGCATGGCGCTACAACCAGGTTTTTTGGCAAATTGAGCGTAGCGATTATCAGGCAAATCGTCTGTTTGTCTGGATAACGGCTGGAGTGGTGATGATTTTAGGTGTCCTCAGTATCCCTGTCCTCCTCTGGCGACAGCTACCCGTTCCTCATACTCCCTCTTCTAGCAAAAGTGGTAAAGTTTATCGCCAGCTTCAGCAGCCTGCTACCTCTTTTGCACAAACTGTAAAGCATCAAAATTTTTAGAAAAAGTGCCTTTCTTTTTATTTGCATCAAAAAAGTGAATCAAAATTATTTGAAAATCGTAAAGTTTGTTTTTGAAAGTCTAAAAAACTTTACTTTGAATTAAGGAGTTTGAAAATCAGGGTTGGCGAAATCCTGCAATTTTATTTATGTGTTTTATAATTTTAAGGGTATCAAGCTGATAACTTAATTAAGTTTTCAGCATTCAATAGATGTGATGGGATATTTAACTACGAGTTTGGATTATTTTTAAGTCGGTGATTCAAATCACATCTAGGCATACAAGAACCAGATGAGATGCGGGTTTTAAACTCTTGATTTAACGTGATTTGGTGCAGAAAAGCTTAGTTTGCATCGCTGCGAATTCTATTTGAACCGGCTCTGGTGCAAGATGTAGATTGAAGCAACAAATATTTAACAATACAGCTAAATTTCTTGGGACGGAAACGAACTTTGGCAAGGTTTATTTTTCAGTAAATGAGAACAATATTAAAAGATGTTTCGGTGAAAATACTGAGGCTTTTTGAGCGGGAATAGACTCAGATAGAATCGAGTTAACAATAAATACTTGTGAGGGTTGCGATGTCGAGAGTATTAGTCGTCGATGATGTGCCGACTGAACTAGAGATGATTTGCCGAATTTTACAAGAAGCGGGGATGGAAGTGGTGAGAGCGAGTGATGGAGAGGAAGCGATCGCTCGCATCCAGGAGAAGCCACCCGACCTCGTGATATTGGATGTGGTCATGCCACGAATGAACGGATTTGAAGTGGTGCGGGAGTTACGAGAGAACGAGGAAACCAAACACTTACCTGTCGTGTTTTGTACGCAAAAAAATACAGAGATTGATAAAGCTTGGGGAATCGAGCTGGGAGCCGATGCTTATGTAAGTAAGCCACTTGAGGCGAAACAGTTTATTAATCTGGTACGACGCCTTCTCTAAGAATTAAAAATTAAAAATTAAAAATTAATCAATAATTATAATTTTTAATTTTACATTTTTAATTGTTTATGCCTCGCCAATTCGTTCTCTTTGGTCAAGACAAGAGCCTGTTTGCAGTCGAACTAACGGCAGTCAGAGAAGTGCTGGTTTTGGGCGATCAAACCATTACCGCTGTTCCGAATACGCTTCCTTTTTTATTGGGTTTAACCAATCTGCGAGGGGAAATTCTGGCAGTAGCAGATTTTGGTCGGTTCATGGGTGCCGACCCTGTGGAAAGTCACGAAGCTCGGAGTCGGATTTTAGTCGTAGAAGCGCCCGACCCGCGCGATATCAATCTTCCGTCGATGCGGATGGGATTAGCAGTTTCTCATGTTGAGGGTGTGCTATCTCTCGATCCTGATCAAATTGTCTCGGCAGCAGAGGTGAGTGAGGAACTGGCTCCTTTTTTGCGAGGCTTATATGACTGTCAGGGACGCTTACTCATGATTGTGGATGTAGAAGCGATCGCGCATTCGGATCGCTGGTAAATCATAGATTGCCGGAGCCATAAGATGGAAAGTTCATATCAGCCGATAGAGGTGCCTCAGTCTTCCGACCTCATCGGGACACTTCAATCCTTTTCTAAAAAAGCCACTATAGCAGTCATTGCAATCGGTTGTGCGGTACTACTAGGTTGGATGTTTAACATTCCCATCCTGAAAAGCATCTTGCCAGGTCTGGTGACGATGAAAGCAAACGCAGCGGTGTGTTTTATCCTCAGCGGTACATCGTTGTGGTTGTGGCACCGTTATCCCGCTGACGAGTCGAAGCGCCGCTGGGGACAATGGTTTGCCGGGATCGTTATGGTCGTCGGTTTGCTCACGCTGATGCAGTATGTTCTGGGGTGGGATTTCGGCATTGACCAACTTCTGTTCAAGGCGTCGTCAGACACCTTTGGCACTTCCTCCCCTGGTCGGATGGCTCCCAATACTG
The DNA here is from genome assembly GCF_039961955.1 of Trichocoleus sp. DQ-A1. Lineage (NCBI taxonomy): Bacteria > Bacillati > Cyanobacteriota > Cyanophyceae > Leptolyngbyales > Trichocoleusaceae > Trichocoleus > Trichocoleus sp. DQ-A1. The sequence continues at coordinate 34,017 of NZ_JAMPKE010000012.1, forward strand.
CCCTTAATTTTTTGATGTTGGGGGTGGCTCTACTGCTGTTTCTCGGCCCCTATATTAATTATCAAGCCGCTCAAATTCTTAGCTTAGCGGCATTCTCAGTCGCCTTGCTGGGGGTACTGGGCTACCTTTATGGCGTGAAATCCCTCTATGGGATTAGCTCTTACACCCAAATGGCCTTGCACGCAGCAGTGGGATTTGCGCTTCTTAGCACCGGCATTCTGTTTGCTCGTCCAGATCGAGGAGTGATGGCAGTTGTCACCAGCCAGAATGCAGGGGGTATGATGGCGAGGCGGATGTCACCGGCTGTACTTGGAATTCCGCCACTTTTAGGTTGGATAATCTTAGCCGGGTACCGGGCGAAGTCTTTGGAAACCGAGATCGCCATCTCGGTTTTAGGTAGCTTGAATATTATTGTTTTTGCCGTTCTGATTTGGTGGAATTCTCGAAACCTGAATGGCATTGATATCAAACGCCAGCGCGCAGAAACGGAACTTCGCACCCTGAATCAAGAACTCGAACAACGCATTGATGAGCGCACGGCAGAATTAACGGAAGCGAATCAAGAACGCGATCGCTTCTTTACTCTCTCTCTTGACCTGCTGTGTATTATCGGATTTGACGGCACCTTTAAGCGCCTCAATCCTTCATGGACAAGAATCCTGGGCTTCGCGGTCGAGGAACTTTTGGCTCAACCGTTTATTGAGTTTATCCATCCAGATGACCGAGACAAGAGCTTAGCCGAAGCCGAAAAACTCACTATTGGTTCGCAAGTACTGTATTTTGAAAATCGCTACAGGTGTAAAGATGGCTCCTACCGATGGTTAGCGTGGACTGCGAACGCGGCTGCTGAAAATCAAGTGATGTACTGCATTGCCCGTGACATCACCTCAAGCAAGCAGGCAGAAGCCGCACTCAGGGAAAGTCAAGAACGCCTAGAGGCAATCATCGACAATTACACCGCTGTTATCTATCTCAAAGACTTGGAAGGTCGTTACATTCTGGTTAATCGCCAGTATGAACGCCTCTTCCACACGACCAAAGAGCAGGTTATTGGCAAGACTGACTACGATTTCTTCTCGAAAGAAATCGCTGATGCTTATGGTGCCAACGATCGCCAGGTACTTGAAACCGGAACTTCTTTAGAAATGGAAGAGGTTGCACCTCAAGATGACGGACTCCACACCTACCTTTCCACGAAGTTTCTCTTAAGAAATTCGACAGGAACTACTTACGCCCTCTGTGGGATTTCCACCGACATCAGCGATCGCAAGCGGACAGAAGAAGCATTGCAGCAACAGGTGCAGATGCTGGATTTAGCCAATGACACCATAATGCTTCGGGATCTCGACGATCGCATCGCTTATTGGAATCAAGGCGCAGAAAGACTATACGGCTGGACAAAGGAAGAAACCGTAGGGCAATACATCCACGCATTTTTAAAAACCATCTTTCCCCAACCCGTCGAGGAAATTAAAGCCGCGTGCCTGCGGGATGGACGCTGGGAAGGTGAACTCATCCACACCAAGCGCGATGGGACACAGATCGTTGTCGCGAGTCGCTGGACATTGCAACGGGAGGAATCCGGTCAGCCTAAAGCGATCTTAGAAATCAACAATGACATTACTGAGCGCAGAGCTGCTGAGGAAACCATCCGTCAGAACGAGGAAAGGTATCGCTCATTGATCGTTGCCACCTCGCAGATAGTCTGGGCGACAGACGCCCAAGGACAAGTGGTTGATATGCCAGCTTGGAGAGCGTTTACAGGTCAAAGCGAGGAACAAGTAAAAGGCTGGGGATGGTTGGATGCCGTGCATCCAGAAGATCGCGATCCCACTGCTCGTATTTGGAATAAAGCCCTTGAAACGAAGAGTCTCTATCAGGTTGAGTATCGTATCCGAGCCGCAGATGGCAGCTATGGATACTTCTGGGTTCGCGGGATTCCCGTCTTAGCAGAAGATGGTAGTATCCGCGAGTGGGTTGGCGTCTGTACCGACATTAGCGATCGCAAACAAGCGGAAGCAGATTTACAGAGAACAGCAGCAGATTTGGCTCGTTCCTCGGCTGAACTTCGGCAGCAAACCAGTATCTTGCAATTAGTCCTCAACAGCATGGGTGAGGCAGTCATCGTCGCCGATGAAACCGGAAAGTTTTTACTGTTCAACCCCGCTGCGGAGAAAATGTTTGGATTGGGTTCAGGAGATGCCCCCCCCGATCGATGGTCAACGCAGTATGGCTTGTTTTTGCCCGATACCGTGACCGTTTACCCAACCGCAGATTTACCGATGACAAAAGCGATCCGAGGCGAAGCCGTTGACGACGTAGAGATGTTTACTCGTCATCCTGGTATACCAGAAGGTTTGTGGGCAAAAATTAACGGCAGACCGCTGAAGGACGACAACGGTTTCCTCAAAGGCGGGGCGATTGTTTGTCGCAACATCACCAGCGACAAGCAAGCCCAAGAACGTTTACAACAACTCGCCAAGGAGCAGGAACGCCTGCTGCAAGAACTGAAAAACCGGCAAAATGCCCTTGATGAATCGGCGATTGTCAGCGAAACCGACTTAAAAGGAACCATTACCTATGCTAACGAGCGGTTCTGCCAAATCTCTGGATACACCCAGGAAGAACTAATGGGGCAAAACCATCGCATCGTTAACTCTGGCTACCACCCGAAATCCTTTTTCCAAGACTTCTGGGCTACGGTTTATCGGGGCGGTGTGTGGAAAGGAGAAATCAAAAATAAGCGCAAAGATGGTTCTTTGTATTGGGTTGACACTACAGTGTCCCCAATCTTTGACACTAATGGCAATATTATCAAATATATCGGGATTCGCTTCGACATTACCCAGCAAAAAGAAGCGGCTGATAGACTTATCAAATTAGCAGAAGAGCGAAAAATTGAGGCAGATTCTCTAACTCAACAAGTCGTCAAGCTTTTGGGTGAAATTAAGGGTGCAGCAAAGGGAGATTTAACGGTTAAAGCTCAAGTCACCAATGACATCTTAGGAGCATTAGCAGACTCTTTCAACTACCTTGTCACCTCTTTACGGAAAGTGGTCATTAATATCCAAGATGCAGCAGCACAAGCTAATCAAGCCACAACTGCATCGATTGGTAATACTAACGAACTCGCACAGCAAGCTCGCACCCAAGCCTTGCAAATTGAGTCCACCTTAAAACAAATTGAGCGGATGCTCAACTCGATTAAAGATGTTTCAGATGCTGCAAAACGAGCCGAACAAGTGGCACAGCAAGCCGCTACCACAGCAGAAATGGGAGGACAAGCTGTAGACCGTACAGTTGATGGAATTAACGAACTCCGCCAAACGATTGCCGAAACTTCAAAAATGATGAAACGTCTAGGCGAAGGGTCGCAACAAATTGGCAAAATTGTAACATCTATTTCTCAAATTGCTTCTCAAACAAACTTGCTGGCATTAAATGCCACAATTGAGGCAGCACGCGCCGGAGAACAAGGGCAAGGCTTCGCAGTCGTAGCGGAGGAAGTTCGCAAGCTCGCAGAACGCTCTGCCTCAGCAACCGAAGAAATATCAGAGATTGTGAAAACAATTCAAGATGAAATTAGTCGGGTGATGAGGGCAATGGAATCCGGTACTCAACAAGTTGTTGAAGGAACGCACATTGCCGCAGCTGCCAAGACAAATCTGATTGCGATTATTGAAGTCAGCCGCGAAATTAATGCTTTGGTACAAAACATTACTCGTGCTGCTCAAAAACAGACAATTTCGGCAGAAGAAATTGCAGGCAGTGTGAAGCAGGTGAACGCTATTTCTACCAACACTGCCCAAAAAGCGGAAGACGTAACGAATTCACTTGGTGGGTTAGCTGTTGTCGTGAATAAACTCCAAAGTTCAGTGACAAACTTCCGTTCGCAATAAACAGTCAAGGATTCAGAACCTCACTCCAGCACCCCTTATCGCTTTTTGGCGAGGGGTGCCGGAGGGAAACAGAAAAATGCCAGCTCAATCAAATGGAGTAATTAAAATTAATAACTCCATTTTTTATTTAATACCATTCCGATTTATGTTTACACTAGGCAAGTTTTTTAACTAACAATTAAGCAATGATTAGCATATTTGATATATAGCATTGTCACAAAGATGGGGATGAATTAAATAAAATCCAAAGTCACGTCCAAAGGCTGACTTATTTAAAGGAAAAAAGTATGAATTCGGATGATTTCAATGAGCTAATCGGTATCTTTGTAACTGAAACTCAAGAATTCCTGCAATCACTAGAAGCCAATCTGTTATTGATAGAAAGCAGCAATGAAGTTGAAGCGCGATCGCAAGCGGTTCAAAACCTATTTCGGGCTGCCCACTCGATAAAAGGTTCGGCTTTGATGTTTGGTTTTGAAACCTTATCGACAGCGGCTCATTGCCTGGAAGATAGCTTTGCAATTCTGCGCGATCGCGCTGATTTATCCCAAATCAATCCAACGACGATTACCGCTTTGCTGCAAGGGGTCGATCTCCTGAGAACCATCGCCAACCAAGTCTGTCAGCCGGAAGGCAAGGATAATGGAGCAACAATGCAGGCAACCTCTGTAGCTGAAGTGGAAGCGATCGCCCAAATTCTAGCCCAGCTAGAAAATCAGTATACTAAGCCCGCTGCTTCCAGTAATGGCTCTAGCCTTAACAATCGGGCAAACCTGCAAACTATTAAAAGGATTTTTGAACAAGATCTACTTCCGGTTTTTAACCATTTGGAGACGGAACTTTCTCAAGTTAAACCAGAAACTTTAGAGCAAACAATAGCAACGCTTAACCAAGTTTATTACCAACTTTCAGGGGTAGCTGGGATGCTGCAACTGGCAGAATTTGGGCAAATTGTTGAGTATTTGAGAACTTTGATTGACACCCCCCATCTGAGTGTAGAACTCCTCCAAAAACAGGGATGGGAAATTGCCCAAAACTTGCAATCTGCCCGCACTCAGCTATTGCAGGGAGAAGCCATTACTATACAGCCTTTGAATGGGACTGAGCCAAAAGGACTGAGGACTGAGGAGTTGGGACTGAGGAGAGAGGAAGCAATACTCTCCACTCCAGAATCACCAGTTGATGATTCCTCAACACCCTTCAGTAATAGGACTGAGGTGACAGGACTCAGGACTGAGGAACCAGCCATCTCCACTCCAGAATTACCAGTTGAGGATTCCTCAACTCCAGCCTCTCTCCTCAGTCCTCAGTCCTCACTCAGTCCTCAGTCCTCAGTCCTAACTCCTCACTCAGTCCTCTCTCCTCAGTCCTCAGTCCTCAGTCCTAACTCCTCAGTCCTCTCTCCTCAGCCCTCACTCAGCCCTCAATCCTCACCTGTTTCTTCCCCCACAGGTTGGCAACGCCCGACGATTCGCGTAGATCTAGAACGCTTAAGCGAATTAGTGAATTTGGTGGGCGAATTGGTGATTAACCGGACAAATTTGGAACTACAAGAAACTCAACTACGCACTGAAGCGAAGCGCATTCGGAAGAGTATTGTAGCTTTAAATCAATTTGGAACGCAGCTCCGAGAAGAATATGACCGCCTTAGCACTGAAAATAGCAAAAGCGATCGCGCAAAAACCACAAATGCCTTTACTAAATCTTTGCCTTCGACTTTCGACTTATTAGAACTAGATCAATATACAGAATTTCACTCCACCGCTCAATCTGTGATTGAAACGACCGAAGCGATCGCGCTATCGGGAACGAAGATTGACGAAATCGCGGTGAAATTTGAACGCAGCACCGATCAACTCCGGCGGATCACCGACCAGTTGCGATCGCGCGTCATGCAACTGCGAGTCGTCCCCTTCAGTCGGGCGGTCGATCACCTCCCCCGCGCTTTGCGGGATCTGTGTCGCCTCCACAACAAAGAAGTTAATCTCCTCCTCCTGGGACGAGATACCACCATTGATGAAAGCCTGCTAGACGCCCTGCGCGACCCCCTAGTGCATCTGGTGCGAAATGCCTTCGATCACGGCATCGAAACGCCCCAAGCCCGCCTCGCCCTAGGGAAACCCCCCAGCGGTCAAATCGAAATTGAAGCCTTTCACCAAGGCGGACAAACCATCATCACCATTACCGATGATGGACGGGGAATTGACCCGGAAGCTATCCGCGCCAAAGTCGTAGCAGGCGGCTTTGTGGCAGCCGAACAAGCAGACGAACTATCAATTGCCGACCTCTACGAATTCCTCTTCTGGCCTGGTTTCAGCACCACTAAAGAGGTCACGGAACTCTCTGGTCGGGGGGTGGGGCTGGATGTGGTTCGCACCAATCTGCGGCAGGTACGGGGAACTGTCAAAGTAGATTCACGACCGGGCAAAGGCACTAGCTTTATCCTGAAGCTACCACTCATGCTATCGATCAGCGATGCCTTAATGGTTAAGGCAGATTGCAATACGGTAGCAATCCCTTTAGACGCCGTAGAGGAGATTCTCCACATTCAAGGGCATCAGATTCAAATGGCTGGGACGCAGACCATGTTGTGGTGGCGAGAAGAATTCATCCGCTTGGTGCGTTTGCAAGAATTACTCCACTATAGTGTCCCCCATCCCGACGGCCCCTCTCCCGACCCAATTGCCCAAGACTATATCCCGGTAATGGTTTTAGCTTCCAGTGAAGGTGTTCTCGCTGTAGTCGTGGAACGTCTCATCGGTCAACAAGAAGTCGTGGTAAAAGCCCTTCCGCTTCCCCTCTCAAAGCCTCGCGGGATCGTTGGTTGCACGATTATGGGAGATGGTCAGGTCGTGACAATTTTAGATGTGGACGATCTCATCGGGCAATTTTATACTCAAAGCGGCACCACAATTTCAGTTGATAATAAATCAGATTTAGGGACACGACATAGCACGCCACTCCTTGCCCCGACAGGAAGTTCTCAACCCCAAATTTTGGTTGTCGATGACTCCTACACGATCCGACAGTTACTCTCCCTGACGCTAATTCGCGCCCGTTACCGAGTCGCGCAAGCCAAAGATGGTCAAGACGCTTTATCTAAATTAGAGGAAGGCTTAAATTGCGATTTAATCATTGCCGATATAGAAATGCCCCGGATGGACGGATTTGAACTGTTGCGAAATCTGAAATCTCAACCTCAATTTGCCTCAATTCCCGTTGCCATGTTGACTTCCCGGAGTGGGTTCAAACATCGCCAGATGGCATTAGAGTTAGGAGCGATTCAATACTTTACTAAACCCTACAACGAGGTTCAGTTATTAGAAGCGATCGCTAAATTAATTAAACATTGAAGAACTTATGAATCGCCGATTTCGGACTAAAGCTCTCGTCTCAACTCGTGTTTCCAAGCGAAAACTGGTTTCGTTTCAGATGGGAAGCGAACAGTACGCGATCGCAATTGACCGAGTTCAGCGCGTTCTCAAAGCCTTTACACCCCACGCTGCCCTAATCAACGGTCGCCGGTTAATGGAATACGAACAGGAAGCGATCGCGCTTATCGATCTATCGGCGCTATTTCTAAAATCCCACGAAACAGACTACCACTATCTAATTGTTTGCACCATCAAGCAAAAAGAAAAATTAGGCATTCCCGTCTCTGAAATGCCTAAAATCTTAGAAGTATCAGAAGAAAAATTTGAGAAAATTCCATCTTTTTATCAACACGAAGATTTACCCCCCACTATTGAACAAATTATTCACGCACCTGAAGGTAATCTCGTATTCTATCTCAATTTAGATCGCCTATAAGTAGGCAGAATTAAGTATTTTTAGATGGATGAGCGATAGCGTAAACTATGCAGACATTAGGTTTTCTCGCGTTCCAACTTACTGTCTAGATAGCAATCCTAATTAATTTATTAAGTCTTGGATCTCTGCACTTACTTTTCCCTCGTGTTCTACATAGGGTTAACGTGCATGGCTGATGAAAATCAAGTTCCTGGCTAATCGCAAAATTCAGGTTTATCCAACTCAAATTTAATTTTCCCAGTCCGTTAAAACGGGCTTGAGCGATTAGCCAGGAACTTAAGTTCCTGGCGGGATAAAAGCGAGCGAGACTAACTTACAGCCCAGACATTACTTCTCTCGCTGCTGCCAAAGTGCGGTCAATATCTTCATCTGTGTGCGCCAGAGAAGTAAATCCAGCCTCAAACTGAGAAGGTGCCAGATACACACCCCGCTCTAACATTCCGCGATGGAAGCGGCTAAACTTGTTCGAGTCAGACTTTTTAGCATCTTCGTAGTTATGGACTGGCCCTTGAGTGAAGAACAAGCCAAACATCGCGCTGATGCTACCGCCGCAAGCCGCATGACCTGTTTCCTTAGCAATTTGCAGCAAGCCATCACTGAGCTTCTTTGTCATCTTGTCTAACTGCTCGTAGCTGCCTGGTTTTCGCAGCAATTCCAGCGTTTTGATTCCGGCAGTCATCGCCAGAGGATTCCCCGAAAGCGTCCCGGCTTGATACACTGGCCCGGCTGGAGCAATCATCGACATAATATCGCGGCGTCCACCGTAAGCACCCACCGGCAAGCCACCGCCGATTACTTTACCCAGCGTTGTCAAGTCAGGGGTAATCCCAAATCTCTCCTGTGCCCCACCGTAGGCAATCCGGAAGCCGGTCATGACTTCGTCAAATACGAGTAACGCGCCATTTTCTTGCGTAATCATTCGCAAGCCTTCCAGGAAACCCGCGTCAGGCGTAATAAAGCCAGCATTACCCACCACTGGCTCTAGAATCACCCCAGCAATTTGGTCGGGATTTGCGGCAAATAAAGCTTTGACGGCTTCCAGGTCATTGTAGGGGGCAGTGAGCGTGTTGCTGGTTGTCGTCTTGGGAACGCCTGGAGAATCCGGCAAGCCGAGGGTAGCGACGCCGGAACCAGCTTTCACCAGGAACATATCAGCGTGACCGTGATAGCAGCCTTCAAATTTAATTAACTTGTCGCGTCCGGTGAAAGCTCGCATCAGGCGCAGAACTGCCATGCACGCCTCGGTTCCGGAGTTGACAAAGCGCACCATTTCAATGCTGGGTACGGCGTCAATCACCATCTCTGCCAGCACATTTTCCAACACGGAGGGGGCACCAAAGCTGGTGCCTTTTTCCAGGGCTTCGTGCAAGGCACTAATCACTTCTGGATGGGCATGACCGCAAATCGCGGGTCCCCAGGTGCCAACGTAGTCGATATATTGGTTGCCATCGACATCCCAGATATAGGCACCTTTGACGTGGTCAAAGACGATGGGTTGTCCTCCCACCGATTTAAACGCCCGGACTGGTGAACTGACACCTCCTGGCATCAAATGTTGAGCAGCGGCGAATATTTCTTCTGACTTGGTGGTTTTCAAATTTGTAGAAGTAATCAATGTTATCTCCTCGTTTTGATGATAAAATCTCTGCCTCAAGATAGGCGGAAGCTGCGATCGCAGAGATTACGCTGTTCAATTATCCTACTGAGGGTAATGCCAATCATGTCCTACCAAACGAATCAGAATTTACCTGTGAGTGTTTGCTCTTGTTTCTGGAAGGCAGCCTAGGAGTTCCGATCGGGTAGCATTCAACTTGGTAGTTCGATTCAGCGATTCAGTTCGACGGTTCAATGGTAGCTTCGATGGTAGACAGAGGACTTCAAGGCTCACAAGGTTCTCATTTACGCTGTCAGAAGTCAATCAGCCAGCCTGGTTAGCCAGCTTAAATAGCATCTTTGGCAAATGCCTGGAACTGCTTCTTGCAACCTCTTATTCACTTTAGCGAACAACCCGGAAGAATATCTGAGGCATCTAGAACGGGTGCTGAGCAGTTGGTGGTGAGGAGTGATATCTTGTACAAGTGAGTCATTTGTACTGAAAATGCCAGCTGCTGAACCCTCTGCTTTAAGCCAATCCATCCCTGTCGATCGAATCCGCTACAACGAGCAGGGACTGGTGCCAGCGATCGCGCAAGATTATCTGGATGGTACGGTCTTGATGATGGCTTGGATGAATCGGGAGTCGTTACAGAAAACGCTGGAAACGGGACAAGCTTGGTATTGGAGCCGTTCTCGTGGGGAGTTGTGGCATAAAGGTGCGACTTCGGGGCATTTACAAAATGTGCGAAGTCTCCGTTATGACTGCGATAGCGATGCGCTGCTGGTTACTGTGGAACAGGTGGGAGAAATTGCCTGTCACACGGGGGAACGCAGCTGTTTTCATCAAGTAGATGGGGAAAAAGCGCCGCCTCCCGCAGATACCTTGTCGGATTTGTTTGCGACGATTTGCGATCGCCGCGATAACCCGAACGAAAGTTCTTACACCAGCAAGCTATTTGCCGGTGGAGATAACAAGATTTTGAAAAAAGTTGGCGAAGAATCTGCTGAAGTGGTGATGGCTTGCAAGGATGACGACAAGGACGCGATCGCGGGTGAGGTTGCTGATTTGTTCTATCACACCCTGGTTGCTTTAGCTTACCATCGCGTCGATTTGCGAGACGTTTATCGCAAGTTGCAAGAAAGACGGCGATAAAGCATTTTAAACGCTCTCGGTACCCAGAGTCTTGGCGTTACTTTACGTTACCCTCTGCGTTCTTTGCGTTTAAAATTCGATTCAGGTATTGCAAAATGGCAATGGTGATGGCTACGCTGAATGCGAAGCCCAGCCACAGACCATGCGCTACAACGGGCGGTTGATCTAATGCCCAGCCACCCACTGTAGGGCCAATGAAATAGCCGATTGCCCAACAAAGAGAATTGATTGAAAAATAGACGCCACGCTGAGATTCGGGGGCTAAGACTGTAATGAGAGAAGATGCTGAGGGAGTGTAGGAGACGAGGGCGATCGCAAACACTCCCATTGCTAAAATTGCCCACACTAACTGACTTGATGCCGCGACTCCTGTAAACCAAATTAAGCTAAATCCTAATCCCCAAAATAGGGCGGAAATGCACAAGGCGTAGGGATGGCTCAAGCGTTTAAATATTCTGACAACTGGCAGCTGTAAGAGAATGGCTAAGACAAGGTGCCAGGTAAATAAAGCACTAATGGTTGTGGGGGAAAATCCTTTCCCGGATTCTTCTACACGCAAGAAATTGCTGAAGTACAGGGGCATTGTACTTTGGGTTTGCGAGATATAGGTGGTGAAGATGATGTTCACTAAGCAAAAAATCAACAGACTGCGATCGCGCAGTGCCGTTGCCCAACTGCTAAATGCTTGTTGTTGGCGTTCTCCTGGTTTGTAAGTTTCTGCGATCGCTGCATAGACGACCCCAAAGAACACCACAAATGAAATCGCATCAAGCACAAATAGCTCTCGATAAGCCCCCGTGGTGCCAATTAATACACCTCCCAATACAATTCCGATGCCCATCCCCAAATTGTCTGCCAGTCGCGTTAGGGCATAAGCTTCATTGCGCTGCTCTCCCTGTGTCAAATCTGCTACTACGGCTTCTGTGGCAGGCCAATATAAACCGATGCCCATGCCCATCAGCAAGTTACCAACCACGAAAATGTGAAAATTGTTGCTAATCGCCAAGACTAGGGAAGCAACTGCCGAAACCGCGGCTGAGAGTAACAGGGTGCGTCTGCGTCCCCAAAACTGCGAATCTGCAAACGAACCGCCCAAAATACGCCCAACTACGCCAGAAATGGAGGCGCTGCCTAAGCCAAGCCCGACTTGCGTGGCGGAGAGTCCCACTTGATTGACAAAAAAAATCGGGGCGTAAAACAAAGTAAACCCAGTGCCAATCCCGGATAAGAATCGACCAGCGGCAAGAATCCAAACTTGGGAATTTAGCTGAGGCAACCAGGACGTGGCTTTGCGGAAAAATGTCATGGGGGAGAGGAATTAGAGGGATTTCTGAAGGCAATTCTGCGGGTAAACGGACTTGTCGCGTATCCACTTCAATACAGAATTGCTTGAATTGAGCAGAATCGGTTTTTCTCAGGTGATAAAGAAAGATAGTGAAAGCAAAAACGCGATCGCGCGATTCCTCTCAAGCTTTCGGTTCAAGCTTTCGGTGCGATCGCTCATAGCTCTAACCTCAGATAGAGACCACCCTAGCTTCTTATCGTTACATTTAGTTACATAAGCTAAACATTGCTTAACAAACGTAGCGATAAACCCGGAGTTCCCACCATGCAAGAGACACAGAAAGTAACCACTCCCGTCATGGACGATCGTAACGCTTGGAGATACGGCTTCACTCCTCAAGCAGAAATTTGGAACGGGCGTCTAGCGATGATTGGCTTTTTAGCCGCTGCGCTGATTGAAATCTTCTCAGGTCAAGGCTTCCTGCACTTCTGGGGTCTGATCTAGAATTAATTCCCTCCCATTCTCGTCATCATGTCACCTCAAGTAATCCGCCTGGGAGTTATCAAAACGCTCCCAGGTTTTTTTTATCTTCAATTGTCGCTAAGGAGTGATGGGAAGCGATCGCTCTCTATCCCCCTAATGAACTCCCATATAGGAAAATAATCCAGTAGCCAAATCCCAAGCAATGAGCAACGTGAAGCCATTTCTCTTCTTGACCGATTTAGACAATACCTTAGTAGGCGATGACGAGGCTCTAGAAGAACTCAAGCGCCACCTGAGCCAGCATCGGCAACAATACGGGACAAAGATTGTTTATGTAACAGGTCGTTCCCCCGTCCTCTACCAAGAACTGAAGACCGAACAGGAGCTATTAGAACCCGATGTCCTCGTTCTCTCTGTTGGGACGGAAATTTACCGAGATGGCAGCGATACACCAGATCCAGCTTGGGTAGAGCAACTTTCTCACAACTGGGATCGGGATTTGATCGTCGCCACAACCGCTCATTTTTCTGACCTCGTTCCCCAACCGCCATCCGAACAACGCCCTTTTAAAGTTAGCTACTTCCTCGCCGAAGAAGCCGCCGTTGAAGTTCTCCCTCAGCTAGAAGATTTGTTGGAAGAACGCAAGCTAGATGTCAAGTTGGTCTATAGCAGTGGCAAAGACTTGGACATCCTACCTCGCGGCGGCAACAAAGGAACTGCAACCACGTTTCTGCGACAGCAATTTCAGATGCCTCCCGAACAAACCGTTGTTTGCGGTGATTCTGGCAACGATGTCGCCTTCTTTCAGTCCGGTGAGGAACGAGGAATCATTGTCGGGAATGCCCAGCCAGAACTGCTAAAGTGGCATTACGCCAATCCTTCGATTAATCGCTATTTAGCAAAAGCGGATTGCGCTGGAGGTATTCTAGAAGGTCTGAAGCATTTCGGCTTTTTAGAATGAACTTATCCTACATCCTCAACATCTTTGCATGATCGGCTATCTCAAAGGGACGGTAGCTGGCATCCAGAAAAGCACCGCCAATCGCGTCATCCTGATTCTGGAAGTCAATCAGATTGGGTACGAACTGCATATCCCGCCGCGCCTGGAGGCTGAGCTACCAGCGGCGGGAGAAACGGTGCAAGTTTTTACACACCAACAAGTTCGAGAAGATCAAGTCCTCCTATATGGCTTTGGCTCCGCAGCGGAGCGGGATTTATTTCGCGCCCTTGTCAGCGTCAGCGGGATTGGTGCCAGAGGTGCGATCGCCCTCTTAGACACCTTAGGGCTATCAGATTTAGTCCAAGCAATCGTTACAGGCAACACCCGAACTTTAGCGAAAACTCCAGGCATCGGCACCAAAACCGCCGAACGTCTGGCGCTAGAACTGAAAACTAAACTTGCAGAATGGCGACACTCGGCAGGGGTCACTAGCACCGCGACAGGCCCTTCCGCCGCCATTTTAGAAGATGTGGAGATGACGCTACTGGCTTTGGGATATAGCAATAGTGAAGTATCGCAAGCGATTTCTGTCGTCAGACAAGATGCTCTGTTAGCGAAAAGCACGAATGCGGAAGATTGGATTCGAGGCGCGATCGCTTGGTTGAGTCATTGACCTCCTCCCAGCACTCTCGTTGGAGTCCCGATTTAACTCAGGTTTCTAAATTCACAATCGAAATTCCTACCTGTAAGGAATCGGCACTTCAACTTAAACAGATCAGAGCCAACCTTTAATTTCTACATCAGTGAGCGATCGCTCTAACTTGACATATTCACTTTTGGTCGCTTGTAGAATATGTTTCATCATCACCGGCTCTCCGGCATTGGCTGCTAGAAAAGCGGCATTCAAGGAAATATTGCGGATATTTCCTCCCGCTACATTTAGCTTTGCCAGCTTGCTCATATCTAGCCCTTCAGTCGGGGTCTTTTTGGGGAAGATCCGCTGCCAAATTTCCGCTCTTTGGCTGGCATCGGGGAAGGGAAACTGCACAATAAATCGGATGCGGCGTAGGAAAGCTTGGTCTAATGAACCTTTCAAGTTAGTCGTCAAAATCGCCAAACCCTGATAAGCTTCCATGCGCTGTAGCAAATAGCTAACTTCAACATTAGCGTGGCGGTCGTGGCTATCTTTCACCTCAGTGCGTTTCCCAAATAAGGCGTCAGCTTCATCGAATAGCAAAATAGCACCGCCTGCTTCAGCAGTATCAAATATCCGCCGCAAGTTCTTTTCGGTTTCTCCAATATATTTGCTAACGACTGCACTCAAGTCGATGCGATACAGGTCTAACCGCAATTCCTTCGCCAGTACATCTGCTGCCATTGTTTTACCTGTACCAGAAGCCCCTGCAAATAAGGCGCTGATACCTAAACCCCGATTGCTCTTACCAGCAAATCCCCAGACTTCGTAAACTTTAGCGCGTTGCCGAAGATGAGCGGAGATATCACGCAGAATCTGGCGTTGTGCTTCTGGCAGCACCAAGTCGTCCCAAGTAGAAGTTGAATCAATGCGTTGAGCTAAATCATCTAAGCGTGGACGTGCTTGGACGCGACAGAAATCCCATAACTGATTTTGAATTGGAGAATCTACTTCAATTTCTAATTTTTCACTTTTAATTTTTAATTGTTCGCAGGCAGATTGAATGGCGGGACTGCTGAGATTGAATTGAGAGACTAGCTCCTCTACGTGTCCGTTTAGTTCAGCAGCGACTGAGCCTAGATTAGTTTTCCAGATAGCAAGTTGTTCGCTGCGGGTAAGTTTGGGAACGTCGAAGGCAATGAGGGGGCGTTGTGGTGAATGCAGCCGTTCTTCTGTAGTAATAATTAGTGGGGTCGTGGTGCCTTGAATGAGCTGCAAAATTGAGGTTGCTCGGACTGAATCACCCGCATTGAAGCGATCGCAATCCAGCAACAGAACACTACCTGTCAAGGCGACTTCGCGTTCCCAGCGTCGGAGTAGCTGAATCAGGTCGTCCGGATCGGTTGGTAAGCGATGGGCGGATATGAGTTTTAAGGGATGCCCCATGAGGGCGCAGGCAGCGACAGCGATTGCCCATTTGTCGCCTACGTCTAAACCACACAGTTGCGGGATAGAGAAAGTAGAAGAATTTCCCGCTTCAGACAAGATAGCTGCTAGCCTGTCTGCTAACTCCTGGTGGGACGGTTGTAGGGGTATATGGCAATACGCTTCTACAGGCAAGGGCTGAATTAGACTCATCAGGCGATCGTCCTGATACGGTTCGCCAAAGAGATAGTGCAGCACGCTCTCATCAATCTGCAAAGAACAGAAGGTAATGACTTGACCTGTACCGACTTGCAGTAATTGCCAGTGACGCAGAGGTGCTTGGGGGGTAAAAGCACTCCAATGACTTTGGGGAAACACTTCCAAAGCTAAACCAAAGGTCGGATAAGCCATTTCCCGATTTCCTTGAGCGTTAGCGCACAGGGCTGAGAAATTAGGAAAAATTGCCATACCGACGCACAACAGCAGAATATTGCGCTCGAAGGGAGACAGGTTGAAGGTAGTGCAGAGTTGCTCTAATGCTGAGGGGGTTGACATAGAGGCAGCGATCGCATCTAAATTCAATGGCTCGTCTGTAACTGTTTCAACTGCTCGATTCTGCTGGCGATCGATGTACTGCTCTAATTTCCGATGCACTCCCGCTACTGCGGTCATCAGATAGTGGGAATTGCTTTTATACCAGCGGTCAGTGGTTGTGATATTCATTAGTTTTCTGACTTCAAACCGCCCTGTAGAAATTACGGATTTATTGTTTGATGCTAAAACACCTTTAACTTTTTTTGGATTAATAAATATATTTACTGACCAATTACAACTAGGAAATTACGTATTTAAGTTTAAATAATTATTAAGTTTATCTTGGTCACAAAAGTCAAAGCTTATAGTGGAAAAAATGACTTGCAATATAGGAAAAACCGCTTTTAGAGGCAGCGTGGGGAAGCAATTTCTGGAGTGAATGTACTGTTTTTGTCAAAGTATCACAGTAAATATGCCAGATTAATTGCTTTATGCTCTTCAGTAGTTTTCCGGAAATGACGGTAAAAAATGTAATTTTTAGGATGAACTGTCCAAAAAATTTCTATTAACGCGATGTGCGACTTATTCTGGAAATCCCTCGCCCCCAAAGGGAGAGAGGCTTTAATTCTTGCTCCCCTTCCCTGATAGGGAAGGGGTTGGGGATTAGGTTTGAGTGAAAGCTGCACGCGGCGTTATTACTAACATTCCAAAGGCAATACATGACATACACAAAAATACATAAATCGAATTCTCGGAGTCCCGAAACTCAGAAGAAAAATCCTTCTTTCACCGCGCCGCCGATGGCAATTCAAACAAAATCGGTTTCAGGAGCGCCGCCAGAAGAGCAGGAAATGCCAAGCTACAAGCCGCTACCAGCCGATGGAGTTGCCAATCATCCCTTGATGCGGAGTCTGTCAGAGGCACAAGTAGTCCAGCGTCAGGAAGAGTCGGGCGAAGAGATGGAACCGATTCAGGCAAAGCTGACTATTGGTGAAGTAGGGGATAAATATGAGCAGGAAGCTGACCAAACAGCACAGCAGGTAGTGAGTCAAATTAATTCACCTCAAGGTCAATCTCTCCAGCGCGAGGAGATGCCCGAAGAGGAAGAACTTCAAATGAAACCTCAACAAGGCACGATCCAGCGTGAGGAAATGCCTGAAGAAGAGGAACTTCAGATGAAACCCACATCAGGTACTATCCAGCGTGAGGAGATGCCTGAAGATGAAGAACTTCAGATGAAACCGATGGTGCAGCGTCAGTCTGATGGTGGTGGAATGGATGCTACGCCTGATTTAGAAGCGTCTATTCAACAAGCTAAAGGGGGCGGTCAACCTCTATCAGACAACATCAAAGAACCGATGGAAAAGGCATTTGGTGCTGATTTCAGTGGGGTGAATGTCCATACTGATGCTCAATCCGATCGGATGAATCAATCAATTCAGGCCAAGGCATTCACGACGGGGCAGGATGTGTTCTTTCGGCAGGGAGCATACGATCCTGGCAGTCGCGGCGGACAGGAGTTGCTTGCACATGAGTTAACTCATGTGGTGCAGCAGAGTGGTGGTAAAGTACAGCGCAAGACAAATCACAAGTTGCCCAGCATACAGACACAACCTGCTGATATTCAGTGTACTCCTGGTGAAATTACAGGAGTTGACTGGTCAGCAGCGACTAAGGCAGTCCCATCGTCAGGGGGTGGGATGGGTGGTGTGATGATCGTCACCATTGGTGGGACGGACTATATTTTGAAAGCAATTAATTCGGGTGCGGCGACGTTATTTGGGGAGAAAGTTTTAGGTGAGATTGGTGGCGCACAAACTACAAAGAGCCAATTAATTCCTAACAATGGTAAAGGTGAAGGCGCAGATATTCACACCATGCTCAAGACGTACATGACTCGTGAGAGCGACAAGAAAAGGAGAGAAAGGTGGGATAACAATTACCCCTTCTTTGAGAAGGCAAAGTATATTGCACTTCAAAAGAATATGAAAATTGGGGGTGGGGAAGAAATGGAAGAAATTATCCATTCAAAGGCTGTTCTTAAGATTCTCCATCCTACTTTACTTTATAACTTAGGCAAAGCAATGGCTGCTGATACTCTCGTTGGTAATGCCGATCGCTTTGAGGAAATGAATAGTGGTAACGCTTTTGTTTTGGCTCGTAATAAAATCGGTGCCATTGATACAACAACAATTCTGCAAAATTATGCAGAATTTATTAAGGAAGCCAACACAATTCCAGAGCTTGAGAATCTCTGCAAGGGTATCGAAACAAATGCACCTAAAGCGTGGGTGCAGTTCATTACTCAATCTGGTCTAGAGCTGGGAGCCAAGGCGCCATCCTCAAACCTGAGGAAATTATTAGCAGGCTTTGACAAATGGTTTCAAGGTTCATTTAAAGGACCACTGATTTTCAAGATTATGGAGTATTTAGATAAGTCAGCCGTGCCATCAGATGAGCAGTGGAATTTAGCCAAGAACAAGATTAAAAAAGGATTTGAAAAGGGAATGGATGAAGTAGATAAAGCTCTTTCTGATCAAGGATATAAACAACTTAAATCGGGTTTTAAAAACCTGGAAAAAGAGTATGGTGAAGATAAAAACTATGATTGGCGTGCTTTTAAAGCAAGACGAGCTTATATTGTTACGTTACGCGAAGGTGGCACACCAGAAGAAGCTGAACAAAATGCCATCAATGTAGCAGAGTATATGTTTGTATGGAAACCAAAGATTAAGTCTATAACCAATATTGAACCGCAATTATTAGAGGTTTCAGAGAAACCTGAAGAATTAAAGCCTCTCGAAAAATTAGGGAGAAAGATTAAGGGTTTCGGAGATTTAAATCGTTCAGAAACTGATAAACAATCAAAAGAAATCAAGAAAAAAGCGCGACAGGGCAAAGTTAAGAATGAGGATTTAGAAAAGGTTCAGGGAGGCGCTCATCGTAGAGATAAAAAAGCTTTGTTCGAGGTCAAGTTTGCCTTATTTTTAGCAAGTATGGAAAAGCGGACGGCAGGGTTCAAAGATTTGAGGGAAGAGCATCTACAGATGAAGAAGCTAGCGGAAGGGAAGGGACCTCAAGCGGAGCTAGCGAAGAAGAAGGTTGAGTTTGTCAAAGCGCTATATTTCTGCCCAGAGCTGGGTGAGATGCTCGAAACCTACAAAGCTATTGGGAACGAGTGGAAAGAGATTTTAAATGACAAAAATGATAAAAGTAAGGTGAAACAGCTAGACCAAAAGCTAGGGGAGCTAATAGAGAACGTATTGGGCTAAATAAATAATCCTGTACTCTCCATCATCCGGCAAGTGCGATCGCATATCTTGTAGGGTGGGTATTGCTGGCAACAACCCCAAAACAAATTCCACACGCTAAATTAGCAATGCCCACCATCGCAGACAACAATTTAAGCAATACCTTATCCAGTGTACTGTCGAACTTCAGGAGGATGAAAACCTAAAACAATTTTCTCTTTAGGAATACCTGCGGCAACAAGTTCATCGGTGATACCTTCTTCAATACCATCTCGTTGAATCCAGATTTTTCCATCCCGAATTTGGATATGTACAAGGCATCCATGAACTCGCAATCCGTCTCGCCATTCCTTCATCTATTAGCAAGAAATGCTTGCGATCTTGGATAACAATTAGTTCGGTAGTAATTTGACCCTAAGTATAGGGAATGTCTTTATCGGGGTGTTTTTGGTAGTTCTGGACAGTTGGATCGCTTGCAATACAATGGTAGAAACCATTACAGTGCATGTGTGCTTGATAGAGGCAAAGAAAAATCTATTAGAGATCAGAATTATAAGCTCGTTAAGGTTCCCGGAAATGGGGATTGTTTCTACAATGCTCTTTTAAAGTCTATGTCATCTTTTGGTGATGTAGGTATGACAGGAAGTGACCTCCGCAATTTAGTAAACACTAAGCTTACAGACCAAGACATTGCGGATGTAGCTATACCTTTAATCACAGATTATGCTCCTACGAAACTTGGTCTTGGGGCAAATTTTATGGCTTTGATGCAATCAGGAAGAACTCAGCATCGATGATGTGAGCTAGAGAAGAAGTGCGATCGCTAAAGATAAATCCAAGAAAAGATGAGCGATCGCCTTTCCCCTCTTATTCTTTTATTTCACGAGCGAGGCATCATATCATTTAGCTGCAAACGCATATCCGGCAAAAGTGCTGAAGCGATCGCATTGCCAACAAATCCTCGTAAAATAAGAACACCTTTGCTTTGCCTTAGTGCAACTGCAATATTTTTTTTAGGCAAAGTTTAAACATCATATCAAAAACTAGAGATACTTTGTTGCTCTGCTATGAAATCTATTCGGAATTCCCTGGCTTTTGCTTTGGTACTGTTGTCAAGTTCTACCGCAGCAGTGCTAGCTGATTCTACTTCGCCTCCTACGGTGATAGTGACTCCAGTTCCGGTTCAAACTGAAACTACAACACCATTACCAGAAGCAACTAGTAAGCCATCTGCTGAGGAAGCAAAACCGGAACCGAGTCCAGAAGCAACCGAAAAGCCGGATACCAAACCAGAATCCGATACAGACGAAAAAGCTGAGGAGGAGGAGAAACCGACTCCAGAAGAAATTGCTCGACAAGAGAAATTAATTGAAGCGGATAAGCTTTATCTGGGGGGACAATTTGCTGCGGCTGAAAAGCTTTACCGGGAGGCAAAAGTTCCTTTTGCTAATGCAACCGAGAAAACTGAGCAAAAAGAAGCCATTACTGACGCGGATAAGTTAGCACCAGCGGGGAGGGTGTATTGGCGCGAAGCTCAAGCGGGTATACAACAAAAACTGGAAAGCAAAATTTTTGTTCCGCTGCAATTTTTAGTAGAGCAGTATCCTGAATTTATTCCCGGTCAGGTAGAGTATGCAAAAGCGCTGCGGGATTACAATCAGGTAGAAAAATCTTTACAGGTTTTGGAACGGGCAAGCACTGTTTATCCTGCCGAACCGATGTTGCTCAAAGCAAAAATTGCAGCATACGGGCAAAATAAAAAGTGGTTGGAAGCTTCGCTGTCAGCACGTCAATTTGCGTTGCTTAACCCGAATCATCCAGAAGCGGCGGAGTTTGCAACGCTAGCGGAAGAGAATCTAAAACGTTATCAATCGCATTTACGCGCCGAATTGAGAGGAAATGCGATCGCTAATGTAATTACGGGTGCTTTAAGCTATGCCTTCACTGGCAGTTTGTTCGGCCCTCTGACTGCCGTTGAAAGCGCCGCACTGATGCTGCGGGGAGAATCTGCGATTGGTCGATCGGTGGCAAAACAAGCCAAACGCGAACTGCCACTGGTTGAAGATGAAGAGGTGTTGAATTACGTTCGGGAGATAGGAAATAAATTAGCAACGGTAGCGGGACGCCAAGATTTTGAGTATGAATTTTTTGTGGTTCTAGATGACGATCTCAATGCTTTTGCTCTACCAGGAGGGAAGGTTTTTGTCAATGCGGGGGCGATCGCTCGCACTCATTCTGAGGCAGAATTAGCCGGTTTATTAGCTCATGAATTATCTCATGCCGTCCTATCTCATGGGTTTCAATTAGTCACACAGGGAAATCTTACGGCTAGTGTGACCGGATTTATTCCTTATGCTGGGAATACTGTCACCAATCTCATCGTTTTTGACTACAGCCGCGACATGGAACGTCAGGCGGATATTCTCGGAACTCGTATTCTCAGTGCTACCGGCTATGCGGCGGATGGGATGCGGAATCTGATGGTGACGCTAAGCAAGCAAGATCGCGATCGCCCGATCTTCAGTTGGCTTTCCACGCACCCGATCACCGATGAGCGGACTCGGTATTTAGAAAGTTTAATTCAGAGTAACGGTTACAACCGCTATGCCTATGAAGGAGTAGCTCGACACAACGAAATTAAGGCAAAAGTGAAAAATATTCTAGCCGAGGCAAAGAAGAAGGAAAAAGAACGCAAACGAAAGCGCGATCGCAATTAGCAATTCAGCGAGTGGACACGATCAACCTAAACATCTGATGTAGCTTAGATTCAGGAACGAAACCCAATATGGACAACGCTTTGATGGGGTACTATCCCTAGAAGGATAAAGCCTTATGGCATGAACGCGCCTCCGCATCTGCTCTATCTAGCCGACAAACTATCCGACAAATACGAGATCATCTACTTAGCCATTAAGCCATGCAAAGAGTATTAGAACCCGAAGTCATGGACAGTTTGGAAGAAGCTGTTGAATATGACGCGATGGACTTTACAGAAATCAACGGGGCATTTGCTCAACGGGCAATTGAGCTAGGAGCAACAAATGCAACTGTTCTAGATGCCGGAACCGGAACCGCTCGAATTCCTATCTTAATTGCACAGCAACGCCCTGAATGGCAAATTTTCGGCATTGATATGGCAGAATCAATGCTGCAACTTGGTAGAGAAAATGTAGAAAAAGCTGGGTTGCAAAAACAAATCATTCTGGAATTTGTTGATGCCAAGAAGCTACCCTATCAAGATGGACAATTTGATATGGTAATTTCCAATAGCCTGTTTCACCACCTACCCAATCCACTGCCATTCTTGCAAGAAGTGAAACGAGTGGTAAAGCCGCAGGGTGCTATTCTCATCCGAGATTTAATTCGTCCTCCAAGCGAGGAAATAATGAATAATTTGGTGGAAAGTATCGGTACAAATTACAACAAACATCAAAAGATGTTATTTCACGACTCTCTCCACGCTGCGTTTACCTTGGATGAAGTGCAAGACTTCTTGCAACAAGCTGGTTTGGAGGGTGTTACAGTTTATCGATCGAGCGATCGCCATTGGACAGCCGAACGAGTCTGGGTTGATCCCTCTTAAATCCGCTTGAATTGCCGTTATCTTTCCTGAGCCTCATTCCCAACCCTCTTTACGCTGAGGAGTGTTGCAGACGGCGTGAGGTTCTTCAGCAACAAGAATTAGAGAGGTCAAAGCAATCGTGAAAGTAGGATTTTTAGGAACTGGGTTGATGGGACAGCCGATGGCTAAAAGGCTGTTAGACGCTAAAATTCCAGTAGTTGCATACAATCGTACTCAGTCAAAGTTAGCACCTTTGCAGGACGCTGGCGCTAAAATTGCCGACTCTCCACAAGAGGCAATTCGCGAGTCTGAGTGCGTAATTTTGATGCTGACAAATGCGACAGCAATTGATGAAGTTCTGTTGTCGGAGGCTTCCCGACCAGAGTTAAAAGGGCGTACAGTCATTCAAATGGGAACGATCTCACCCACAGAAAGTAAAGCGATCGCTTCCCAAATTGTTGCAGCGGGTGCAGAGTATATTGAAGCACCCGTGTTGGGCAGTATTTCGGAAGCAGAAGCCGGTAAATTAATTGTCATGGTAGGTGCTTCCGATGAGCAATTTCAACAGTGGTCGGATTTTCTAAAACATTTTAGCCCTGAACCCCTACATATTGGCTCAGTCGGTGCTGCCGCTGCTGTCAAATTAGCATTAAATCAATTAATCGCTTCCCTCACCAGTGCTTTTGCCCTTAGTTTAGGTTTTGTTCAACGTCAAGGTGGCGACGTTGAGATGTTTATGCAAATCTTACGGCAAAGCGCCCTTTTTGCTCCCACTTTTGATAAGAAATTGCAGCGAATGTTAGATAGGAATTATGAAAATCCCAATTTTCCAACTAAACATCTGCTCAAAGATACTAACTTATTTCTCAATGAAGCTAAGTTAAATGGCTTGAATGTCAACAGTTTGGAAGGTATTCGCCAAATTTTAGAAATGGCACAGGAAATGGGTTTGGCGGATGAGGATTATTCAGCGCTATTTTCTGCGATTAATCCTGAAGATTAATGAGTGTTTTAACGCAAAGCTACGCTAAGCTAAGCGCAAAGGTTCGCGAAGATTCTTAGCGTACTTCTACGTTCATAATTTTTTAGTAAAAACGGAATAAACTAGGCAAGCAATAATATTTTCTGAATAAAAAATTAACCAAGCCTTAATCAAAGCTTTGCCGAAGGTTGATGAACGCCAATTAAGCTGTTCAACGCATAAACGCGGAGAACACCATGTCTTTATCACGGCGGCAATTCTTCACCCTGGCAGGCGCGAGTGCTGCGGGTGCTGTATTAATGTCCCCTCTAGAAGCGCTCTATACCAAAGCAGCCAGGGGTCAATTAGTAAATGGGGGAGGTTATGGCCCACTGATTCCAGATCCCAATGGTTTATTGGATTTACCACGCGGATTTCAATATCGCGCTATCTCTCGGACTGGAGACATGATGAACGATGGCAATCCAGTACCGGGTGGTCACGATGGGATGGGTGCTTTTCCCGGTCCTAATAACACAACTATCTTAATTCGCAATCACGAGTTAAGCCCGAATTCTACCACGCAAGTTGTCGGACTCAAATACGATAATCTCTGTAAAGGTGGCACAACAACTCTAATTGTAGGGGCGAATCGCCAAATACAAAGTCATTTTGCTTCCCTAGCAGGAACCTACCGCAACTGTGCAGGTGGCACGACTCCTTGGGGTTCGTGGATTAGCTCTGAAGAAAATACATCAACTCCCGCTACAAACGATCCAGTTAATATTACGGGAAATGTCAACCAACGTCACGGTTATAACTTTGAAGTTCCGGCGAATGCAAAAACAACTGTGACTCCCGTGCCTTTGAAAGCAATGGGGCGTTTTAACCACGAAGCGGTTGCAATCGATCCAAAAACTGGAATTGTTTATGAAACTGAAGATAGAGGCAATGGTCTCTTCTATCGCTTCATTCCAAATCAACCGGGCAAACTTGTAGAAGGCGGTGTTTTGGAAGCTCTGAAAATTAAAGGAATGCCCCAAGCAATTACTAAAACTAACTTCCCGGTGCGTCAACCAATGCAAGTTGAATGGGTTCGCATCGACAATCCCGACCCGGATACAGATACTGTCCGCGTCGAAGGCTTTAGTAAGGGTGCAGCCCAATTTACACGTGGGGAAGGCATCTGGTACGGCAACGGTGAATTTTACTTTTGTTGCACAGATGGTGGCGCTGCCGGACTCGGTCAAGTTTGGCGCTACGTTCCTGGGAAAACAGCACAAGAAGGCGGCACTCTTGAACTTTTTGTTGAACCAAATGATGTAAATGTATTAGATAGTCCTGATAACATTGTTGTGGCTCCTTTTGGCGATTTGATCATCTGTGAAGATGGTGACGACGAGCAATTTGTAGTCGGCGTCACTCAAAAGGGCGAACTCTACCAATTTGCTCGGAATGCTATCAATGATAATGAGTTCGCTGGTGCTTGTTTTTCGCCCGATGGTCAGACCATGTTCGTGAATATCCAAACTCCTGGCATTACTTTTGCTATTTGGGGACCTTGGGCGAAAGGATAATAAGGGGTAATAGGTAATAGGTAATGGGTAATGGATAATGGGTGATTCTTGCAAAGATAGGAAATTTCGTATCTCTACAGTTACTCTTTCTGATTACCCATTATCTGCAAGGTAAACATTCGTGGTATAGGTTAAATACACATAGCCGCGCTCATTACAAGCGCTTGCATACAGTTCTTGCAAATCTGCCACCAGTTGCTCGTATGCCGATCCTTCTTTAGGGATGTACGATACACTATTTACCCTGCCAATTAGCCCCTCTAAATCTAACTGTTGCCAGTACTCAAAGGTATGGCAGTGGACATCAGGAAAATGCGGACTGGTTAGCAGTGGAGTAGCTGAAACCATCCGCTTTTCTGCTGGATGATTGTTTGATGCAATCTCAACTAAGCGGCTGTAATTTGCTGTGAATTGATCGTTTTGGTCGCGATCGTTCCATACTACCGCTAGTCGTCCCTTTGGCCTGAGAATGCGGCGAAATTCTAGCAATGTTGGTTCTGGATTAAACCAATGGAAAGATTGGAAGCAAGTCACTAAATCAACAGATGCGTTGGGTAAATTCGTGACTTCTGCTGTCCCATCGCGAAACTCTACCAAGGAATGCGGTGATGCAGCTTCTCTCATTGCGGCGTTTGGCTCGATAGCGATCGCATTCACTCCCCGTTGAGCTAACAAACGCGAGGAAATTCCCGTCCCTGCACCAATATCTGCGGCGACCAGTTGTGAAGGATTTCCTAATCCCTTCAGGATAATATCAATAGCGGCGTCTGGATAGTTCGGTCGATACTTGGCGTAATCCTCTGCTCGGTTGGAAAATCGGCTCAGTGGATTCATTGCGTGCAACGGCGTGTCTTTTGAGTTATTTTCTTTCACCAGCGTCACTCACTAATAAATTTTGACGATTTTCGGTATAAGGCTAGAAAAAAAGAATAAAAGTTTCTTTCTTTACCCTAGTTTATTTTTTTTCACGTAAAAGGTCTGATTGATAATAAAATTAGCATTTTTTTAGGAGTTTCAATTATAAAATAATGACTCTTTTACCTACACCTTTGTTGATTTTTCCCTAAATGTTTATTAGTGGAATGCAAACAAAGTTCTTTCTTCAAGATAAAGAGAAACTTTTTATCTTGAACTCTAGACTTTACTCAAGTTCTTATAATATTATAAATTTTGATAAGGAAGAACCATCCTTAAATATTTATTTAGGATATATTTCGATTATTCAAATAATAGCGCTAAGCCTAAGAATTTGTAGTAACTGCAATACGATTTCCTAAATTTCAGTTAAGAGCGATCGCGATAAACTCACGCGATCGCTCTTAACTGGTTTGGGAAATATCAGCGATCGCAAATGCAATAGCCGTTGAGATAAGCCCCAGGATGGGAGCCTGGGGCTTATATTTGCTTTAGACGATTAAAGCTCTCAGCGGGTTTTTTTTCCGGTTCGTCGCCGCAGCTTCTGTGCCAGCGACGAAGCTTCCCGTTCGGCTTTGTAGAGATCGATGGATCGAGCCGTCAGCACTAACGATCCATCAAGCTTTTGCCCGACGTAGGGGAGACTGGTTGCTTTATACTCGCAAATGTCAGCTTTACCCCGAAGGGATTTCAAGTCTGTATTAACTTGAGCTGAGATTGCCTTGAGTTCCTGTATTGCTGCCTCTAGCTCCGCTGAAAGCCGATTGACTTGGGTTGCTTGCGCCTCTAGGTGTTTTAACTTTTCATTCAGATGTTCCTGTAGCAGTTCCTGATAGGTTTTCACCCGTAGTGACGGAATTAACCTTCTGGAATCGCCTGTCTTTCGAGGTCGTCTTTCAGTATTGGCAATCGCTGGCGATGGAACGCGCTTGTGTTTGGCATCACCTTTTACGGGTTGGCGGTCTTCGCCACGTTTCATCTGGACTACTTTGAGGCTGGCTTGCAGTTTTGTCATGTCGATGGCTGGATGGCTACCTAACGACTTGGATGCGGACGCAATCAGTACAATTGTACTATAACGGGAGGCGATCGCTACTTACTCTGGTTTTTTTTTCAGTGGTAGAGCAATATAAGTGGGAGCGCAGTCTACCAAAACCTAAGGAGTGCATACAATGGTGCGAACCGCCTCAACCATGTTGGCGCTGGGCACTACAGCCCCAGATTTCCAGTTGCCGGATGTGGTATCTGGTCAAACCATTTCCCTTGCCACCTTTGCCGATAAGCAGGCATTGCTGGTCATGTTCATCTGCAAGCATTGCCCTTTTGTGAAACACATCCAGGGAGAACTGGTGCAGCTTGGCAAGGATTACGTCGGAGAAGAGATTGGAATTGTGGCAATTAGCGCCAACGATGCCAGCAACTATCCAGATGATGCCCCCAACTCACTCAAAGCAATGGCGAATGAGCTGGGATTCACCTTTCCGTTGTGCTACGACGAAACTCAAGAAACTGCTAAAGCTTATACCGCTGCTTGTACCCCAGACTTTTTCCTCTTTGATGCCAACCAAAGTTTGGTTTATCGCGGTCAATTAGATGACAGTCGCCCCGGTAACGATCGACCCGTCAACGGCAAGGATTTACGAGCCGCAATTGATGCAGTGTTAGCCGGTCAATCAATCCCCTCAGACCAGAAGCCTAGCATCGGCTGCAACATCAAGTGGAAGCCGGGGAATGAACCGACATATTTTCCTCATTAATCGCAGCAACAGGGACTTGTGGAAGGGTGCAGAATCAAGCTTGAAGGTTATAAAGATGATATGAAACCTTCCCGGCTCCCTCTTTCCAGCTGCCTCTTCCTGCTTGTCTTCATGAGCGGATGTCAAAATCAGAAACCAACGAATGCCGAGATGGAGGCGTGGAGAAATGAGGCAATGCAAAAAAACGCCGCAATGGTTGCCGCTCATACGAACAATCGACAGCGGCAACAGTGGAATCTAGAAATTCAGGGGAAAACGGCAGCGGGAAAATCCGTGCGGTTGACTATGCAAGAACTAGACGCGATCGCAACCACCCATATACGGACGCGATCGCCCCATAATACCAGCAACAACCCCGATCGGATTTTTGACTTTCGGGGTGTTGCTATCTCTAAACTGCTCGACAAGTTCGGCATCACTAATAGTAAGGAAGTAACGCTTGTCGCTTTCGATTCCTACCGTGCCACCGTCAGCATTGCAGACTTGCGTGCGTACCCGATTATCATTGCTTTAGAGCGCGATGGAATGCCCATTTCCCGCAGCGAAGGCGGCCCGCTTTCTCTGGTATTTCCTTACACCGAGTACCCGCAGCTTGAGCAAAAGTATCCCGACCGTTTTTGGGCATTTTACGTGACCAACCTGATTGTCGGTACCGAGCCAGTACAACTGCGCGTTGGCGAAACCCCGCTTGATGCCAAAACCATCAGCCAACTGCCACAAGTCACCATCGAAGAAGCTGTTGGCTACCCGATTGGGTGGCCTATTGGCAAAGTCAAGCTCACGGGCGTGCGCGTGCGGGACGTTCTTGCGGCTGCCGGTGTTACCCTGCCAGAAAACGGTATGGTTATCATTCGGGGAAAAGCGCCCGTCTCTCGCAATGCCCTGAATCCAATTCGTTTGGCAGCTAACGAGGTGCGAGACTGCGATATTTTGTTTGCCACGCACTGGGGTAACGAACGCAATCCGATTCCTGCCAAAATGGGTGGTCCGATAACGCTGGCTTTCCCCAGCAATTGTCAAGCGAGATCCGAGAATCAGCGCTGGCTCACTTTTGTGGAACAACTGGAGGTTAGTAAATAATGGCGAATGGTTAATCTGAGTTTTGAGTTTTGAGTTTTGAGTTTTGAGTTCCAAGAAAATTATTTTATTCAAAAGTTAAAACTTTTGAGAGTTTTGAGTTTCAAGAAGATTTTTTCGTTCAAAACTAAAAATTTAAAATTTCAAACTTTTTAGAAAATACCAAGTAACCATTACCAATTACCCCTGATGAAAGTTGCCGCGTTCCGTTCAATTCATACACGAATTATGACCGCCACGACACTCTTGATTGTGGCGATTGTTGGTTCTGTAGTGTGGCTGTGGGCAAAGAACGAGAGACAACTTTACCGCGAACAGAAACGGCGTGAAGTCCAGCAGCTAGCGATCGCCTTATCTAATACCTGGACTAACGAACTTGAAGACCAAAATTGGGGTCAGATTCGGCTCGGTTTCAATCTACTACTGAAGCGCAACCCAGATTTTGTTTACATTCTGATCTCCGATGTGCGATTGTCAAATCAAATCGTCGCCGCCAGCGAAAGCGAACTTCAGGAACAGTATGTTCCCGATATTGTGCCTGTGTGGGTAACGGACTCGGCGCTGGCAGTATATGACGATACCCGTGTTGTTGAGACATTCCTCCTACGCGACATTACTTTCAACCGCAAAGTGCGGGCACGCCAAGGTGAAACTGCCATCGAAGTTGCCGCCGCGATTCGCAACTCTTCGGGGCAAAAAATTGGGACGTTGCGGATTGGGATGTCACTGCGGCAGGTCAATCAAGCGGTCGCGATCGCTGTCGAAAAAGCGCTGTTTGTAGGTGTTTTTGCCCTCTCCTTGGGTCTTTTCGGTTCCTACCTGTTGGCAACAGAACTCAGTAGTCCTGTGCGGCGGTTGCAATTGAGTGCTGCCAAAATAGCCGCAGGCGATTTACACCATCGGGCTGAAATTTACCGCAAAGATGAAATCGGCGCTTTAGCGATCGCTTTCAATGATATGTCGGCGGCGCTACAAGGTTTATTTAGCCGACTACAAAAAACTATCGAGTCCTTTCATCGATTCGTCCCGGAGAAATTTCTCCTTGTAATTGCACCCGACGGCATCGAGAACATCCAAGTCGGCTTTGCCTCGACGCGCACGATTACCATCCTATTTGCCGATATTCGGGGCTACACGGCAATGTCAGAACAAATGACGCCTTTAGAAACCTTTTCATTTTTAAATGACTACCTCGCCTGCATGGGGCAAGTGATTGACAAGTCCGGCGGTTTCATAGACAAGTATATCGGCGACGCGATTATGGCGCTCTTCGATGATGAAGCGACGGACAACGCTCTGCACGCAGCGTTAGCAATGCGACAGCGACTTAAAATCTTGAATGAAGAGCGATCGCATCAAGGTTTGCCAACCATCGACATCGGTATTGGCATTCATCGAGGCGAGGTCGTCATGGGTACCGTTGGATTTAGCTCCCGTATCGAGTCTACAGTTGTTGGGGATGCCGTAAACGTAGCCGCTCGTGTCGAAAGCCTCACCAAAAACTACGACAGCACCATCCTCGTCACCAAGCCAATCGTCGAAGCGCTGCGCCACCCCGACACTTTCCCCCTGCGCTTAGTCGATAAGTTTGTTCGGGTGAAAGGCAAGGAAGAGCTAGTAGCGATTTACGAGCTTGATGCAGTGTAGGTTATTTACCGAGTCTATTTCCTCGATAAGCTCCTCTCTTCTCTTCCTCTGCGCTCTCTGCGTCCTCTGCGGTTCGTTTTTCCCAAATTAAAGAAGACTGTTATATATTCCAGGAAAGGCTGAAATTTTAAAAATTCTTAATGTCTCCGCTTCAAGGATTTTGAGGATTTTGACACGATAAGGCAGCGCTCAAGAATCTTCAACTAGACAAACTGATTAAGATTTTAAAAATGTATCAAATGCGCCAGTTTTTTTTACAGAATGGTGAATAATTTACTCATATAAATCTTACTAATTACTCAGTATTCTAGGAGAACCTCACCCCTTCTCTTGCGCCCCTCTGTATCTGAAGGAAAGCGACTGGGTGAAAATTTCAAATGATGCCTATTTAAACGGGTTTCCTTTCAGATGGATCCCTCCATAAGTTTTGCCTGTTAAAGCTTACAGCTATTTTGAATAATACCGAGAGAGAAAACGAAACCCTAGGAAATAGAGGTTACAAGCAGGTGTGGCTTGAAATTTAATCTTCAGTGCCCCAATAATATCCTGTTTGGCAAGTAATCATAAAGATAGACTTTTAAAATTAAAAATATTTCAAAAGAAAGGTTTCCTTGGCAATAGGCAGCTTCTGTAACAAAGTCTACCGTTTCAATTTTAAAGGTCGCCTAACTTAGCAGAAAAAGCAGTATTTAACAGCGAGAGCAATAGCTGTGCGGTTACACGTGCAATTGCGCCAGATACAGGTACGCAAGGAGGAACCGTGACAAACGTAACCACCCCTACAGAAGCAATAAAGGCAACCAAGCCTACGGAAAAACTAAATAAGATTGAAAAAGCCAAAGCTGCAAAACATCCCCTATTGCTGAAGCAAGAACTGGAGCATTTTGCACAAATTGGCTGGGAGGCGATGGACGAGTTTGAGCGGAACCAAGGGCTAAAGTGGTTGGGTTTTTTCCATCGCACGGTGACACCCGGCAAGTTCATGATGCGAATGCGGATACCCAACGGCATTTTGACCAGCACTCAGATGCGAGTATTGGCTGAAATCGTGCAACGCTACTGCACGGGTTCGGGATTTCAAAATCAGGGAAATGCCGACATTACCACCCGACAAAATTTCCAATTGCGAGGGATTCGGATTGAGGATATCCCAGAGATATTCAACCGTTTGTTAAAAGCCGGTCTGACTTGCATTCAATCGGGAATGGACAACGTTCGGAACATCACGGGTTCGCCAGTTGCAGGCATTGATGCGGCTGAATTAATTGATACGCGGGGGATCGTCCGCAGCCTTCAGGACATGATTACCAATAACGGTGAGGGCAATCCCGAACTCAGCAACCTACCCCGAAAATTTAACATTGCCGTTGCCGGGGGTCGGGATAACTCCGTTCATGCCGAAATCAACGACCTTGCCTTTATCCCCGCATACAAAAACCACACCATTGGATTTAACGTCATCGTCGGCGGCTACTTTGCGCCGAATCAGTATGTAGAAGCCATTCCTCTCGATGTTTGGATTCCTCCTGAAGAGGCTGTCTCTTTAAGTAAGGCAATGCTGGAGGTTTTCCGGGATAATGGTCCCCGCGAGAATCGGCTAAAGTCCCGGATTATGTACCTGATTGAGGGCTGGGGCGTTGAAAAGTTTCGGGCGGAAGTCGAAAAACAACTAGGGCATTCGCTGGAATTGGCGGCTGAAAAAGATGAAATTGACTGGGACAAGCGCGACCATATTGGCGTTTATCCTCAAAAGCAACCCGGACTGAACTACGTCGGTTTGCACGTCCCTGTCGGTCGCTTGTATGCCCATGAAATGTTTGAACTTGCGCGAATGGCGGAAGTTTATGGCGGCGGGGAGATTCGTCTGACTGTCGAACAAAATTTGATTATCCCCAATATCCCCGACACGCGCTTAAATCCCTTCTTAGAAGAACCACTGCTTCAAGAACGGTTGTCTATCGATCCAGCCATCTTGAACCGGGGGCTGGTTTCTTGCACAGGTAGCGAGTTCTGCGGCTTTGCGCTGATTGAAACGAAAAACCGGGCGCTTGCCTTGATTCAGGAACTGGAGGAAGAGTTAATTCAACCGCATCCGGTTCGCATTCACTGGACAGGTTGCCCAAATTCCTGCGGTCAACCGCAAGTTGCAGATATTGGCTTCATCGGTACGAAGACACGCAAAGATGGTCAAACCGTAGAGGCGGTGGATATTTGGATGGGTGGCAAGGTCGGGAAAGATGCACACCTGGGCAAAGAAATCATGAAAAAGGTTCCTTGCGAGGACCTCAAGTCAGTGGTGAAAGACTTGCTGATCGAACACTTTGGGGCAATTCCCAAGCAGCCACAAGAAAAGCTAGAAGCAGAGATTGCCGTTAGTCGTTAGTCATGCGTCATTAGTCACTTGCTAATTACGAATGACCCATGACCCCTGACTAATGACCCATGATCCATGACCCATGACCCATGACGAATGCCATGAGTGACTCAACAAAAACCCTCTGCCCTTACTGTGGCGTTGGCTGTGGCTTAGAAGTTTCGCCGCCAGCAGCTGCAAATCGGGAGACAAATCGAGATAGCCAAGGAAATCCGATCTGGAAAGTGCGGGGCGATCGCTCTCATCCCTCCAGTCAAGGTATGGTATGTGTCAAAGGAGCGACGGTTACAGAATCGATCGATCAAAACCGTCTCCTCTACCCGATGATGCGCGACTCTCTGGATGAACCCTTCCGTCGCGCTTCCTGGGAAGAAGCCTTAGATGCAATTGTCAGTCGCATGGGTTCCATCCTGAACTCCACTGGCCCAGATGCCCTATGTCTCTATGGTTCGGGTCAGTTCCTCACGGAAGACTACTACCTTGCCCAAAAGCTTTTTAAAGGAATATTAGGCACGAATAACTTTGATACTAACTCGCGCCTGTGTATGTCTTCCGCTACGGCAGCGTATTTTTACAGCCTGGGTTCGGATGGCCCGCCTTGTTGCTACGAAGATTTAGAACTCACCGACTGTGCGTTTATCATCGGTAGCAACACCGCAGAGTGTCACCCAATTATCTTCAATCGGCTGCGGAAACACCATAAACAGAACCATCACGTCAAAATGATTGTGGTCGATCCGCGTCGCACCACCACCGCCGAAGCCGCCGATTTGCATCTAGCCATTCGACCCGGTAGCGATATCGATTTACTCAATGGCATCGCTCATTTGCTTCTACGATGGGGCAAGATGAATGTGGATTTCATTGAGGATTGCACCGCAGGCTTTTCTACCTACGCTGAGGTGATTCAACACTATCCACCGGAAGTGGTCGCCGAACGCTGCGGCATTTCTGTGGATGACTTGATAACTGTTGCCAAAATGTGGGCTGATTCTAAGCGAGTCCTCTCCATGTGGACGATGGGTTTGAACCAATCTTCCGAAGGGACTGCCAAAGTATCCAGCTTGATCAACTTGCACCTGATGACGGGTCAAATTGGCAAACCCGGAAGCGGCCCTTTTTCTCTGACAGGTCAACCAAACGCGATGGGGGGGCGGGAAGTCGGGGGTTTAGCTCATTTGTTGCCCGGATATCGTTTAGTGAAGAATGACCAGCAGCGAACTGAAGTCGAGCAGTTTTGGAAGCTTCCCGCCGGAAAGATTTCGCCGGTTCCCGGTCGCAGCGCTTGGGAAATTATCACCGGACTAGAGACGGGAGAGGTAGAGTTTCTTTGGATTGCGGCGACGAACCCGGCGGTGAGTATGCCAGACTTGGAACGAACGAAAGCGGCGCTAAAGCGATCGCCTTTTACGGTCTATCAAGACGCCTACTATCCCACGGAAACTGCTGCCTTTGCTCACGTTCTACTCCCGGCGGCGCAGTGGGGCGAAAAAACTGGGACGATGACTAATTCGGAAAGAGTCGTCACTTTGTGTCCAGCTTTCCGCAAACCCCTAGGGGAGGCAAGGGCAGATTGGGAAATCTTTGCAGAAGTGGGTCGTCGCTTGGGATATCCCGAACAGTTTGCTTATACTCACTCATCAGAAATTTATGATGAATTTGTGCAGCTAACAAGCGATCGCCTCTGCGACCAAACCGGCATCAGTCACGAACGTCTGAAAAAAGAAGGCCCGATTCAATGGCCCGAACCGATTAAAAATGCAAAATTAAAAACTAAAAAGGAACCGGGAAAATCTTCCCTCGGCACCTCTAAAAGGCTTTACACCGACTTGCGCTTCTCGACACCGGATGGACGGGCGCGTTTTGTTGCTAAGCATTCGCGGGGACTCGCAGAACCCCCCGATTCAAACTTCCCCTTTGTCCTAACGACGGGCAGGCTGTATGGGCACTGGCACACGCAAACTCGTACCGGACGGATTGCAAAAATCTCCCAAATGCATCCGCAACCGTTCATTGAGATTCATCCCCGCGATGCTGCGAAGTTGGCGATTCAGGAGAATGACTGGGTGGAAGTGCGAAGTCGTCGCGGAACTTCTCGATTCCCAGCCAAAGTCACTCAGACCATTTCTCCCGGTACGGTTTTTGTCCCCATTCACTGGGGCGATCTTTGGGCGGATGATGCTGAAGCGAATAGCGTGACACAATCCGCATCCTGTCCCGACTCTCTGCAACCCGAACTAAAAGCTTGCGCCGTGCAACTGGTGCCGATTAATGCCCATCTAATCTCTGAGGAGTATGTGCTTCCAGAGACTCCCGAAACGGAGACTCAACCGAAAGCTTTGTCCTCACCGCTGCGTGTTTGAAGCGATCGCAAAAGCTTTGGTTTTCTATCCGCTTTCACGCCTAAATTTCTACCAAAAGTTTACTGTTCTGGGTTAACCCGAACGCTATCTGCTTTTTCTCCAAAAGCGCTCCACAAGCCTGCCTCTCCCAGCGCGATTGGTGTCTGGGATTGGAGTTTTGCAAACGTTGAACTATAAACAACCGGAATCAACCCGAAAATCATCGATACCACCGTAACCAAAAGCACCACCATCAATGGATTAGAGGGTTCTTCCTCCGCTATCAATACTTGGGGGCGTTCTTGCGTTTTCATTACTAAAACCTTTTGATTAATTTCTAAAAATTGTGCATATATTTAAATCTAGCAAAAATTCTGTAGCTGAATATACAAAAATCTTCTTTTACAAAAGTTTAAAATAGCCTGAACTCGATTTTCTCGGTAGTGATGAATTTCAGCGAATACTGCACCTATCAAAAGGAGGAAATCAGATTTAGCAAGTTTGCCGAACCCGCTGAGGGATGCAACCACCATCCGTGTCTAGAGAGGAGTCAATGTCAGGAAATGCTCACATAGGATTAATCTAATTTGGCTTGAGATTCTGAGCCTTCGACCAAATAACGCGATCGCATTCTGAAAATATAGAGACTTATCAATATTATTTAATTTTTTTAAGCCCTTACAATCTAATGGCTCCAAGACTATCTGCAAAACCTATTAATAAATGCTGACTTAGTAAGATGTGACAGATGTAAACAGATAGCTTCTAGAGGGCCTAACTAGAAAATAGCAGCAGAGAAATCGGTCTAAAAATCCAAGCTGAGGAAAGCAGCTTTAGTAAAAACTTCTCATAACTTCCCTTTGATCAAAGGGAAGTTATTTGCTTTAAAAAATCAAACGGTTATCGCTCAGGAAATACTCAAAAATAATCCCTCTATTACACATTTTGCATGAGTTGAATGCAAAATGTGCAATGGAGAAGAAAGAATACTTCACAATACAGATACAATACCTAACAAGATAGAGATTTCAAAAAAAATCTGTCTTTTGTAACAAATTCTACGAACTCAGATTATTCAGTTCATTACTCTAACAGAAGCGCTTATTGCTAAAAAAAACTAACGTTCGGCAGCTCGGCTCGATAAGGTGAGATTTTATGTTTGAAAACTTTCAAGCAAAAAATAGACCGAACCCCGTGGCAAGCGCCTAATTACGTAAATTTTTTACCTAGGATTTATATCCCCAATTGAATCTATAAAATTTACGCTAACCCAAGAACAGTTCCCGCTTTGATGCATACTTTACTTGAAAAGAAGAGGTTCTGAAATGTCCGGATTATGGTCATTTAGCGGTCGATACCGTATCTTACACCTGACCTGGTTTGCATTCTTTTTAACCTTTGTCGTTTGGTTCAACTTCGCCCCTTTTGCCACAGCGGTGAAAGCAGATTTAGGTTTAAATGAAGCCCAACTCAGAACTCTCGCTATTTGTAACGTTGCGCTCACCGTTCCGGCTCGAATTATTGTCGGCATGATTCTGGATCGCTACGGTCCTCGGATCACCTATTCATGCCTTTTAATTTATGCGGCGATTCCTTGCCTGATGTTTGCATTTGCACAGAATTTTTCCCAATTAGTATTAAGTCGCTTAGCGCTGAGCATCGTTGGGTGTGGATTTGTGATTGGCATTCGGATGGTGGCGGAATGGTTTCCCCCGAAAGAAATTGGCTTAGCAGAAGGCATTTATGGCGGCTGGGGCAACTTTGGCTCGGCAGGTGCAGCGTTTACCCTCCCGACAATTGCCACAGCAGCTGCCTTTTTAGGGGCAGGTCAAGTTAACTGGCGGTTTGCGATCGCGCTCACCGGAATTGTTACCGCTATCTACGGAATCGTTTACTACTTCAACGTTCAAGATACCCCTCCTGGTAAGGTTTACCAGCGTCCCCAAAGCAGCGCCGGAATAGAAGTGACTACCCAGAGAGACTTCTGGTTTCTGCTGGTATCGAACATTCCCTTAGTCGGCGTTTTGGGCGTCATTGCTTGGCGCTTAAATCAAGTCAAATTCCTTAACGTCACTCAACTATATATCACTTGGTTTTTGCTACTGTGCTTGTATGCATTCCAAGCTTATAACTGTTGGAAAGCAAATCACAGCTTGATGACTGGTAAAAAGCGCTACTCTGCTGAAGAGCGCTATCAATTTGGTCAAGTCGTTAATTTAGAAATCGCTTATCTTGCCTGTTTTGGCTCAGAGCTAGCTGTTGTTTCCATGCTCCCAACATTTTTTCAAAGAGGCTTTGGATTAACAGAGGCGTTAGCAGCAGGAGTTGCCGGAACTTATGCCTTTATGAACTTGGCGGCTCGTCCAGGAGGCGGCTTAATTTCTGACAAGATTGGCAGCCGGAAGTGGACGCTGGCGGCAACGCTTGCTGGCACGGGAATTGGGTATCTAGTGTTTAGCGGTTTGGGTACAAATATCCCCCTGTTCGGGGTAGTTATTGTGACCATGATTGCTTCCTTCTTTGTTATGGCAGCGGAAGGTGCGACCTTTGCAATCGTTCCTCTGATTAAGCGGCGCGTAACGGGTCAGATTGCTGGGAATGTAGGTGCTTATGGCAACGTCGGAGCGGTAATTTACCTCACTGTCTATAGCTTTTTACCTCAGGATGCTGCGGGCGATCGCATATTTTTCCAGATGCTAGGAATTGTTGGCTTAATTTCGGCTAGTCTTTGTGCGTTTCTTCTCAAAGAACCGGAAGGCTCTCATGAAGGTGAAAAAGTCGGAATAACATCCTCAAAAACTCCCGTTTTCTCGCACGAACGCGAACAAAATTAATTTTGGTAGAAGTCCTAATTGGGAATAGATGAGGTGTTAAAAGTTATACCAACTTAGGTTTAATAACTGCCTTTTTTTAAAACCAAGCGAGTAGGGGTGAGTTTCAATCTCACCCCAATATTTTTATGGCGTGTCGAGCGGGTTTAGAGATATGCTTGGCTACTCATGCTTCCTTACCAATTTAGATAGATTATTAATATTTTTTCTGGATAAAGTTGTTTTTAATACACCTAGACGGGTGATTTGGGATTAAGTTAACCTTGCTTTCCTACTCACACTGCTAGTGACTTTGAGGAGATTTTATGTCGTCTCCCGATCGAACAACTGCCAACAACGAGCATAACGTATATGCTGATACATTACCTAACGATTCCAACAGTGCAGGCGAACTAACTTATCAGCAAATTATTCTCTGTTCGGCAGTCATTGGAATTGCTGGAGGATTAGTTGCAACGGTTTATTATTACGCACTGGAATTAAGCCTGCATTTTGTTTGGCACACGCTACCAGAGGTGTTGAATCCTTACTTCCCTAGCGGATTTCCCGCCTGGAATTACGTGTGGATTGCTACCACAATTGGGGGATTTTTTGTCGGTCTCACACTGCACTTCATGGGACTTCCCGGTGAAGTTTCTCTAGTCGTTGATAAGGTACACGATCCAGGACGAATTTCTCTACGCCAAACTCCGGCAATGATTGTCGCTTCCCTGTTTTCGATTACAGCCGGTGGCAGTGCGGGACCTGAAGCCCCGCTAGTACAAATCAATGGCAGTTTTGGCGGCTGGCTGGGTCAAAAGCTCAATCTGAGCCTGACGACAACTCGCGTGCTGACTTTCTGCGGCATGAGTGCGGCACTGGGTGCCTTCTTTGGTGCGCCTCTTGGTGGCGCACTCTTCGCCCTAGAAATTCCCCATCGTCGGGGATTGGAATACTACGAAGCGCTCATTCCTGCCGTGCTTTCGGCAATTTTAAGCTTTTTTGTGTTTCGATTTAATACGGGGTTGACGATTGGGGGGATGTATCATTTTGTCGCACCTCCTAAGCTTTCCCTGGTGAATTTGGGTCAAGGCGCACTGCTGGGGGCGCTAGGGGCGCTGATTGCAATCATCTTTATTGTTCTGTTCCGGAGTATTGGGTACTTGACTCAATACATCGAACACCACACGATTGCGCTGGCTACTTTGGGAGGGTTCGCAATTGGGCTGATTGCTTTAGTGTTTCCTCAGACCCTATTTTTTGGTGAAAAGGAAATTCATACGATTGTCGAAACAGGTTCGACGTTTGGAGTGACGATGTTGCTCGCGATCGCGTTTGCGAAGATGCTAGCAGTTAGTTTCACTCTCCACTCCGGTTTCCGGGGAGGATTCATCTTTCCGCTGTTTTACATTGGTGCAGCAGTTGGCTTGGCGATTTCTCTGGCTTTTCCACAAATCCACCCGACAATCGGTATGATTTGCATGATGGCGGCAGTGAACGTGGCGGTGACAAAAACACCGATTAGTTCCACTGTAATTCTCAGCGTGCTTTCAGACACCGCAATGGTGCCGGTTCTGGTGATTGCCAGTTTTGTCAGTTTCCTGTTGACTACCCAAGTCTCCTTGATTCAAACGCAGCGATCGCGCACGCCGACCGGGTTGCAAAACCCCACCTCGCTGCCCCTATATACTGCTGCTAGTGACTTTCCACAAACCAGCCCTTGAATCCTGCCGATATTGAAAGCTTTTTACGATTGTGGTAATGCTCCTAGTAGTCGCAGTTTATGCCTTTAGGAGCTTTTTCTTTGAGAAGTTATTCATCAAAATTTTTGTTATTTTTAATGAATTAATTACCCAGAAAATGAATGAAGACTGACAAATCCACCAATAATTTTTTTCAGTTTGAAGCAGATTTTGTAGAGTCCTTGCGTTGCATTCCGATGCAGGTGCGGATGAAATTAGACACTTGCGGCGTCAAACTAAAATTGCCTCACTGGCACCAATTTAGTCAAGCGGAACGACAAACCCTGGTAGAGATGCCCTGTACCACAACAGATGAAGCTCAAGCCTACCGGAAATTACTGCACCAATTCGTTGTAGAACACACAGGCGTCTCTCCCAGCGACCTTCCGATAGAACCTCATCCAGATTGGATGGATGCTACAAAAATACCGGCTAACATTCAGGAAAAGGCAGCAGAATTTGGAGCAATACTGACACCCCAACAATGGGCAGAACTCACTCCCGCCCAACGCTTTGCTCTCATCAAACTCAGCCGCCCCAGTCACGAAAACCAAAACTTTTTACCCGCACTCCAAGAATTTCACTTAATCTGAGCTATCAAGAAATGTGAAAAAATTGCTACTTACCTTGCTGCGGCATAGTTATTAGGTTACAAACGATGCTGGCAGTGCTAGAGAAAGCGTTTGTGGTTTGTCCCATCACGCTCATTATTCATCTGCCGTCAACTTTACAGGACATCTTCAACATGCCTTTTACCGCTAGCGTTATTTCATGTCAGGAGTGGGGGGCCAGACCCCCCAAACAGTGGTCAGAGGAAACCACACCTAAATACGTGATCGTTCACCATACCGATACGCCCAATCCCCCCAGCCATATATCGAAAGGAACTGTGGATGGAGCGAAAAAATTTGCCAAAAGTGTTCAGAATACCCACATGGATGTTTTCGGCTGGTGGGATTCCGGTCATAATTTTTTGAATACAACGGACGGCGTTCTCCTAGAAGGAAGAAATGGCACTTTAGCAAAAATTAAACGAGGTTTGTGTATTCGCTCGTCTCATGCTGGCAGTGCTCTAGGCAATGAATCGCCGGGAATTGAAAATGAAGGCAGATTCATGACCCATCAGATGGGTGAAAAACAATGGAATAGTTTAGTCGATTTATGCGTTTCAATTTGCAGTTCCTGCAAAATTTCTCCTGATAATATCAAAGGGCATCGAGATTTTTCTGCCACTGATTGCCCTGGTGATTGGTTATACGCTCAACTACCCCGTTTGCGTCAAGCCGTTCGTCAAAAGTTGAGTGCAATCGGTGTTCCGACAGACGATGGTTCCTTAAGAGTTGGATCGCGAGGAGAAAAAGTCAAACAATTGCAGCAGTTTTTGAAGGACAAAGGTTTTAATCCTGGTCCCATTGATGGTAGTTTTGGTACGGGCACAGAAACGGCTGTGATTGCTTTTCAGAAATCCCAAGGGTTAAAGGCGGATGGAGTTGTGGGAACAACTACCTGGAATGCGCTCACCAACCCCACGCAAGTGCCTCCAGTTAATCTGGTGAATATGTGCAAATACTACCAAGGCTTGCCTCATCAAGATGATGCGCTGGAGTGGCTTCAGACGCAGATTCCGAAAGCAA
Source organism: Trichocoleus sp. DQ-A1 (assembly GCF_039961955.1). Taxonomy (NCBI): domain Bacteria; kingdom Bacillati; phylum Cyanobacteriota; class Cyanophyceae; order Leptolyngbyales; family Trichocoleusaceae; genus Trichocoleus; species Trichocoleus sp. DQ-A1. The sequence goes on from NZ_JAMPKE010000012.1 coordinate 75,425, forward strand.
CCCTCGATGAGTTTGGGAAAAGATGGCGTAAAACAACTTAAAAATCGGGTAGAAAAGCCAGGAGTTAGGAAAACAAACGATTCAAAATCTTCTCTTCCTCCTAGCTTTTGTCAGCTTCGACAGCAATCCTTGCAGCAGTTGTCAAATTCTCTGTTCTCGTGGATCTTGCCGTGCGTCCTGGAGCAGCTTGTTTCTTCACAACTCAAAGAGGATTGCAATCGCAGTCCTCTTTCATTCATAAAATCTTGGATCTCTCTTCTTACCCTTTCTTTGCACTCTATAGCGCTAACGCGCATGACTTCGCTAGTGCGTCTTCGCGGTTGCTAAAAAAATTTACAACTTAAAGAGGACTGCTTATTCAAGAGTCAGGATTTGATAACATTTAAGGGATAAGTTGACGAACGGCTTACCGCTAGCTTCATCTGTTATTGCCTCTGGCTTGGTTGCTTGAGAATGACTTTTGGCTTGGCATAAGCGGATGAAAAGTCGATGCCCCCCTAATGAAGATTAAACGCGCTCGAAAACATAATCCCGAAAAAATTTGGTCGAAAGAATGGGATGACCTACTTCGGGGTGCCGCCGGTGGGTTTTTATTTGGAATTCCGCTACTGTACACGATGGAAGTCTGGTGGATTGGGTCGTTCACGGAACCGCCGGTGATGCTAGCTGCGATCGCTGCCACGTTTATCGTCGTTTTCTTGCTCAATCGCACCGAAGGCTTTCGCAAATATAAGGATATTCGACCGGGTGAAGCCGTAATGGATACCATTGAAGCGATCGCTATCGGCGTCGTCTGCGCGACAAGTATCCTAATTTTATTGCGCGAAATCACCTTCGATACCTCTTTGGGTGAAGCATTAGGAAAAATAATCTTCGAGAGTGTACCGTTTGCTTTGGGTGTGGCGCTAGCGCGTTCTTTTTTAAGTGGCGATCGCTATCAATCTCCTAACAGCGATGAAAATCCCCCACAACCAGACAAAACCCGTCTCAATGCGACCTTGGCAGATATTGGGGGTACTTTGATTGGTGCCACGATTATTGCCTTTAACATTGCGCCTACTGACGAAATTCCCATGCTAGTCGCTGCTTCTTCCCCTCCGTGGCTGATTGCGATTATTGTTGCCTCGCTGTTAATTTCTTATGGGATTGTCTTTCAGGCTGGCTTTACTAATCAACAACAACGGAAACAACAGCAAGGACTTTTTCAACGTCCCTTAAGCGAAACTGTTTGCTCCTATTTAGTGTCGCTTCTGGCAGCCACATTTATGTTGTGGTTCTTCCACCAGCTGAGCTTTGACGATCCGTGGCAAATGTGGTTGAGCTATACATTGTTACTAGGACTCCCAGCCACTGTAGGTGGCGCAGCAGGAAGGTTGCTAGCATGAGCCAAACGAATCAAGATAGCGATTCATCCCAACAGCAACGACCGCCGCGATCGCTTGCAGAATGGGTTTCCTTTGCGATCGCGACATCTATTGTGGCGCTACTCGTAGGACTGGTGCTGTATGACTGGGCAACCCAGAAAAATGAACCCCCGACTCTATCAGTCACCGCGAAGGAAAGAGAACTTCGTCAAACTCAAGAGCAATTCTACATCCCTTTTGAAGTGACGAATACTGGTGGAGAAACTGCTGAATCAGTCCAGATTATTGCCGAGTTGCGGGTTAATGGGAAAGTTGAAGAAACTGGCGAACAACAAATTGACTTTCTCTCCGGAGGCGAAAAGGAAGAAGGCGCATTTATCTTTAGCCGCAATCCCCGCGATGGCGAGTTAGTCGTGCGAGTCTCTAGCTACAAGTTACCTTAAGTTTTTTGATAACTGCTCATTTCCCGGTTCGCTGTAATTATTGGAAACGATGCAATGGTTAATAACAAGCTTGTCGCAGCGAATACTCAATTTGCCTTTAAATTATTTAGGGAACTTACAAAGCAGGAGCCTGACAAAAACATTTTTGTTTCTCCAGCAAGCATAGCGATCGCGCTCTCAATGACCTACAACGGCAGTGTGGGGCAGACACAAGCGGCAATGGCGATCGCGCTGGAATTGCAAGAAATGAGCTTGCAACAAGTCAACGAAGCTAACTTACAGTTGAAACAATCGCTAGAAAATCTGGATAACGAGGTGGAGTTAGCGATCGCTAATTCGCTTTGGGCGAATCAGAATGTGGAATTTAAACGGGATTTTTTGAAGCGAACCCAAGAGTTCTACGGTGCAAAAGTAACCAACCTGGACTTTAGCAGTTCCGCTGCTTTGGCAACTATTAACAACTGGGTAAGCGAAAACACCCACGGCAAAATCGAGACAATTCTCCAAAAGCTTGATCCTCAAACCGTTTTAATCCTAATTAACGCTATCTATTTTAAAGGTATTTGGGCAAGCCCTTTCGATAAAGAAAATACACACGATAGAGCCTTTACATTACTTGATGGGACGCAGAAACAGTACCCGATGATGTCTCAGCACAGAACCTACCGCTACTACCAAGGTAAGAACTTTCAGGCGGTTAATTTACCCTACGGTAGTGAACAGGTGAGTATGTACATCTTCCTTCCAGATCAAGACTCAAACTTGCAAGCATTCCACAAAAATCTGAACGCTGAAAACTGGAATCAATGGATTTACCAATTCTGGCGAGAGGAAGGAACACTTGTTTTACCCCGCTTTCAGCTAGAGTATGAAGTAGCACTCAATGATGCCCTGATTGCCTTGGGGATGGGAATGGCTTTTGAAGGAGGTTTCCAGCAGATGTCTGCCCAAGACATTGCCATTGCCAGCGTCATCCATAAAACCTTTCTCGAAGTCAACGAAGAAGGAACCGAAGCCGCCGCCGCAACTGGTATAGAAGCCTCATTCGGTCCCCCCGACCCTCCCTTTAGCATGGTGGTTGACCGCCCGTTTTTCTGCGCGATTCGGGATGATGATACTGGAAGTTTGCTGTTTATGGGTTCTATTATGGAGCCACAGACTGCAACATCCAAGCAATCAAACAGGAGTTAGGAAAATGGCGGAAAAAAAAATCTTGATGCTCGTCGGTGACTTTGTTGAAGACTACGAAGTAATGGTGCCTTTCCAGGCATTACAAATGGTTGGGCATACTGTCCATGCAATTTGTCCCGATAAGAAAGCTGGAGATAAGGTGCGAACCGCAGTCCATGACTTTGAAGGCGACCAAACTTATAGTGAAAAACCCGGTCACAACTTCACCTTAAATGCCACCTTTGATGAAGTGGAAGCGACAGAATACGACGCCTTAGTCGTTCCTGGTGGACGTGCGCCAGAATATATCCGTTTGAACCAGAAAGTATTAGAAATCACGCGCCACTTCGCCGAAGCAAATAAACCGATTGCCGCAATTTGTCACGGGTTGCAAGTTTTGGTGGCAGCGGGAGTGCTAGAAGGCAGAAGTTGCACCGCTTACCCCGCTTGCGGCCCGGATGTTAACCGGGCAGGTGGGCTTTACGTGCATATTCCACCAGACGAGGCAATGGTTGACGGTAACTTAGTAACGGCACCTGCATGGCCTGCTCATCCTAACTGGTTGGCAGAATTCTTGAAACTTTTGGGAACGAAAATCGAGCATCAAGAAATGGTTGCGGTTTAACGGTCTCAATCCTATCGGAGTTAGATAATTTACTTGTCTTAGCGCTACCTACACTTGCGATTCGGTCTTAGCTCCCCTTTTAAGGCTACGGTGTACGCACATCTTTGGTTAAGGGGCAAAAAGTTGATTGATCCCCTAAATCCCCCTTTTTAAGGGGAACTTTGACTTAATTCGCCACCTTTTTTAAGGGGGGTTGGGGGATCAAAACGGGACTTGCAAGTTAAAGAAGTCTTGTGCGTATACGGTAGCTTTAAAAGAGGGTTTGGGGGCTTTCTTTGCATGTAACATCACTAATCGAGAAGTATTGGATTAGCAACCCAGTTCCTCAATCACAACCGTCTCTTTTTTTCTGTTTTTAAAAAACTACTGGCTCGACTGTTCTCTTGTCTGGGTATCCAGCTTATCTACTCGATTACGCAAACGCTCCAACTCTAATCGATAGGTTTCTAATTGGCTTCTTGGAACCGTTAACCCTTCTTGATTAACTCGATTTCCAGCAGGATTATCAATGAGTTGTTCAACTTGATTTAAGCAGGCATTTAAACCGGCAGCAAATTCATACCGAGTTACAGGCCGATTGCCTTGAAAAGTTCCATCGCCATTTCCACTGAGACACCCATAACGCTCTGTTGGAGGTGGCATTCGAGAATTTGGATTATTGGGAATCGCTTCCTGTGCAACTGCACTGTTTGCTAACAGCAAGGCCATTCCCAAAACGGCTGGACTATATAAAAGTAGAGTCTTAAAAAATTTAGACATTTTAATTCTTTCCACTTAACTTGCGAAAAGGTAACTTGACTTCTGCTGAAAAAGAAACTTTTATATCTTATTGTAATGAAAATCAACTAGCTATGTGTTGATTGCTGCTGGGAAAAGTATCAGAGTTTACTTACTTCTAATTACAGATACCAGGTTCCGCCTTCAGACGTTATCCCAGTAATAGGTAAAGCGCTAGATATAAAAATTTATACTGTCTCAGGAGAACGCTGAATGAATTTACCAGGAACCTCCGTCTCTGTTTGGCTCGACACTACAGAAGGGACAAAATACCCGCAATTGACCAGTGATATTACCGTAGATGTTGCCATTGTAGGCGGCGGCATTACTGGCTTAACCGCTGCGTTGCTATTGAAACGCGCTGGATTAAGGGTTGCAGTAATCGAGGGATCGCAAATTGGCAGTGGTGTCACCGGCTATACGACTGCCCACCTCACCGAAGCTGCTGACGAACGCTACCAAGACCTGATTTCCTCCTTGGGCGACACGGATGCGAAGCTGGTAGCAGAATCCAGTCGTGCGGCGATTGAACGCATTGCTAAGTTTGTGGCAGAAGAGAAGATTGATTGTGATTTTCAGCGAGTGCCGGGATATCTTTACACTGAAAAATCCCAGGATGTGTCTGAAATTGAGTCAGAGGCGGAAGCGGTTAGCAAGTTAGTGATTCCGGCTGCTTTGACCAAGGATGTGCCACTGCCATTTCCGATAGAAGCGGCGGTGATGTTCCCCAATCAAGCGCAGTTTAACCCGATTCCCTATCTCCAAGGGCTTGCGAAGGCGATTGACGGTGGTGGCAGTTTTATTTTTGAGCAGTCATCTTTTGTCGATATCACCGGAGACAAGCCGAGTCGAGTTTCTACCGAACAGGGGACGGTAACGGCACTAGATGTGATTATTGCTACTCATACGCCGATTCATAATTTGAACAGCCTCCCAGACTTGTATGTAATGACCACGAAAATTGCCCCATATCGCTCTTACGTTATCGGGGTGAGATTGCGATCGCCATTACCGCCAGGACTGTTTTGGGATACCGAGGAGCCGTATCACTATACACGCAGCTACAAAGACCTGCTGATTATTGGCGGTGAAGACCACAAGACGGGTGAGGATGTGGATAATGAGGCGTGTTTCGAGCGCTTGGAAGTGTATGCGCGATCGCTCTATGATGTCGCCTCTATCGATTATCGCTGGTCAGCTCAATTGTACGAGCCGGTCGATGGTCTACCCTATATCGGGAAAACCGCAGCGAATTCTAATATCTACGTTGCTACCGGCTATTCTGGCAACGGCATGACCTTCGGCACCGTTGGCGGGATGCTAACAAGCGACTTGATTCTGGGACGGACGAATCCCTGGAGCGACCTTTACGACCCCAATCGCGCGAATATCCTAGCCAGCGCCCAGCGGTTTGTGACGGAGAATCTGGGCGTCGCCAAGCACTTTGTAGCGGATCGGCTTTTTAAATCAGAGGGCAACGAACCCTCGGACGTAGCACCAGGCGAAGGCAAAATTCTTGACATCAACGGGAAGAAATATGCCGTCTACCGCGACGAGACAGATTATCTCTGTTCGCTTTCTCCGGTGTGTACTCATGCTGGATGCATTGTTGACTGGAATAACGCCGAAAAAACTTGGGATTGCCCTTGCCACGGTGGACGTTTCAGCCCTACGGGTGAGGTACTCAATGGCCCACCGATTACGGATCTCGATCAAAAAGAATTGCCCAGTCAATTTACAACAAAAAGTTAACTACATTCACTTTTCTTTTCCCTCTCCAGATTGATTAAGTCAATCTGGAGGGTTGCTAGCGTGTTGGGTGAATAGAAACAAGAAATCTTCTCTGGATTTCATTTTTTTAGACACAGTTTAAGGACACACTAATGCCAGCAGAACAACAGCTACAACCACCCCAACATCAAGACCATCGACCGGGTACCGAATCAGAAATGACGCCTAGCCCCAAGGCAGACGATAGTAAATATCAAGGTAGTAACAAATTACGCGATAAAGTGGCGTTGATTACTGGCGGTGATAGCGGCATTGGTCGCGCAGTTTCTATCTTTTTTGCCAAAGAAGGCGCTGACGTGGCAATCATGTATCTGAACGAACACGATGATGCCCAAGAAACGAAACGGCTGGTAGAAGAACAAGGGCGCAAATGTATTACGATTCCTGGCGACATTGGTGACGAAAAATTCTGTCAGCAGGCTGTAGAAAATACGGTTGCGGAGCTTGGGAAACTCGATATTCTTGTTAACAACGCTGCCGAACAGCATCCTCAAGAAAGCATCGAAGACATCACTGCCGAACAGCTTGAGCGCACGTTCCGGACTAACATTTTCTCAATGTTTTTCTTGACGAAAGCTGCACTCAAGCACCTCAAAGAAGGCAGCGCGATTATCAACACCACTTCGGTGACAGCTTATAAAGGGAATCAGCAGCTGCTCGATTATTCGTCTACTAAAGGGGCCATTGTTGCCTTTACGCGATCGCTCTCAAAATCTCTGGTGGAAAAGGGAATTCGCGTGAATGGCGTCGCCCCAGGTCCCATCTGGACGCCGCTCATTCCCTCAACTTTCCCAGAGGAAAAAGTTGCCTCTTTTGGTAAACAAGTGCCGATGCAACGGGCTGGACAGCCAGAAGAAGTTGCACCTAGCTACGTCTTTTTGGCATCAGACGACTCTTCTTATATGTCCGGTCAGATTTTGCATCCCAACGGTGGCGATGTTGTCAATGCTTAACGCTGAGATGACTACCGATTTTTCTTGAAAGAATAGAAACCCGTTTTCTGGTTAGAGAACGGGTTTTTTGATAGATGTTAGAAGTTAGCGATGGGATGCATCCTAGGGTATACGCCTATACGTTGAAAGGTGGGTCTTGTGCGTACAAAAGCTGCTCCCCGTAGGCTGAAGAATTTTTAGTTGAGTCTGCGTAGGCAGGCTTTGTTTATGTACACCTACCCTTCTAGTGCGGGGGCGTGTACTTACCTAGTGAAACAAAAAAACTCCCACCACGTAAGTAGTGGGAGTGCAAACGTCAGTTAAGTTTAGAGAGGTATGGCTTTAGAGGTTGAGTGTGCTTCCGATTACTTCGTCGAAGCTGCCATTTCTTGCTGAATTTTGCTCTTGGCAGCTTTGAATTCGCTAGACATTTGCTCTTTTTGTTCGGTGCTGCAATTGTTGTCAATGGCTGCAAACATCGTGCTTTCTTCTTGACGAATATGATCGCCAACCGCATCCATCAACTGCTTAATTTTTGATTTGAATTCGTCTTTGGAAGAAGCAGGGTTGATCGCTTTAATTTCATCCAACATCCGCTTCATCTCGGCTTGCTCATCGTACAGCTCTTGAGTATTGTCGTCCCCGTAGAAAGAGCGAACTCTGGGATAAACGATTTCTTCTTCGGCTTGAGCGTGTGCCAATAAATCTTTGTAGAGCTGCCCAAAATACTCTTGGAGTTTTTGAGGATCGTCAGTAGCCCCAATTTCTGTAAAGATGGTGTTGGTCTTATTGTGATCCAGGCGGATGAGCGTCTGGATGTTCATATCTTGCTTATCGGTGTTTTGGGTGACGGCACTACCAAACACACCAGACAAGGCTGCAACAGCGTCTTGAACTCGTGCCCACAGTCCCTGATCTGCGTCTTTTCCAGTCAGTTCGCGGACACCCACGAGTTCTAGCAGTCCTTTGAGTTGTTCCTGGTGAGCGCGGTTCTCAAAGTTAACAGCATTTAAAGGTCCAATCGCCAGTTCAATATCAGCACCCACGACTTGAGCAGCTTTGTGAACTACGATACCGCTCATCGCCTGAGCGTGCTTCAGGAGTTCGTGTTGAACTAATTTCTGGTAGAGAGACAGCTTATCACCAGACATTAATTCTTGGGTCTTCTGAACAAATTCCTGAACTGTCTCGTGGGGTTCAGAGGGAACGCCGTACTGAACAATTACCGTTTCTAGAACGCCCAGGTTTTTCTGGTCGTCCTGGAGCATATTCTGCAAGCGATCGCGCACATCTTGATCGGGAGTGGAACCGAGCAGTGTTTGCTCGTTAGAGATGATTAAATTTTGCGTCGCTTTCATGTCTGCCAATTTTTGAGCGATCGCAATGCGCTTTGTATCGTCCAGTGTTGATACCATTTTTGTTCCTTCTTTGAAATATTATGATTTTTGAATCTTTATGAATAATCTCACAATCTCTTAAGGTAATTCATCTTTCCCGCGACTGAATCCAAAAGTATGGTTTATAGAGGAGATAAATACTTTTAACTTATAGATTTTTATTTGGAATTCAAATTATTAAAACTTCTACTTTTGATAGTTTGCAAAATTAGGGTTCTTGAGTATATTGGTTAATTCATCTAAACAAGTTTAAAGAATATATCGCTGTAAATGATTTGTGAACGTGAGTTCTTCGGCCTCTCTAAAAAGCTGGAGAGCTGAACCAATGGTATCTCATACCTAAAAGATGATAAATATACTTTATTCCTTCAATAGAAAACGTAAAGTTACGCGCTCAAGAAAAATTAACTCGTCAATAAAATAAATCTAGGAGGATAGCTTATAGACCCTCCTAGATTTAATTGCTTTCTTCCAGCGATGGCAGTTAGCGATCGCACTTATTAACTATAGGGAAACTACGTTCCAAACCTCCCTACAGAGTTAATTCTGTTCGCGCGCACTACTACTTGCTAGAAGCTGCCATCTGGTCTTGTAGCTTGCTCTTAACAGATTTGAACTCGGTTGCCATTTGTTGTTGCTGCTCGCTGCTGAAATTATCGCGCAGCTTAGCGAACATCTCGTTCTCTTCTTGATTAATGTGATGGTTGGTAGCGTCGCTTAGCTGACGAACTTTCGCTTTGAACTCAGAAGAAGAAGGACTCATCGCCTTAATTTCATCCAGCATCCGAGCTTGCTCAGCTTGCTCGTTATACAGATCCTGCGTGTCCTGATAATAGGAGCGCACTGCTGGATAAACAACTTGCTCTTCGGCTTTAGCGTGAGCCATCAAGTCTTTGTAAAGCTGACCGAAGTATTCTTGGATCTTTTGAGCGTCGTTGGAATTCTCAATTTCCATAAACAAGGTCTTCGCCTTGCTGTGATCCATGCGAAGAATTTCACCGATAGTCATATCAGAACGGTCGGAGGTTTGGGTGACAGCACTACCAAATACCCCTGATAATGCGGCAACGGCGTCTTGAACCCGTCCCCACAGTCCTTGATCGGCTTCTTGTCCGGTTAGTTCGCGAACACCCAGAATTTCCAGAATACCTTTCAGTTGCTCTTGGTGAGCGCGGTTCTCAAAGTTAACGGTATTCAAGGGAGTAATGGCAGCTTCAACATCAGCACCAACTACTTGAGCAGCTTTGTGAATCAGTAGACCCGTCATGGTTTGCTTATGCTTAAGCAATTCATGCTGAGATACTTTTTCAAACAAAGTCAGTTCAGAACTTTCCATTAGTTTCTGAGCTTCACCAATTATCTTGGTTGTGGATTCCTTGGGTTCGGCTTTGACACCGTACTGAATAATTACAGTATCGAGAACACCGAGGTTTTTCTGATCGTCATCAAGCATATCTTGTATGCGCTTGCGAAGATCATCATCGGCGAGCGCAGAGATGAACTTTTGCTCGTTAGCAATTAGCAAGTTTTGCAGCGCTTTCATATCTGCCAACTTCATGCCAATCGCTATGCGCTTGGTATCATCTAGTGTCGTTACCATTCTTTTGTTCTCCACTCAATAATCATAGGATCGGAATCTATCTCGAAGATAGTCATCTCTGTCGAGTAGATTCATCTCTCTTTTGAGAGATCCCCCTTATTTATCCTTTTTATAACGTCCAATTTTTATTAGCTCTATCCAAAGATAGAAAAGATTCAAAACCTTAGGACTTTTCTTTTTTTTGGTTGGATTAGTATATTCTTGTTTTGGTTATTCGGCATCTATCGTAAATCATATTTGAAAAGTTAAAATAGCCTGAACTTTGATGACGGAGATTTGACAAGCTAGTTATTATAAAAACAGTTTTGTGCCACTATCTTAAGAATGAAATATTGAGTTTAAATTTGTGTATAGCCGATCACTTTGTCACCATTCCACCATCAGGCAGATACACTTCTTAATACGGGTCGCTAGATTGACTCAATAACAGACTCAATTAAGACAAGGGCAGGAGACAGGGCGTGACGACGAATAAGGATGCTTCTCTGGGGCAGCAGGCACTTAACAAAGCAGCGGAAATAGGATTATCTAGCCAACTCGATGAAGTAGAAGAATTAGCGGTAGATATCCAGAGCGATCCACTGAAAATGGTTCAGGGACAGGTGGATTCAGTCACCGTTGAAGGTGAAGGTTTGGTGATGAACAAAGACCTCCGGATGGAGGAAATGAAAATGGAAATGCGTGGCATCTCCATCAATCCCCTCAGCGCTGCTTTTGGCAAAATTGAATTAACCAAACCTACTGATGCAACGACCCATGTTGTGTTGACGGAAGCAGACATCAACCGGGCATTCAACTCGGAATTTGTCGGTAGTAAGCTGCAAAGTATGCAGGTATCAGTCAATGGACAACCGATGACTATTGACACTAAAAAGGTAGATTTTCGCCTACCTGGTGAGAACAAAATTGCATTGAGTGCCGACGTGCTGCTACGCGAATCTGGAGAAACCACGCAAATTGCCTTTACAGCAGTGCCCCGAGTTGGTGCAAATGGGCAGAAGGTCAATCTGGAAGACGTTGAGTATACCGAAGGCAAGGAACTCTCCCCGGAACTGACGGCGGCGCTATTAGAAAAATCGAGCGAACTATTGAACCTGAGCAACTTCGATTTGCAAGGAATGTCGCTTCGCATCAAACAATTAAATCTAGAATCGGGAAAAATGACGCTTTTGGCGGAAGCGCGCGTGGAGCAAATTCCTTCAGGCTAGTGATGAACTGTTTGCGGTTCGCTGTTTGCCGTTAATCGAGGGGGTTAAGATCGGCAACCCAAAGCTAATAGCCAACAGCGATCGCTTGCTTTCACTCGTCTAACTCCTAGAATCCATAGAGAAGAACATGACACAAACTCCCAATATCCCGCCGCTGATTGAAAGTGATGAGACCGATTATCAAGATAGCGGGGTGACGAGCACAGTCGCGATCGCAGGACATCCCCTGCATCCACTGATCGTCACCTTTCCCATTGCTTTTTTGACCACGCCAGCAGCAGCGGATCTCGCCTACTGGTGGACAAAAGATCTCTTCTGGGCACAAGCCTCCTTTTGGCTAATCGGCATTGGCTTGGCAAGCGGGGTGCTTGCAGCCCTAAGCGGCATGATGGACTTTCTGAGAATTGAACGAGTTCGCAAGCGCAGTGCTGGCTGGGCACACATGGTACTGAATGTCGCCGCCCTAGGGCTGACAATTGCCAACTTTGCACTCCGTTGGGGCAATACCTCAGGAGCCATATTGCCTACAGGGCTTACAATCTCAATTATTGTGGCAACCCTTCTCGGTTTGTCGGGTTGGTACGGAGCCGAGCTAGTCTATCGGCATAAAGTTGCTGTGATCGGCTACGGGGATTCAAATAGATAGAAAAAATAAGCAGGCGACATCCACGTCGCCTGCCAATTAATTTAAAAATTTCCTCTACACTTGTTTAGCATCGCTAAAAGGTAGAAGCCGCAAAAGCTAAATTTTTCTGCGTTATATCAATCCTGGCCCTTGATGACGCTTGTCACCTTCCATCGTCAGCTTCCCTTCTTCATCGTCCTGTAATTCTGAGACAGTTTCAGCGCGTTCGGCAGCCTCGGCTTCTTCTTTGGCTTTTAAGTCTCCAGGTTCGTTCACATACATTTCGGGTTCGATGGCATAGTTATTTAAAAGACCCTCTTTGTCTACCGTGTAGCCATCTGTAGTATCGATACTTCCATCATTTGTTTGATCGTTAGTAGGGGATTTTTCCTCATCATCTTTTCCGGGAGTTGTTTTAAATGCATTCCCCTCTCTTTCTCTACGTGCTGCGGTTTCAGCAGGTACAATCCCCCGATCGTAGTTATCTTCACCAACTCGTTGACTGCTGTCTACGTTATCTGTTTGATTATTCATGACTATTATTCTCCCAACAATATTCAGCTTTAGAAACTAAGAATATAATTTTTGGTATACCTTTATACTCTACCTTGAGTATTAGATCGTCTAAGTATAAAAAATTTATATAAGATTGCGTAATCAATAACGACTAGGATATAAATTAATCTCCTACTTAAGAAGGAAATATTGAACTCTTCTGTGTGCTATGAAGCTCAGTTGGATGCAGAAGCCTGCTCGTTGGCGCGGCTTTAGTCTAAATGTATAGAACCCATTTGAGATCTATTCCTGAAACTAAAAGCCTTGCAGCTAGCTGGTTTTATCCCGGTTCTTGCAAAAAATAGTCGAGTTTAAGCAAGCTCTATCATTGATCGCAAAGTAACGGCTTACTTCAAAGCCTTGCACCCCAGCAAAAGATGTCAAATGGGTTCTATAGAATACAGAACTGAGAACTGCTTGGAAGTGTAGCCAATGCTTCGAGACGCCAAATATATCAAGCGGATTATCCTCTCGCTGCTGATTATTGTGCCCCTGGGATTGCTCTCCAAGAGATACACTGGGTTCGGTCGCGGCTGGGTCAACGATTTCTCAGGTGATATCTTATACGAAATATTTTGGTGTTTGTTCGGGTTTTTCCTGTTTCCGAGTCGCAAAGCAATCAACCAAATTCCAATTTGGGTATTCGGTATCACCTGTACGATCGAATTTCTGCAACTGTGGCACCAGCCTGTTTTAGACTCGATTCGCTCGACTTTTCTGGGCAAACTGTTGCTTGGAACCACCTTTTCTTGGTGGGATTTCCCCCATTATCTGCTCGGTTGCATCATCGGGTGGCTATGGTTACAGCAAATTGTTAGAGGTTACAAAGATAAAACCCCGATTCGCTCGGATAAATAGATAGGATGATTAGATGAGGGAGAATTTTCAGTAGTTTTTAGCCTGTGTTTGATGGCTAATCAGATGTAACTGAATTAACCCGAACCGGATGCCCTAACCTTGATTTAACTTTTGATCTTTCTCGCCAGCTTTTCAGCATCAAGCTGTTTTCTTTCAGCATCAAGCTTAGGGTGATTAGCTGTTCGGATAGTAATATCAGCTCTTGGCTCGTGGCGATTAGCTCCTGACTTACGCAGATAAGCTCAGACGATCTGCTGAGCAGATAGTCTGTTCTGGTTGTTATATTTTGCTGGGTTATCTCAGAATCTTGCTGTTTAGATTCTGCCAAATCTAAAGGATATGGGGGAACTTCAAAACAAGTTGATTTTTGCCACTTCCTGTTGCTCAGTTTGTGTTTTGTCATGCTCTGAATCCAGTTAACGGAGATGTTAGCAGGTATTGTAAAAGACAAAATTTGAACTTACTAGTAGATTTTAAAGGTGAAAGCGATCGCGTAGCACCTGCGTAGCAGGTGCTACGCGATCGCTCGAATTTTTGGACGGGTTGTAGTATCTACTTATCTATATATTAGTTGCTTGGATTGTACGAGCAGCTTTTTCCTTGTGGCGATTAGCGCTTCACTTGTAGCGATTAGCGCTTCACTTGTAGCGATTAGATCCTGACTTTCGCCGATCAGCCTAGATGATTTGCTGAGCAGATAATCTGTTTTAGTTATTATATTTGGCTGATATATTTCAGAATCTTGCTGTCCAGATTCAGCTAAATATAAATCATCTTGATGAATTTTACAGCAAGATAGTTTTTGCCACTTCCTATTGCTAACGTTATATTTTGTCATGTTAGGAATCCAGTTGATGAAGATGCTGGTGTGGTGTTGTAAAAGAGTGAAGTTGGTTCAGTGGATGCCAAAAATCGATCGCTCGTGTGGCAACCGCTACGCGGTTGCCACACGAGCATTTAAAATTTAGAATATCGTCGTACTATCTACTCATCTAGCAATTTTAGATCAATTTTTCTGGATGAATTTTTTTCGTCAAAACTTATTGACAATGGATTAAATTCGTAGATTTAGCTTTGCCCTTTCAAATAAAAGATATTAGAGACTAATCCAACTAAACTTCTATCTCCAGGCAGAAGTTAACACGAACGATATTTGTATATTACACTACACGAAAACCTGTGTTGAGCGATCGCTATGGTTATGAAATTTATCGTTAACTCGCATGATAGCTACAACCAGATTACCATCACCCCAGCCAGATGAAGAAGCAAGTAAAGGTTAAACCCAATTCAAAAAACTAAAGCATTGAGGAGGCTGAGGACGGTAGCCTCACGGTTCATTTAAAATCGCCACCTGTAGATGGTAAGGCAAATGAAGAGTTAATTCAAATACTCTCTAAAAAATTTAACATATCAAAATCAAGAATTTTTATCAAATCGGGTTTATCGTCAAGAAATAAGCTAGTCGAAATAGACGACGGTTGAACCTAACTAGAAAATCTAGCAATCTTATTGAAGTTGTGAGCCAGCCCTTCAGATACCTGACTGCTCTAAAAAAAGTCGGGTACCTGACCTTCCCGAACCATTCAGTAAGATTCTATAGCAGTTGCTCGGTAAAGGTGTTGTTCTGACTGCACGCGATCGCTATTTTCATTTTCCGTTTAAACTCATCCCCGTTAGCTTTAAATGGACAAAAGATTAATTTTAGAAACTATCTATTGGTAGATTTCAAAAGCTCAAAGTCAAAATCTAAAATTCAAAAGGGAATAACTCAACCTGGTACACTTGAACGAAGAGGTCAACTCAGCATGCCACACGTCTTACTGATCGATGATGAAGAGGCATTACGTGCCAGTCTCAGCTACGCCTTAATTAAAGAAGGCTATCAGGTGACAACCGCAGGGGATGGGCAGACTGCACTCAAGTTGTTCCACAAGCAAGTGCCGGACGTGATTATTTTGGACTTGATGCTACCGGGCATTGATGGGATGGAACTCTGCTGGCGCATCCGAGCATTTTCTAATATCCCGATTTTGATGCTGACAGCTAAAGACCAAGATATTGACAAAGTTTGGGGATTAGAAGCGGGTGCAGATGACTATATCACCAAACCCTTCAACACTCGCGAACTTCTCGCACGCATAAAAGCTGTTCTCCGGGGTCGCGCTGTGGGTCAACAGTCTCTACAGGGAGATTAAAAAAATTGAAGTTGCACCTTTGAAAAATTCAAGGAGCTGGTTAGCAATTCATATCAGATGGAATTCAATTTACCGGAAACTGTTAGTTACCTATTTAGCACTCACCGCATTAGGAACTTCTATTCTGGCAAGCTATATTCTGTTCTCTTTCCATGCCTATTTCATGAGGACGAGACAGGCTGATTTAGATTCCTGGACAACAGCCCTCAGCGAGAGCGTCGCTGACGCTTTAGAGGAAAATAATCTTGAGCGGGTAAGAGTGCTAGTGCAACGCTACGGTTCACCGGAAGCAGTCACCCTGCGCGTCTTTGCACCTGATGGTCGCCTGCTATTCACCTCCGCCCCCCAGCTAGATCGGCAAGTCCCTAACTGGTTAGCTGTTGTTGGCGTGAGAGAAGCGCTACAAAATCAGCCGACGCAAGGGGTAGCAAAAGGGATTCTATCCAACGATGACCGAGTGTATGCAGTGCGACCGATATTTCGGAAGGGTCGTCTGCTCGGTGCGCTGCGGATGTCGATCACTTTAGAACAGTTTCAGCGTCAGTTTCGCCGCGTCATTTTCACCGTTCTTGGAACGCTCTTCTTGACGCTCTTGCTTTGTGCGCTGATTAGCGAAAGCCTTGCCCGTAATATTGCCAGACCGATTCAGGCGATGTGCCACTTTGCAATTGAGGTGGGTGGGGGTCATTTAGGTGAGAAGCTGAACATTCATCAAGATGATGAAGTGGGTCAATTAGCCAGTGAATTGAATCGCATGAGCGAACGGCTGGCTTCCTTAGATAAAGAGCGGCGGGCATTCCTCGCAAATGTGTCCCACGAACTGCGGACTCCTGTTAGCAACGTCTATGTCACCCTAGAAGCACTCGCCAATGGAGCGGCTGAGGAGCCGGAGTTACGCGATCGCTTCATCCAGACTGCACAGGATGAAACCCTGCGCCTGTCCAGGCTAATTAAGGATCTGCTGGATTTAGGACGACTCGAAGCTGGCGTAACGCCACTAGAACAGCAACCGCTAAAGCTGCGAGACTTAATCGAACGGGCGGTGCGAGCAATGGAGTCCCGCATGATAGCCAAGGAAGTTGGCATCAGCGTGGAGGTTGCGGATGTTCAAATCCAAGGCGATCCAGAACGACTATTGCAAGCTTTTCTAAATATATTGGACAACGCGATTAAGTTCTCAGTACCAGAGTCTAAAGTGTCTGTCTCAAGCAATACAGAGGGTGCCCAGGTTTCAGTAAAAATTCGCGATCGGGGAACCGGAATCACAGAGAGCGATTTGCCCCGCATTTTTGAACAATTTTATACAGCAGATCCCTCGCGCAAAGGCAGCGGAACGGGTTTGGGGTTAGCGATCGCGCGACGGATTGTGGAAGCACACGGCGGCACGATTACGGCTACTAGCACTCCAGGTCAAGGCGCAACTTTCAGTATTCGCCTTCCCCTCGACACCGCCGCAGAGAAACGAAAGAGTTAAGATCCTGTCCGGCTTATCCCTTTATTTATAGTCGGCTTATCGTCGGTTGGAAATTGGGGCGTTGTTCTGTTGGACAAGGGCAACCTGATGCAGGAGGACACCTCATTCTGCTCCCCCTACAAATTGCACTGTCGTGGCGAGGGAGTCTCCTAGACTGGGACTTCCTCCGGAAACTCGATCCGCTTGACCAGCCGTATTGATTCAATGACGTTGAGCGTTATAGCCGATCGCGGGAATTGATAAAAAGCAGGTTGAATAGGCGTCGCGAGGCATAGCCAGCATCTTAAAAGGTGCTTCCCTCCAGCGCGAGTTTCCAAATCTGGCAGCTTCAATTCAAAAAATCTATCTATAAATACGAAAAGTCTATCGATAAACCGGGGATTACATCTTGTCTTCGGTGTTTGACTATGGCATTCTGTTAAAACAGTCGTATTCCGACCGATAAACCGGAGATTAAACTAGCTACTGCTCCAACATGATTTGCGTGAAACAAGTGGGGCAGTAGATTCAATGCGGGAATGGAGTCGTATGCATATCAAACTATTGTCTTTAAAGAGTGTTCTTTTTTCTCTGCTAGTTGTTTCCTTAACCTTTACCAGCGCTTGTAGTAACACTTCTGCAAATACTTCAGCAAATACTTCAGGTAGTTCCTCTGGCAAAAAGGTGATTCGGATTGCGATCGGTACCCAAGACCAAACCATTAACACCGTGACAGGTGGTGCAGTCATCCGAGAAGAAAAGCTACTGGAAAAGTATCTGCCAAAAACAGGAAAATACCAAAATGTTGAGTACAAAATTGAGTGGTCTAGCTCTACATCAGCTCCACCAATTACCAACAAAATGTTGGCGAATCAAATTGATATCGGCAACATGGCGGACTTTCCGGCAACAATTAACCTGACGACATTTCAGAAGAAAGGCAATGGCGTCAAGACTGTTTTGATCTCATCTCTTGCCTACAGCCCGATTGGAGCCGGAAATGCGGTTGTTGTCCCCACCGATACACCTTACAAAAAACTAGCAGACTTGAAGGGGAAAACCATTTCAGTTCCCTTCGGAACCTCGGCGCATGGGATGCTGCTGCGGGCGCTGAAGAATGAAGGCATTGATGCACAGAAAGACGTGACGTTAGTGAGTCAATCACCAGAAGTAGGTGGTAGCAGCCTGAGGAGCCGTCAGATCGATGCTCATGCAGATTTTGTGCCCTATGGTGAGTTGTTTCCCTTTAGAGGCTTTGCTCGCAAGATTTACGATGGTGCACAAACGGCAACTCCTACCTTTCATGGAGTTGTGGTGCGCTCGGACTTTGCGAAAGAAAATCCCGAAATTGTGGTGGCTTATCTAAGGGCAATGTTGGAGGCGAATCAGCGTTTCCGGGAACAACCAGAAGCCCTTAGTGCGAAGTTAGAGAAATGGACAGGGGTTGAGAAAGAAATCTTTTATATGTTCCTCGGTCCATCGGGTATTCAAAAGCTCGATCCGAGAATTCAACCATACCAAATTACTGCGCTCAAAAATAGCGTAACGACGTTGAAGCAGATTGGAAAATTAGATGCCAGCGTGAACCCAGATGATGTTGTAAGTTGGACGGACGATAGTTACCTGAAACAAGCGCTCAAAGAGAGCAACATTAGCGAACAGGATGTGGCTAAGTCGGCGGATAATTTGATTCGTGGCAATGATGCACTCACTCAAGAATCGATTCAAGATCCAAAACTAGCAGCTCAGATTTGGGTAGAAGGAGAAGATAAAGTTCTCAGTTTTACCTCAATCAAGAATATGCTGACAAAGCTGCAACAGCTCAAGTCTGAGGGCAAGACAGCGGCTGTAGCCTTCGTACACGATCGCGACAAAGGTTGGAAGTTATTCGCTCAAAATTCGTTCTATGTTCGGAATGGCGACCAGGTATCTGCGTTCTTACTAGAAAAAGATGCACAAGCATTTGCTGGTAAAGCTGGAGCAAAGGTTGCAAGCTTCCAGGAGTTGCAACAGCTTTATGCTAAAAATACGCAGTCAAAGGATTTAGCGGTTGCGCGATGAATGAAGGGGAGCGATCGCAACGATAGAACTATATTGATTCAAATGAGAGGTTTGTAATGGCTGTATCTCCAAAATCGGCACGAAAGACAAAAGGAGAGAAGTACAGTGTACTGAGTAGCAAATTTTTGAAGCAGCGCTCCTTGTCAAAATTAGCGCTTATAATTCTGGCACTGCTCAAAAGCCGCAATTTAAAGCGAGCAATTTCCATTGTTTTATTCTTTGGAATCTGGCAGCTTTTGTGCGTCACTCAGTTCAATTTCTTCATCAATTTCACCTTTTTACCCTCTCCAGTTGAAGTTTGGAATGCAACGGTTGAATTCTTTTCTGGCAATGCCGCTGTGCATATTACTGCCAGTCTTCAACGAGTTTTGCTGGGATTTGGAATTGCGGCTATTCTGGGCGTTAGCTTGGGCATTTTGATTGGCTGGTTTCGGCAGATTGAAGATTTAGTTTTTATTCCATTGGAGTTGCTCAGACCAATTCCCGCCGTCGCCTGGATACCGCTGGCAATTCTCATGTTTCCCAATGCAGAGTCAGGAATGGTGTACATCACATTTTTAGGCGCATTCTTCCCAATTTTGATTAGTACAATTCGGGGAGTAGAAAGTACGGATATAGTGCTGCTGCGAGTAGGACAGTGTTTGGGAGCTAAACAGTGGCACATTTTTAAAGATATTGTGGTGCCAGGAGCGATGCCCAACATTGCCAGCGGTTTGGTTATTGGTATGGGAAATGCCTGGTTTTGTTTGGTAACAGCTGAAATTTTGGCGGGTCGGTTTGGAGTGGGTTATCTAACTTGGGAGTCTTATGTTACATCGAATTATCCACCAATCGTGATGGGAATGCTGCTGATTGGTTTGATGGGTTTGATAAGCACGCTGATTGTCGATCTCTTAACGAAGTTGCTGATGCCTTGGCGAGTAATGAAAAAGCAGGGTGTGTAGTTCCCTGAAAATGAATATTCAAGTTGCCTATTTTTGGAGGTTTAGAGGCTGTGGCAACCCTAGCAAAAAAGCAGGTTAGCGCCTTGGCGAAAGGGTCAGTTGAAGTTAAAGATTTATCCGTTGCCTTTAAGCGACGAGACCAGTACGGGCCTTTGCTGGTTCTAGAATCAACAAACTTCAAAATTAATCCTGGTGAATTTGTCTGTTTGTTGGGACCATCGGGCTGCGGCAAGTCAACGATTCTAAACTTGATTGCTGGTTTTCTGAAGCCAACAAGGGGACAGGTATTAGTGGATGAGCAACCAGTTGAAAGACCGGGAGCCGATCGAGGATTTGTCTTTCAGCAATACTCGCTCCTACCCTGGAAGACCACCTTTGAGAACGTGGAATTTGGTTTAAAAATTCAGGGTATTTCCAGAGTAGAACGGACTGAATTGGTAAATAATTACCTAGACCGAGTCGGCTTGTATAAGCATCGTCATTCTTATCCTCATCAGCTATCAGGAGGAATGCAACAACGTGCAAGCATTGTGCGGGCACTTGTAAATTCACCCTCAGTATTGTTGATGGATGAACCGTTTGCAGCCTTGGATGCTCAGACTCGGCACATGATGCAGGAGTTGCTGCTGAACATTTGGAGCGATTTGAAATCCACGGTTATTTTTGTCACCCACGATATTGAAGAAGCCATCTTTTTGAGCGATCGCATTCTGGTTATGGGCGTTCGTCCAGGGCATATCAAAGAAATAGTTGTGGTGAATCTCGCTCGACCCCGCCATATAGATACGATGCTTTCACCGGATTTTGTGAATCTCAATCGGCAAGTCTTTGAATTGATTCGCGAAGAAACTCTCAAGAGTATGGAGTTGGGTTGATTAAAGCCAACCATATTTGTACTGCTCGTACAGCCCAAGTGTGTTGCTTTCGATAGCGGCTTGCCGTGTCCTTTGTTGTCCCTTTTACTAACTGCTTAAGTTCTGAGATTGATGGAGAAATTCGGTTTGAATCCAGCGATCGAGGTTAATTGTCTCTAGTCCTTCATTTCCGGGAACTAGACGCAGTTGGGCAATGTGTTGAGTAATCCAGTCGGGACGAATCATCATCTCGCAGAAAAAACGCCCAGGTTGATTCTGGTGATAGACATTGCTGAGAATTTGGGAGACGATTTCGGCATCCAGGTTTGTCCACTGGCTGATCAGAGAAAGCGCTGAGGGCGTAATGGTATACCAATATTGGGCAGCGCTTAAGGCTTTTAGGTAAGCGATTACAACTTCTGGATACTGTTCTGCTAACTCTGCACTCACCACTACACCATGAAAAGCCGGTAACACATTCAAATTGTCACCTGGCAAATAACGAAACTTGCCTTGACGATAGGCAATATCGTGAAAGGGAGCAAAATGAGCATACCCATCTGCCTGAATTGAATAACCAAAGGGCTGTGTAATGTTGGAGTTCTCTAGGGAAGCAAGCCTAACCTCGTTAAGTAAGTTTGCAGAATTGAGCGATCGCATCACCATCCCATGTGCAGAAGAACTGAAAGGAACCGCAATCACGCCTCCTCGCAAGTCTTCAATACTTTGCAGTTTGGACTTATTGGGAACAATTACGGCATTACAGGAACCATCGGGATTCGTCGAAACAAAGCTCACTAGTCGCGTCTGTCGAGTTTCACTACTGGAATTATTTTGCTGGATAGCACTCAGTAACAAGGGATAATCCCCTAAAACGCCAATATCTAGTTGTCCGGAGTGTAACCCCTGAATGATGGGTGCTCCTGTAGAAAAATCGCACCAGTGAATGCGGTATTGGGTAGAACTGTATCGCCCTTCTTTGGGTAAGAAGTGTTCTAGCAAGCCTAAGCGCTGAATCACTAAGCCCGCCGTTACTGTTGGAATCGTGCTGTTTTGAATCCCGATCGCTAAATCAATTGTCTCAGGATGTTGCAGGGAGTTGGAACGAATGATTAGGTTAGGCGATCGCAAACGCACTGGGGTTGCATGAGGACGAACAGAGGCTGGCTGTTGCTCTTGACGGTTCTCAACCAGAGCAACGAACTTTTGCATCGGGCTGGAGTTGCGCGATCGCCGATTTTGTGATGATGAGTCTGCGATCGCAGATTGGCTTAATCGTTTGGGTAACACTAGGAAAACATTACCGGATAAGGCAAATTCTTGCAGGGGAATTGCAACGAGCATTCCCGATTCACATTCAGCTTTAAATTCAAAGTTAGACGCAAATCCTAAATAATTCCCCTGCATCATGTAGGTTCGCATCAAACTCAGAGTATCAACAGTTTCAACTTGAGCAAAATCCGAAAAGTTTATCCCTAATTCAGTTAGCCGAGATTCAAAGACTAAACGACTAGGAGAGCCAGTATTTAGCATCACCCATCGCTCTTTTTGCAGCTCTTTCAAACTCAACCAGGTTTGATTCGCTACAGGATGATTTGCCGAAACAACTAAAGAATAGTGAATGGGAGCAATTGGGGTTGCTGATATTTCCGAGAACTCTGCAAAACTAATATCTGAAATTCCTATATCAATCTGACTGCTGGTAATGGCTCGATAGAGAAATTCAGCCGAGTCAAATACTACACACTGAGTCTGAATCCCAGGATACTGCTGACGGTACTGGAAGAGAATTTCAGGTAGCCATCCATTAGCGATCGCGGCTGTGCAGCCGATTTTGAGATTGCCAAATTTGCCTTTTTTGATTTCTTCGACTTTGGCAAACAATTGATTTTCAACCTCAATCAGTCTTGGCCCTTCCTCCAATAAAAACTGTCCCACCTCGGTTAGCTGAATCTTACGACCAAGACGATAAAACAGGTCAGTTCCTAGTTCAGTTTCCAAGGATTTTATTTTGGCGCTGACCGCAGGCTGAGTCAGATTTAGAGCATCAGCGGCTTCAGTAAAACTGAGGTGCCTAGCTACCTCCAGAAATACTTTAACTTGATAAACCTCCACGTTCTCTAACCCCCCAAATTGAAATTTTTATTTTACAGCTTAATGAATGAATAAAGCTAATTTATAAGATCATAAAAAACACGAATGAATAGATGGTATTTTTGGTTACAAAAAAGCTTGTGACTTTTAATTCTCTTCTCTAATATAAAAAAAGGTAAAAAAGCAGACTTAGTGAATTTATTCGTACAAAGTTATAAAAGTTTTTGCTAACTGAAGAGGAGTCAAGAGTGGATACTCAATGGATGAAGACCGATGTTCTTGTCATCGGTGGTGGTACTGCGGGAACGATGGCAGCCATCAAAGCAAAACAGGCAAATCCTGACGGAGAAGTGCTGATTTTAGAAAAAGCGAATATCCGTCGCAGTGGAGCGATCGCAATGGGTATGGATGGGGTCAATACAGCCGTCATTCCTGGTAATTCTACCCCAGAGCAATATGTTCGCGAAATTACGATTTCCAACGATGGCATCCTCAATCAAAAAGCCGTCTACCAAACTGGGAAACTGGGCTTTGAGGTCATTCAAGAACTAGAAAGTTGGGGCGTTAAATTCCAAAAAGATGCCCAAGGAGACTATGACTTAAAGCAAGTGCATCGCGTGGGGAAATATGTCCTCCCGATGCCCGAAGGAAAAGACCTCAAACAGATTTTGACCCGACAAGTTAAGCGCCACAAAGCCAAAGTCACAAATCGGGTGATGGCAACTCGCGTTCTAGTTAAAGACGGACGCGCCATAGGTGCAGTCGGGTTTGATGTGCGAAACGGCGATTTTGTGGTGATTCAAGCAAAAGCCGTCGTGTTGTGTACGGGAGCCTGCGGACGCTTAGGTTTACCCGCCTCCGGCTATCTCTACGGCACCTACGAAAACCCCACCAATGCGGGTGACGGCTACTCAATGGCGTATCACGCAGGCGCAGAACTCACCAATATTGAGTGTTTTCAAATTAACCCTCTGATGAAGGATTACAACGGTCCGGCGTGCGCCTATGTCGCCAGTCCGTTTGGCGCTTACACCGCCAATGCTGAAGGACACCGCTTTATCAGTTGCGACTACTGGAGCGGTCAGATGATGCTAGAAATCTGGAAGGAGTTGAACTCTGGTAAAGGCCCAGTTCAACTGAAGATGACTCACTTAGATGAAGACACCATTTCAGAAATTGAGTCTATTTTATGGGCGAATGAACGACCCAGCCGAGGCAGATTCCATGAAGGAAGAGGCGAAAACTACCGCACGAATGGCGTAGAGATGAATATCTCGGAAATCGGTCTGTGTAGCGGTCACAGCGCTTCTGGGGTCTGGGTGAATGAGAAAGCGGAGACGACGGTTCCGGGGTTATATGCAGCCGGAGATATGGCAAGCGTTCCCCACAACTACATGATTGGGGCGTTTGTCTTTGGTCGGTTGGCAGGTACGAATGCGGTGGATTATATCGAAGGGTTAGAGCATCTTGAACCCGATGCTGACGTTTTAGAGGCGGAAAGACAACGGATTTATGCCCCGTTGAACAACCCGAATGGCGTGCCGCATACGCAGGTGGAGTACAAATTACGGCGGTTGGTCAATGACTACCTACAGCCTCCCAAAGTAGACCACAAGATGGAAATTGGGCTGAGGAACTTTGTGCGCTATCACGAAACCCTAGAAATAATGGGTGCAAGCGACCCCCATGAACTGATGCGCTGCATGGAGGTTCACTTTATTCGCGATTGTGCTGAGATGGCAGCACGCGCCTCGCTGTATCGTCGGGAAAGCCGTTGGGGACTCTACCATTACCGCGTGGATTATCCCGATAAGAACAATGAAGAATGGTTCTGCCACGTCAATCTCAAGAAAGACGAATCAGGCGAGATGACTTTGTTCAAGCGTCCGGTTGAGCCTTATGTGGTGGACGTTGACATTGAACGAGAAGTTTATGATGTGGCGGTGCGTTAAGTTTGTTGGTTTTTAACAATTAGAGAGAGAGTTATGGCTTTAACAACGCAACGAGTTGACGTACCTGTAATCGTTGATGAATCGAAATGCTTAGAAAAGTGTACCGCTTGCATTGAAGTGTGTCCCCTCGATGTGTTAGCGAAGAACCCAGAAACGGGCAAAGCCTATATGAAATACGACGAGTGCTGGTTTTGCTTGCCTTGTGAAAAGGAGTGTCCCACCAACGCGATTACGGTTCAAATTCCCTTTTTGTTGCGATAGAGGAATAATGATGTCTGCTGATACTGAATTGAACCAAGGGTTGGAAATGCTGCGATCGCCCGACGCTAGCGATCGCCTAGTTGCCGTCAAAATGCTGCAACATTTGGGCGATGAGGATGCTCTGGAACCCTTGATTACAGCCCTGCAAGATGAGAGCATAGCTGTGCAAAAGCTTGCAGTGACGGCACTGTGGGAGTTAGCCAACCCCAAGGCAGTTCCGGCTTTAGTAGAATGTCTGGCTTCAAGCGATGAGGAGATTCGGGAAGAAGCGCTATCCGCATTGGGCGAATTAGTTTCCCCCGATCACCTGTTGCTGCTGCTAGATGCCCTGCATCGAGATGACGCAAATATGCAACTGAATGTGTTAATTCTGTTGCGGAAGATTCACGATGCTCAGTCTTTGCCCTACGTGCTGCCGTTCTTTGAGTCGGAAAATGCTCAGTTACGGGAAGCGGCAGTGACAACGCTACGCTATCTCAATCAAGTGGAACGCTGCCAACCTGCGATCGCCTTGATGTCTGACCCCGATGAGAATGTGCGGCGTTCAGCTGCCCTGACGTTAGGACATTTAGCAGATGCAGAAGTGGTTCCCAGTCTGTGTCAAGCACTCACTACCGATACCGATTGGCAAGTGCGACGCAATGCGGCAAAATCGTTGGCACTCCACGCCGATGTTGCGGCAGTTCCGGCTTTAGAAACGGCTTTGGCAGATGAGCATTGGCAGGTGCGGAAGTTTACACTTCAGGCTTTGCAAAAAACACCAACTGACCAAACCCTACCTGCGTTAGTGAAAGCGTTGGCAGATGAATACTCGGATGTGCGTCGAGATGCAGCGATCGCACTCGGTATCCTGAAGAACCCAACTGCCCTCAATGCACTCCAGCAATCCCTGGACGATCCAGACAAAGACGTGTGTATTTACGCACAACGAGCGATTCAGACGATCCAGGAGTCTACGCCAGAGACATCCAATGCCTAGCCATCAATCTCCCTTCAGCCAAACTCATTCAATAGAGGAAATTGCCACTCCTCCCGATCCGGTGACTGAATCTCGGCAACGAGAAGTTATCCAGTATCTCAAACAGGTGATTGAACCCATCCTCAAAAACGACATTGTTAGCTTAGGGATGGTGCGGAATCTGCGAGTTGTGGATGACTATATTTATCTACGCCTGTATGTGGGGAAACATCAGCATCACCTACAAGCCGAAATTCAATCGGCACTTTCACTCCTTACTTGGTGCAAGAAAATCTATATCCAACTGTGTACCATTCCTGGTGTCAGAACGACGTTGGCAATTTCCAGTGGCAAGGGGGGTGTAGGCAAGTCCACAACATCGGTTAATTTAGCCGCCGCTTTGAGTTTACAGGGGGCGAAGGTGGGTTTACTCGATGCTGATGTCTATGGCCCCAACGTCCCCCAAATGTTGGGACTGGGACAAGCAGATGTCAAGGTGATTGATACACCCAACGGTCAAAAGTTTATACCCCTAGAAGCTCACGGTATCAAAGTCATGTCCGTAGGACTGCTGGCAGAACCCGATCATCCCCTCGCTTGGCGCGGCCCCGTCCTGCACAAAATCGTGACTCAGTTTATTCAGGAGGTGGAATGGGGAGAATTGGATTACCTGCTGATTGATTTGCCTCCTGGTACAGGCGATGCTCAAATTACGATTGTGCAAGAAAGTCCGATTTGTGGAGTAATCCTAGTCACGACTCCCCAACAAGTCGCGGTTGCGGATGTGCGCCGCAGCGTCCATATGTTTCGTCGTGTCGGCATTCCCGTGCTTGGCATTATCGAAAATATGAGCTATTTAATCTGTGGTCATTGTGGCGATCGCACTCCGATTTTTGGGAGTGGTGGAGGGCAGCAGCTATCGACAGAACTCCATGCCCCTTTACTGGGGCAGGTTCCGATTGACCCTAGTATTTGTATGGGTGGGGATACAGGAACGCCCTTGACTCTAGCTCATCCAGGTTCCACAGTCGGGCAGGTATTTGTACAAATGGCTGGGGCGATCGAGATGACTTTTGGCCCTTGTGAAGTGCTGACTTGATAATTGATTAGGGCATTGCACAATCGAAGCATACAATGTCCACATTGTCAAGCAAAGCAAACCGTCAAGAACGAACGACGCAACCCTCAACAGAGCGATTGATGATGCAGTTGCGATCGCCAATTTTGCGAAACTTCCACGAAACGCTGACGACCCCGAAAAAGTTGAAGAACACGGCTTAAAACTCTATCGTTCTTCCATCATTATTCTCAGATGAAAAAATGTAACCCTTCCCACACAAGCATTTTAGTTTTACGCAATGATTATATCTAAAGTATTAGAAAATAAATCTAGAAACCCAATCTCAGTCTGGGTTAAAAAATTGCCTTCAATTTTTGTTTTTAGAGAGTGACAAAACAGGGAGAGCGGCGAGTAAGCTTAAGCTTAACTCAGTGCCATTCGAGTTAAGCTTGTGTTTCGTTTCTTAATTTTGATTTCTCTTGCCGAAGTAGAATTGCAAACAGCCAATCAATGTACATCCATCCTTCAGGTTTAAATGAACGGAATAATGTACATTGACCTAATAACTATTCTCTAGTTACCAAGAGCATCCTTGATGCTATCAACAGCCTTTTCAACAAGACCTTTTGTGTTGTCTACTGCTTCCTTAGTCCGAGCCGCATCTTCATCTGCTCTTTTCTCAATTCGCGCTGCATCTCTGTTGGCTTTACGCTCAATGAGATTCCCATGCCCATCCGTTCCTTCCTCGACTCGGTCGGCATTCTTATTGGCAGTTGCTTTTACCTTGTCTTTGACATCGTCAATGAAATTCTTGCTTCGGTTCAAATCTTCATTGGCTTTTCCTTTAACCTGGTCGCTCGTATCTACAGATGCGATTAGGTTTGCACTAGGAGCAGCCATTGCTGCGCTGGTCGAGAAAAAGGCACCCTGCCAAACAAACGCGATCGCTGACACGCAAAACAGCGTTGTAGCCAGCCAACGTCCTACAGTTGAAAGCCCTTTCGTAAAATAATTTGGTTGCATAGAACACAATCTCATTAGGTTTAGCAATCCTATATTTACTTCATTTGGCTTATCAGCTAAACCGCTCTCTAGACAGATGTTCCTTTATCACAAATTATCCAAAAAATTCACTCTTCCGATAGATTGAACAAATAACATCCAGCCTGCATACGTTTAAACTTAATAGAGTAACAACCTAATAATTCTATTTTTATTAGACTACAATACCCATACTGGTTAACTGACAAAACTCAAGAGATCGAACGACAATAGTTTACTGTAAAGTTTTATTACAAGTGGTGTTAATTCTGTTTTTTCAAGGCAACTGCATCCGGCAGGATTAGCTTATCCGTGTGCTTGAATTTATTTCAGTTGTGAGAAGAAGTACTGCCTTCTGCGGGTGGCATCGGCTTAGATGCTAATTCAGCAGTGCTATCATTTGCGGATGTAGTCGTTTCCGTGTCTTTTTTAGCTTGCCACAAAAGTGTTTTTATCTTCTGTAAATGTTCAAATGGTAAAACGGTACCCTTAGTAATCTTTAGTTTAGTAGTCCCGCTAGGACTTTCGGAGTGCTTTCGCACTTCCTCCACCAGCTCTTTAAAAATCTCAATCGCCTCGTCAACTTTAGGATTTACTCCTTGAATTTGATTCAAATGTTTGCTGACTTCCTCGAAGTCGCTGGGGTCTAAAGTAGCGTCTCTGGTAAACTTTAGCTCAGTCAATCCTCTGGGACTTTCTGAATGCTTTCTCACTTCTTGTACTAGCTTGTCAAAATCTTTAATCGCTTCATCGATTGGTTGCTGCGGTTTAATACTTCTTGCACTGACCTCGTTTATCCCAGTTTGAAGTACCGCGACTAATAACCGATCCTGTAGAGCGCGAAAGATCAAAGTACCTGCGGAACCAGCAACTGCGGAGGTTGCTAACAGGATAAAAGCCGTTTCTGGTCGGACAATCGCGATAGCTGGAGGTGCAGCAAGGGCACCAATGAGTAACCGTGCCACTACCCCTAAATCAATCACATTCGTAGAATGAGCATAGGCAAACTTTACTGCTAAATCATCATCGGTCGGCTTATGAGGTAACTCAATATTTCCCTGGAGATTGAGCAGTTCGTAGACTAACCCACCCAGGCTTCCAGCAGCGAGGATTACCCCAAGCATCATCCAAAATTTGCAGTCAGCTAAATTAGGAGTTTCTAAAATTTCTTTTACATTTATTTCCCAGCTGTTGGGTTTAATTTGATTAGAATTTGGAATAGGGCTGGATGTAAGAGGTAGAGTTGGATTTGGTGAAACGCTTTGACTGTAGGCTGCTGTAGCCGTCAGGCTCGTAGTTAGAAAAAAACCAGAAATAAGAATGTTTATGCGCTTCATTTTTTAGTTATTTGCTTCTACTTTGATATGGTTATAGTTAAAAAACTGCTATAGCAATCGTATTTGAATTGAGATATGCCAGCAGGTCAGAATCCCTCACCTCTTGCACGGATGGTTGAAACCGCACCTACACAAACGAAACCTGCCTACGCAAGTTACAAGACTAAATCTTGTCTATTGTTTTAGAAATTACGAGAGCAGTAGTATAAGCTGATTTTTGAGTTTCTGATCCACTAATGGGAGCTGGCTGAAGGTCTACAAACTTAATATTATAGTTGCTGTCAAAGTTTTGAACTGCTAATGCTGGATTTCCGCCACCAGTGGTCAAAACAAAATCTCCTGTATTTTGACTGTCTTTCCAAATATTTACCACGATTTTTGCTCGTCCCGCCCAAAAACACTGGACATTAATAGGACAGCGTGAATCTTCTGTGACGTCAGTAAATTTCACCCAAATATTTTCATCAGGTAAAATAGCGGTTTCGTTTAAATTTATCTGAAACTCACGATTTACTTGAGTAATAATTAACTTCCCGTTTTGTTGAGCGAGTAATTGGGAAGCAGGTGAAGTAATCGGTTCGGTGGCTAGGTGAGCATCTTTTTGTGCTAAAGATAAGGATTGAATACTGAAAACAATTGCACAAGCCAAGACGAGAAGGAATAATCTAATTTTGGGATTCTGCAATTTCATGATTGTTGTTCCTTTTCATCTTTTTTAAGAAAATAAAATATTTCGTCTTATTCGGAGTCAAAAAATTAGTGGCTCGCAGTGAAATAGGTGGATGAACTAGATGCGATCGCGTATTTCCTCCTATCCATTAATCTAGCTCAATATTAAGGATAGTATGCCTTAAAGATATAAGCGATCGCATCACAATAAAGCCTCTGTTGCCCATCGAAATCTAGCTGCTCATATATGACAAGATTGGGAAAGTAGTACACAACAGGTATTTTACTTTCAAGCGCTTGTCTTTCATAGTTTGAATCAGGCTGAGTGCAGAGGAATGATGCCTTGGTCGAAAATGCGGTTATCGGTGCCGATACCGCTAATGATTATTCTGTCTGCATATACATTAAGTGCCGCAAAACTCAATTGACTAGTAGAATGCGCCGTCCATTCTGAACGTTCCACCGGGCGGAGTCCTGCCCCTGCCCCACAGATGAGGTAGGTAGTACCATTGATGGGCTGAGTGCGCTCATAATGGTGGTCGTGACCGTTGATGTAAAGTTGCACTCCGTACTTTTTAAATAGTGGCGTCAAGGTTTGTATAAAGGGTTGATTAACCCCGTATGCACCCGATGAATAAATCTGGTGATGACCAACAACTACTTTCCAAGGGGCATTACTGCGAGTGAGTTCTTTTTCTAACCATTTTAGTTGAGTTTCCCAGTCAGCATTCTCATTAGTATCTAAAGCAAAAAATTGTACGGGGTTGCGGCGGAATGTGTAGTAGCGTCGTCCCTGCATATTAAAGCCTGGATAGCGCACTTGGGGTTCTCCGTTATCGGTGCGGATGTCGTGATTGCCAAGAACCGCCTGAAATTTTACTCCGCGCCGCAATAAAGCTTGATAGGGGCGCTCAAAGACATCGACAATTTTCTCGATTTCACCGTTGTTGTAAATATTGTCACCCGCAAGAATTGCTAAATCAAAGGGCTTTAGCGCGTGGTAACGAGCCATTGACGCTGCTACAGCGTACTGGCTTGCCGAACCAGTGCCGGTGTCAGCGACGGAGACAAAGCGCAGGAGAGGGGATTGTGATGAACTAACCGTTGTCGATTTGAAGCCTAAGTTGGAGGAAGGGGAGGTTTTGGAAGTCTCTCCTGGGTTGATATCTTGACTCTGAGCGATTTGGCTGCGGAATTTTCTGACCAAAAAAGCTAAGCCGAAGCCACTGAGGCTACTTAAAATTAGAAAGTCACGGCGTTTAAGGGGCATGGATTACTTGATTAAGAGTTACGTAAGTTGGGCGCAAGTCGATTAAAGCAGAATAGCAAAGTGGTAGATTAGGGCTGTGAAGGCAGCATTCGGTAAAAATTTACCGTAATTGCACCTATTTGCACTGCCCTCAGGGGAAATTCGATGCCAGAAGATCAACCGAAACAGCCAACTTCTTCAGCTAAACCGGCACCCCAAACGCCGACGCCCACGGGGGCAAAAAGCCAATCGGGAAAAGCCCTCCAGCAAATTTGGGCTAGATTCCAACCCGTTCTGAAAGTGCAAAGCCTTAAAACTCTGCGTGGCACAATTCAGCTACTGGAAGGGGTTGTCGAAAAACTGGAGGCAGAACCTACCGAACAGTTACCCTCAAGGACTCCTTCTCCTCCGGAAAAGGTGGTATTTCAACCTACTGAGGGGGTGACAGAGCTGACGCCAGAAGTAACGCCAGAAGTGACGCCAGAAGCACCAGCATTGGCTACAGAGACGTCAGCCCTAGAAACCTCTGCGGACACGCCAGCACCAAAGACACCCCCTGCTGAGGTGGTGCCTTTGCCACCGACGCCGAGTCCTCTAGAGAGGTTCCGTCAGAGTTGGATGCGCTTTGTGATGTTGTGGAATGCGACGCTGGCGAGAATCCGCTCAATTCTGCCGGAATCAATCAGTCAAAAGCTGTCGAATACGGCTTTGTCGAGCGCGATCGCAGGCGTTCTTCTCGTAGTACTCTGGACAACAGCTGCCCTGGTACCTGGGAAGCCTCCGACTGACGTGGCGAATCTTCCGACTTCACAAATTACCACTCCACCAGAATTAAAAGCGCCTGAAGCACCGGAACCCGTGGAAACGGTGACGCCGCCTCCCCCAGTGCTGACTCCAGAGCAAAACCTGATTGCCTCTATCCAAAATCGAGTCACTGAAATTACCAGCCAATATGAAAATGGGCTGATTCAGTC
Source organism: Trichocoleus sp. DQ-A1 (assembly GCF_039961955.1). Lineage (NCBI taxonomy): Bacteria > Bacillati > Cyanobacteriota > Cyanophyceae > Leptolyngbyales > Trichocoleusaceae > Trichocoleus > Trichocoleus sp. DQ-A1. The sequence continues at coordinate 107,875 of NZ_JAMPKE010000012.1, forward strand.
GATTGAAGCTAACTTTCCAGGCAGCTTGCTAATCGTGAAGGTAGGAGATGCTTGGTACAATCTCTCTGTCTCTAAGCAAGACAAATTAGCTGCTGAAATGCTGCAACGTGCTAGAGAACTCGACTTCAGCAAGCTACAAATCGCCGATTCTCAAGGCGACGTACTAGCGCGTAGTCCAGTCGTGGGAAACACGATGGTGATTGTGAAGCGGCGTCAACTGGCAGCGGCTTAGTTGTTGCGCGGGTGCCGCCAAATCTACCTAAAATACTTTTTCTGGTTATACCTTCGAGGCATCGAGGGTATTTTTGTTTTTGCACTTAACTACCGATTTCCCGCACGCACCGATTGGGGCGGATTGTTAAAGTTCAAACTTTGGGTTGGCAGCATCCAGGTAATCAGCAATCCCTGAAATGCACCTACTGCAACCAACGCCCATAAAAAGCCGGTTTTCCTGATAACTCGTGGTAAAGCGTGCATAAAAATTACCTTAGGTAGCGCCCTGGCACATTCACAATTTTTTAGACCACCAAAATAACTAAAGCAGTCTTTGTATGCCTCTACCTAAAGAAGTATATCCCAATAATTACCTACGTGCTGAGACTAAATCTAGAAAGAAACTGCTATTTCACGAGAAATACTGATAATTAAGTAGCCAAAGTTTTAATTATTACAATCATTTTTAGCTAAAAATTATGATTTTTGTGAACTTGGGAAAGCAGCACAGTACATCTTTACGTTGTAATCTATACCTGTAATTGCGGTACCGACGACAACAGCATAAGCTCCTAATTCCAAGGCGTGTTTAGCTTGCTGCGGTGAGGCAATGCCACCTTCACAAATTGCTGGAACGCTTAGCTGTTCGACTATTTGGGAGAGAAGATCGAAGCCGGGAGGAGCAAAATTTTTCGTTTGGGCAGTATAGCCATAGAGCGTGGTACCGACAATGTCTGCACCAGCCGCCGCCGCCGCGATCGCGCTCTCTATCGTATCCACATCAGCCATCACCGGCTTGCCTAATTCATCGTGAATCCGGGTAATGAGTGTTTCTATTGTTTCCGCGCCTGGGCGATCGCGTAAAGTAGCGTCAATGGCAATAATGTCCGCACCGGCTTGAGCGATCGCTTCCGCGTGTTCAAACTGCGGCGTAATATAGACTTCGTACCCCGGTATCTGTTGTTTCCACAGCCCGATAATCGGTGATTTTACTCGTTCCCGGACTGCCTTCACATGAGCGGGTGTATCAATTCTGACACCGACGGCTCCGTTGAGAATCGCCGCTTGCGCGATCGCCGCGATCGCCGATGGCTCATGTAGAGGCGAGTCAACCGGAGCCTGACAAGATACAATCAGACCTTGACTCAGCGCGTTTAATCCTTGTGATTGGTTCATGGTTTATCGTCAAATGCCATGAACATTGAACACCGAACCATGAGCTTTGAGCAATCTACTTTCAGCTGAGTATGAGAAAGTCATACCTTGGCAAGAGCGAATCTCAAGAGCCAATCTAAAATCTAAAATCGCTATTATGCATCGTCTAGCCGCTACTCCTGGGGGATGGAATCCTGACGCTGAAGGCGTCATTTTTATCGAGCAAACCCCTGCCCCCATCGTCCTTCTCACCGCAGCGGACACCGATATTCAAACTCTCGCCGCAGCCGTATCTAAATTACCAGAGGGATTTCCAGCCCTACGAGTCGTCAATCTCTTGCAGTTGCAGCAACAGCTCAGTATTGATACTTATGCAGAGGAAGTGCTAGAGCAGGCACAGGTAATTATTCTACGGTTACTCGGAGGACGTTCTTACTGGTCTTACGGGTTAGAAGTGGTACGCGAGACAGTGCAGCGGACGGGTGCAGCATTGATTGTCTTACCAGGAGACGATCGCCCAGATCCTGATTTAATCAGTCATTCTACTGTTTCTCTATCAGTTGTTAACCAGTTGTGGCGCTACCTAATCGAAGGCGGCGGGGAAAATTTCGCTAACGCCCTAAAATTTATTGCCGATGTTTGTCTAGAAGGTAGTTACAATCCACTCCCACCCCAAGCAGTTCCTCGCGTGGGGCTTTATCAATGGGAAATGGGGGAGGAAGACAATCAGAAAAACCTAACTTCCCAGCCCCCTTCCCTACGAGGGCAGGGGGAGAAGAATGACGCCTCTCTCCTTGCTGGAGAGGGGTTGAAGGAGAAATTAAAGCCAAAAGTTGGGATTCTGTTCTATCGCGCTCATTATTTAGCTGGAAATACAGCAGTAATTGATGCTCTTTGCCAAGCATTAGCCGCCCGAAAATTAGAACCCGTCCCCGTTTTTGTCTCTTCCCTGCGAGATCCGGATGTGCAGGAAGAAGTGTTGCAACAACTCCAACCTAAAGAAGCAGAACCCATACAGGTTTTGCTGAGTACCACCAGCTTTGCGATTAGCTCATTGCCAAGGGCGAATGGTCAAAAATTAGCGATTAGCGATGAGCCATTAGCACTCAGCACCTTAGATGTACCCGTGTTACAGGTAATCCTCAGCGGTGGCACGGTGGAACAGTGGGAATCTGGATTTCAGGGGCTATCGCCACGGGATATGGCGATGAATGTAGCGCTACCAGAAGTGGATGGGCGGATTATTAGTCGTGCGGTTTCCTTTAAGGCGGTGGAAACCCGGAATCCTCAGTTGGAAACGGATGTGGTGGTTTATGAGCCGGTACGCGATCGCATTGAGTTTGTCGCTGACTTAGCCTCTAATTGGGTAAAACTACGCCAAACGCCACCTTCTGAAAGGCGAATTGCCTTGATTTTGGCTAATTATCCCAACCGAGATGGGCGTCTTGCCAATGGTGTTGGGTTGGATACCCCAGCAAGTTGTGTGGAAATCCTCAAGGCGTTGCAGTTAGCTGGGTATCAGGTTGAAGATATCCCGGCAACGGGAGATGAATTGATTGGGCGTTTAACGGCTGGGGTGACGAACGATCCAGAGGGGCGATTCCGCCCAGTCGGTCAATTTGTCTGCGGGGAAGAGTATCAGGAGTATTTTGCGACGTTGCCTGGGGGAGTGCAGAAGGGAATATGCGATCGCTGGAATTCGGTTTTGGAGATGAACCGCACTAGCGTTAGCGAAGCCATGCGCGTTAGCGCTTTAGATGCTAAGAACGCGAAGGAAGAGAGGGAAGAGAGATTTATTGAGCTAACTGGTTCTGTTTCTAAATTTCCGATTCCTGGTATTTATCTGGGTAATGTTTTTGTGGGGATTCAACCGGCGCGGGGTTACGATTTTGACCCAAGTTTGAATTATCACGCTCCGGATTTAGAACCGCCTCATCATTATCTCGCTTTCTACTATTGGGTACGAGAACATTTTGGGGCTGATGCAATTGTCCATGTGGGGAAACATGGGAATTTGGAATGGTTGCCAGGTAAAAGTGTGGCACTCTCTGAAAATTGTTATCCAGAGGTTGCTTTCGGCGCTTTGCCTCATCTTTATCCTTTCATTGTCAATGACCCTGGTGAAGGTTCGCAAGCCAAGCGTCGCGCCCAAGCGGTAATTATTGACCATTTAACACCGCCGATGACTCGCGCTGAACTTTATGGTTCTTTGCAACAATTGGAAGGTTTAATTGACGAGTATTATGAAGCCCAGAGTTTAGATCCGTCGCGCTTGCCAGTGATACGCGATCGCATCACTCAGCTAATCCTCGAAGAAAACCTCCATCAGGATTTAGGGTTAGAAACTTCAATCGAAAATTCGATCCCCCCTGCCCCCCTTAAAAAGGGGGGTGAGGAAATTCAAAATCTCCTTACTCGCGCTGATGGGTATCTGTGCGAATTAAAAGAGGCTCAAATTCGAGATGGTTTGCACATTTTTGGGCAATGTCCGCAGGGGCGACAACTCAGGGATTTAATAGTAGCGATCGCTCGTCATCCCGGTACTCATCGTATCGGCTTAACTCGCGCGATCGCTCAAGATTGGGGTTTGGATTTCGATCCCTTGACAGCAGATCCCGCTCAACCTCTCCCTAGCAGCGCGGAACCCCCCCTTACCCCTCCCGTTCACAGGGGGGGTAACGAGCCTACAATTGCAGCCTATCGAACTGTCGGTGACGCAGTTGAGGCATTAGAACAACAAGCAGCGAACTTGGTGGAACATCTGCTCACCGCCCCCTCCGTTTCCACCCCCTCTTGCCCCCCCCTTGCTAATGGAGAGGCTTGGGGTGGAGTAAATCTAGGTGATGCCACCTCTCTATTCACCCCCTCTTGCCCCCTCCCCGTTAACGGGGAGGGCTGGGGTGGGGTAGACGGTGATGCCACGCAAAGAGAATTGCAGTGGATACGCAACTCCCTGCTGCCTTCCCTGCAACAAACCACCCAAGAAATCGCCAACCTATTGCACGGCTTAGATGGGCGCTTTGTCCCCAGTGGTGCCTCTGGCGCACCGACACGAGGACGCCCAGATGTTCTGCCTACGGGTCGCAATTTTTACTCAGTTGATATTCGGGCAATTCCTACAGAAACCGCTTGGCTGGTCGGACGTAAAGCAGCAGAAGCCTTAATTGAACGATATACCCAAGAAAACGGCGAGTATCCTAAAACACTCGGATTGTCCGTATGGGGAACCTCCACCATGCGGACTGGCGGCGATGATTTGGCAGAAGCGTTGGCATTATTGGGAGTGCAACCCGTGTGGGATAGCCCGTCGCGGCGGGTGGTGGATTTTGAAATTTTGCCACTTTCGGTCTTAAATCGTCCCCGCGTCGATGTCACGCTGAGAATCTCTGGCTTCTTCCGCGACGCTTTTCCGAACTTAATCGATCTATTCGATCAAGCGGTGGCAGCAGTCGCAGCGTTGGATGAACCACCAGAACAAAACCCCTTAGCCGCGCAAGTTAAACAAGAAACCGAGTTATGGAGATCGGCGGGGTTAAATCAGGAACAAGCAGAAATGCGATCGCGCTATCGCATCTTTGGTTCTAAACCTGGTGCCTACGGTGCGGGATTGCAAGGCTTAATCGAAGCCCAAAACTGGACAGATGACCAAGATTTAGCCCGTGCCTACATCAACTGGAGTAGTTACGCCTACACTAGCACCGCAGAATCCTCTCCCTCCTTGTCAAAAGGAGTTGCGGGAGATGTTTCTTCTCCTCCCCTGAACAAAAGAGGTTTAGGGGGAATCGCCGCTCCAGAAGCCTTTGAGCAGCGTCTACGCCAGATGCAAATCGTATTGCACAATCAAGATAACCGGGAACACGATTTATTAGATTCAGATGATTACTATCAATTTCAAGGCGGTTTAACAGCAGCAGTTCGGGCGATGAGTGGCAAAAATCCCCAAACTTATTTTGGGGATAATTCCCTTCCTGAAAACCCAAAAGTGCGGCAACTGCGAGAAGAAATTGCGCGAGTATATCGTTCTCGTGTCGTGAATCCAAAATGGATTGCTGGAGTCATGCACCACGGTTACAAAGGTGCATTTGAAATGGCAGCAACCGTGGATTATCTCTTTGCTTATGATGCCACAGCAAATTGTGTGGAAGATTTCATGTATCAAGGAGTTGCAGAAGCGTACTTATTCGACCAATCTGTGCAGGATTTCATCCAGCAGAAGAATCCTTGGGCATTGCGAGATATGGCAGAACGGTTGCTAGAAGCGAATCAGCGGGGATTGTGGCAAAACGTCGATCGAGAGATGGTGGATAAGTTAAGAAGCTTAGTTCACCAAGCCGAAGCCGTCATCGAATCTACCACTGCTCTCTAAGCTAGGAGATAACAACCGCTGCACAGCTGAAGAGTTTGTGCGATCGCACTCATCTTTGTTGCTTGGTTAAAACTACTGTTTGAGTTGCCTAATCCGTCATGAGCAAGACGAAAATATAAGTTTTGTGCGATCGCTTCCGTATCCATCCTAAGCCATCATCGCATCGCTTCCGCTGAAAGTCTAAAGCTACAGGAACAGTTAGCAACGGATACACAACTTGAATGTTTGGCTATCTTTGAGAAAGATTTTTCGAGTATTTTGGTAATCTCCTCAGCCGCTTGAGGTCGCCAGAAAAAGTACCCTTGCATCTGTTCGCATTGGAGATTTTGCAAGAAATCTTTTTGCGCTTCTGTTTCCACGCCTTCCGCAACCAGTCTCAGATTGAGTACCTTTCCTAACGCTGCGATCGCTGTAATGATGGCTGCATCATTGGGGTCGCTTGTCAAGTCTCGAACAAAGGATTTGTCAATTTTTAAGGTATGGAAGGGAAACTTTTTCAAATAAGTCAGAGAAGAATATCCCGTCCCAAAATCATCTAGAGAAATGTAAACTCCTAGCCGATGCAACTCACTCAAAGTTTTTCGGGTAAATTCTACATTTTGCATCGTGATTGTTTCAGTAATTTCTAACTCCAGAAATTGCGCTTCGAGTCCAGTTTCTTCCAGAACTCGCGTCACCATTTTGACTAAATCGGGTTCCTGAAACTGTCGGGCAGAAAGGTTAACCGCCACTTGTAAGTCGGCAATTCCTGCATCGTGCCAAGCTTTATTTTGAGCGCAGGCAGTCTTTAACACCCATTCCCCAATTGGTACGATGAGTCCGGTTTCTTCCGCTAGGGGAATAAATATTCCTGGAGAAACTAGCCCAAATTTTGGATGCTGCCAGCGCAACAGGGCTTCAACGTGGGTGATTTCTCCAGTCGTTGTATTGACTTGAGGTTGGTAGTAAACGACAAATTCTCCCCGTTCTAGAGCATGGTGCAAATCGTTTTCGAGTACCAATAACTCAGAATTCTGAGAATTCATTGCTGGATTATAAAATTGATAGTTATTCCGACCTTGTTCTTTGGCACGATACAAGGCAGCATCGGCGTTTCTCAAAAGCGTTTCAGCATCTGTGCCATCACTGGGATAAAGTGCAATCCCAATACTGCTACTGATATGCAGGGAGTGCCCTTCTAAATAAAATTCTGGCTTTAAAGCTTCCAAGATTTTCTGGGCAATCTTAGCAGCGTCCTCTTTACAACGAATTTGGGGGATAAGTAGGGTAAATTCATCCCCTCCCCAACGAGCAACGGTGTCATCCTCCCCCATACAGCCGATCATTCGTTCAGTCACGCTTTGCAACAAGCGATCGCCAAAAGCGTGCCCCAATGTATCGTTAATCGTCTTAAAACGATCCAAATCCAAAAACATTACGGCAAGCGTACTTTGGCTTTGACGTGCATACGCCAAGGACACGGACAGCCGCTCATTGAATAGCATCCGGTTCGGCAAGCCAGTCAGCAGGTCGTGCAACGCTTGATAGCGGATGGTTTCTTCTGCCTGTTGGCGCTCGGTGACATCGCGGAAGCTCCACACTCTACCGACGACTTTTCCCCCAATCCGTTGAGGCTGGGAATAGCGCTCGAAGATTCTTCTATCTTTAAATTCAAGGAGGTCGTAGCTTTCTGCGTCTGGTTCGCTATAGAGTTCCTGAATTTTGGTGATAAAGGTTTCCGGGTTTTTTAGCTGCTCTAGGACAAATGCTAAGGCTTGGTTGCTATTCCCTGCCGCGACAATAGAGTCGGGGATGCGCCACATTTGGACAAATTTTTGATTGAAACTGGCTATTTTTCCGGTTTTGTCAACTACGAGAATCCCATCAGCTGTTGATTCGAGCGTCGCCTTGAGCAGGGACAGGGATTTTTCCAGTTCCTCTTCTGCCCACTTGCGCTCGGCAATCTCGCCCTCCAATTGCGCGATCGCATTGTTTAATTCTGCTGTACGCTCAAGGACTCGTTTTTCTAAGTCTGCGTTGAGCTGTTTGAGAGCGTTTTCTGCTTGCTTGCGATCGCTAATATCGCGGGAGATGGTAGAAAGAAAGTCAACGCTTCCATCCAGCTTCTTGTGGGCAATAATCAGCTGCAAAACTGGAATCTCCCGTTTGTCGCGGGTCAAAAGTGCAGTTTCGCCACACCAGACGCCATCGCGAATCGCACTAGGAATTCCCTCCTCCAAGATGATTTGACCCGCCCATTTCGGGTGGCAACTGGCAACGCTGAGGTTTGAGATATCCTCTTCGAGAGGAATTCCGACCAAGCGACGACCTGCCTGGTTAATGAAAAATGCGCGTCCTCGATTGTCCGCACTGCCTACGAAATCACTCGTTGCTTCCAAAATCCCGGCAAGGCGTGTTACTGCTTCCTCTGCTTGCTTGCGTTCTTGAGTAAGAGAGATGGCGGCTGCCGCTGCACGCAGCAGGTTGATTTCCAAAGGTTCCCAAGCACGCGCTTCTATGCAGTTGTCAAAGCCGATAAACCCGAAGAATTCGCCCTTAACCATGATGGGCAAAATTAGGATGGAAAGAATTCCCTGAGGTTCTAAGATAAAACGCTCTGATTCGGGTAATTCAGCGACAATTCCGGCAACAATGTCACCTTTTTCTAGCAAATATGCCCAGCGGGGGAAGAAGTCGTCATAAGAAAGGTTTTGCAGCGCCGGATTGTCGATTTCTGGGCGAACGCCCTCGGCACACCACTCCGCACGCTGACTCATCAGCAAGTTGCCTATTTGCGAACGATGGTTCTCGAATACATAAACGCGACTTGCGCCTGCTGCTTGTCCGAGTTGTACCAATATTTCCGTGTAGCAATTCGTGCCGCCATCAAAAGTCAGCAACCGGCGCTCAACTTCAACTAATGCTGATAAGTAGCGTTCGCGCTGCGCGAGTCTTTCCTCTGCTTGCTTGCGCTTGGTGATATCGCTGAAGGTGCAGATTACTTGTTCAAGGCCACCATCCGCTGCCAACTGAGGTTCGGCATTAACTAATAGCCAGATGCGATCGCCCACACTGGAACGATAAACGCCCATCACGACATTCCGCACGGCTTGACGAGTTGCGATCGCTTGCGACACCGGATGGGTTTCTCCGGGGAACGGTGTACCATCTTCATGAATGACATTCCAATTCAGATCGAAGGAAGTTTTCCCCAGCAGTTGGCTGTCAGTGATACCGAGAAGGTCGATAGCCGCTTGATTACTCAGCAGGATTTCTGCGTTGGCTCCTTGCAGTAAAACGCCGACGTGAAGCTCCTGTATCAGCGTCCGAAACCGCTCCTCGCTTTCGCGCAGTGCTTCCTCTACCCGCTGACGCTCGACAATCTCGCCCTGAAATTGCCCAATTGCACGCTTTAACTCAGTTGTGCGCTCCTCAACTCTAATTTCTAGTTCTTCTTTCGCTTGTTTGATCGCCAACTCCGCTCGCTGCCGTTCCGTGATATCTTGGGCTACACAAACGATTCCCTGAATTCTATCCGATACGCTTGCGATCGCTGCACAGGAAAACAGCACCGAGATTCTTCTCCCGTCTTTGGACAGGTAAATTTTTTCCGCATCTCGGACAACCCTTTTTTGAGTTAAATCATCCAACTCCGACGCTGTGAAAGGAAATTTTTCATCGGCGAAAATAACTCCTATCGGTTGCCCAATTAACTCCTCTTTGTGATACCCCAAAAGTTCGCAGGTTGCTTTATTAACTGACTGAATCATGGTATCGGGCGTTACCACGATCAGAGATTCCACCATGCTTTCACAAACATTGATTACATCCGCTGTTTTCTGCCGCAAATCCTCAGCCATTTTATTGAAAGCATCAGCTAAGGCGCTCAGCTCATCTTTGGTGGAAGCGTCTATTTTTGTCTCTAGCTTGCCCTTGCCTATCTCTACCGCAGCCGCTTTGAGTTTGTTTAGCCGACTCAATATAGACCGCGAGATAGAAAGACCAAGAAATATAGCGATTAAGAGGGTAGATAAACCGACGCCAAATATCATTCTGTCGGTCAAGAGCAGAGTTTCATGAATCTTCTTTCTTTCCGTTTCCAACTCTTGCGATTGAGCCTGAATTTTTTGGTTAATAGTTCCTATAAATTGTTTGCTGGTTTTTTCCAGTTCGTTTTCTTTTGCCAGTAACTCTGGAGTTACCCTTCCCTGCTTTTTTAAGCCGATTACCTCATTGGATAATTTTAAAAGTCTCTCACCTGAAGTTTGGATTTCTTCTGACAATACTTGCTCAGATGTGAAAAAATAGTTCACTAATTCTTTATAAGCATTCAGAGCCTTGCGATAATTTTCCTGGCTAGTCTCCAAATTTTGATATTTTTGCGTCGATACAATATCTTTTGCAGATGGATTTTTTTCTACTTTTTGGAATTCTAATTGTTTAGTAGACAAAACTACTGTATCCGAAGCATATTGCAACCGCTCTAACTCATAGTGAAAAGGAATTGTTCTATTAATAACTTCGTTGTACTTTTTTTCAAGATTATTCGTTCCTTTAATTCCGACATATCCAACCACTTCAACAAGTAGAGCAACGGCTAAGTAACCTGTCATCAATTTGTGGCTGATTTTCATGTAAATGGGTTCCTGATGCTAAACCGTCTTGCTACTTGAAATAGTGTTTCAATAATAAATGCTTAGTAACAATTACCTATTCGTGAATGCTGGAATAGGCAAGGTAATGCCAGTTTAGAGAAGTCATCTCTCTGGCATAGAACTGGAAAACCTTAAAAAGACTTCCAAAAATATATGATTTTTTTATAAAAGATTAATAAAAAAGATACTAAAGTTAAATTTTAGACATAAAACTTTTATGGAAAGCCAGAAACCTAGAGGAGCATTCATCGTTTGTAGAGACGCGGGATATGGAGTCTCTACAAAACCAACGTCAAGAAGGAGATAGAGAAACTTAATATCCAATCGCTGCGGCGTCGCCTAGAGGAAGGCCAAAAGCAAAAAGCGATCGGCCCCTTAAGCTTCGCTAATACATCCCTTCAACAATAAGAGGACAACGCTTAAGAAATTGCCATAGGTTTTGACCGATTTGACCTCTCTGGAACAGTTGCAGTAGAGCCTCTCTGGCTTTGACGCATCGGGATTTCAATCCAAAACTCTGCTCCCTGTCCCGCTTCGGAAATGCAGCGAAGCATTCCTGAATGCTTCTCTACTACAATTTGATAGCTAATTGATAGCCCCAGCCCCGTTCCTTGCCCAACTGGCTTGGTCGTAAAAAACGGATCGAATAGCCGTTTTCTTACCTCTTCCGTCATGCCTAGTCCATTATCAACAATTCGAACAGCAACACGGTCGGGGTGCAAAACTTGAGTGCTAATCCGAATCGTTGGGGATGGTTCAAGATCACTTGTCGATTGTTCATTGTTATGAGCAATAAACGATAAGCCATCAAAGGCTTCTAGGGCATCAATAGCATTGCTAATAATATTCATAAATACCTGATTCATCTGACCCGCATAACACTCAACTAAAGGCAAATTTCCGTATTCTTTAACCACCTCAATAGCGGGATGCTCCGGCTTAGCTTTTAATCGATTTTGCAAGATTAAAAGAGTGCTATCTAATCCCTCGTGAATATCAACTGGCTTCATGTCTGCCTCGTCAAGGCGAGAGAAATTCCGCAAAGAAAGAACAATTTGACGGATACGTTCAGTGCCAATTTTCATCGAAGATAGAATTTTGTCTAAATCTGCAATAATAAAGTCAAGTTCGACAGTTTCTGCCTGCTCTTCGATCTCGGTAATTGGGTTAGGATAGTGTTTTTGGTAAAGCTGCACCAGTCTCAACAAATCTTGTGTATATTCACCCACATACACAAGGTTGCCGTGGATAAAATTAACGGGGTTATTAATTTCATGAGCTACCCCAGCAACCATTTGACCAAGGCTAGACATCTTTTCGGTTTGAATGAGCTGAGCTTGGGTTTGTTGCAAGTTTTGCAAAACTTGCTGAAGTTCTGTTTCTGCCTGCTTGCGTTCGGAAATTTCAATTTCTAAGTTTTGGTTTAACTCAATCAATTCGGCAGTCCGTTCAATTATTTTTTGCTCTAAAAAATAGTAAGATTCTGCAAGTTTTTTTGCCATTTGGTTGAACTCGCAAGACAATTTTTCAATTTCATCTCCAGTTTGAATATTTAGGCGATAATCTAAATTACCTGCACCAATTTTTGTCGCTCCTAACTGGAGTTTTTTTATAGATAAAATGACTGGGATTAATATTAATATCATCTGCCCAGTGAGAATTATAAGAATTAAACCTGTAGTGGCATATCTAATAATATGGGTGGTCTCTTTAAATTTATTTGATTCTTGCCTTGCTAGAGCATACTGTTGCTGAATATTACTAACTAGCGAGTTTAAAGAGAAATCAATATCTTCTTTGAAAGAATTGATGGTTCTGAAATCCTGCTGAGTCTGTTTAAGAGTAGAAGGTGTATCGCGAAGCTCTGTTGCTAAGCGGACGAGAAAACTATGGCGACGGCGAACAACTGTCAGTTCTGAATTTTCTGGCATCAGACTTTCTAAGTCATCCAAGGTAAGGATAAAGTCAGACATCGCCTTGTGATATTTTGCCATATCTGAGGGATCGCGGTTGAGGATGAGATAGTTCCTCAGTGCTGCGATCTGGTCTCTTAAAGAAACTTTTAGATTTAAGACTATGCGGTCAGCTTGAGCGGCTCTTTCTCGGCTCGTTTCGGTAGATTTTTCTACTTGCTTAAGCCAGTCTTCACTGCCAACTGTAAGGCATAAAATTAGCCCTACTACGGCAATAGAAGAGCCAATAAACTTAGTTAATATTTTCATTGCATTCGGCTTTATTTCAACTTAAGGCGCTCTTGGAGCTTTCTAATCGGTGTATAGTCTCGATCTTCTACCAGAGTATATCCAGCCGACTCAGAACCACTGGGATCTAGCAGTCCCTCTGGAGAGTTGACAAATGCTTTCTTGAGGTCGATTACCAGTTGAGATGGAAGCTTACTAGAGACGACAATGGGCGAAAGAGGAATTGGGTCAGATTCCCAAATAATTTTGTATTTTAAAGGGTCGATATTTCCCTCTTTCTGTTGCTGAAGATACGAGCGTTTATCATCCGCGATCGCATCCACCTTTCCTGCTAGTAAATCCGCTTTCACCTTGTCGTGACTACCCGCATACTTGACTGTAGCAAAGTCGCGTTCGGGGTTAATACCAATGTCTTGAAAGTGAGCTAAAGGCACTAAGTAACCCGAAGCTGAGGATTTACTGACGAAGGCAAATCTCTTACCTTTTAAATCTTTAATAGTTTTGATACCGCTGGCATTATTAACAACGATCGCGCTTGTATACCAAGGTCGTCCAGTTGTTCTTTCAATGGGCGCAACAATTGGCTTAAGTTGGGGATCTCGAAGATGTGCCTTCACATACGACAGGGGGCCTAGAAAAGCCATTTCTACTTTTCCTGTTACCAGTAAATCTATCGATGTGTCGTAGTCTTTTGTAATCTGAAATTTAACAGGTTTTCCTAATGTCTTGCTTAGATAGTCCGCTAGTGGCTGAAGTTGCTTTTCCTGTTCTGCTGAAACCTGCCACGGAATCACCGCCATATTTATGGTTTTTAGTTCGTCTCCTGTATTCCTAGAACTATCGCTCAGTGGCTGAGAGCTGGGGCTTATTGGCGTTGTGGTATTTTCACTTGGCTGAGTACAGGCTACACAACTGTACGTAACGGACAAGGCTAGGATGAAGCAAGTCACTGCTCGTTTGTAAGAGCGATTTCGTGTCCAAGATAGATGTTTTTGCATTCTGTTTAAGGCTATGTTTACCTTTTAACTTTTTACCGTATCTGGAGAATAATACCGCTTTCCAAAATTATGAAAATAACACTTCAAGAAATGTTATTTTTTCACATCTTAAGTTAAGTGGTAATATGAGAGATTACCACTTAAATTTTGAGTCTGCTAATTTAGATTCATGCTTTCACTCAATCCTCATTCTCAGGAGGATTGGAGAAAATAAACACTGTGTTTTTACGGGTTTTTAAGATTTTCTTTCTCAAACCCAAAATCTAGTTTTAAGCGATCGCTCATCTATCCACCCACAGATGCTCCTTAAGGGGGGATTAACTTAGTAACAGGGAAAATTACTCCAAAGTCTGGCGATCCAAGGGATTGAGAGGTTCTCCCAGGATTACAGCATTAACCAAAAAGGATTGCCTTAGAAAATCCTTCTGTCGTTTGAAATCGCGGAAAATGTGTCAATTCCCTTGCCTTGGACTTTGTGTGACTGGAATCTCTACAACGAACTCGGTTCCCTCTCCCACTACTGATACACAACTGATCGACCCTCCATGTTTTTCTGTGACAATCTGATAGCTGATTGCTAATCCTAGCCCGGTGCCCTGACCGATTGGCTTGGTCGTGAAAAATGGGTCAAAAAGTCGCGCCTTGACATTCTCACGGATGCCGGGGCCGTTATCTGCAATTCGCACAACAATTTTGTTCGCGTTCAAAACCTCAGTGCAAATCTGGATGGTCGGTAATTGAGAATTAGGAATGGGGAACTCGCTATTAGAACTTGTTTCTCCAGAATCCATGAGCTTTTGACGATTAGAGGGCAACCCTTCTAAAGCATCTATGGCATTGCTCAAGATATTCATAAATACTTGATTCAGTTGTCCTGCATAACACTCTACTTCTGGCAGCGTGCCATATTTCTTAATAACTGTAATTCCTGGAGAATCTGGTTTAGCTTTCAGCCGATTCTGCAAGATTAAGAGGGTGCTATCAATACCCTCGTGAATATCAACCGGCTTCATTTCTGCTTCATCCAGGCGGGAGAAGGTTCGCAAAGAGAGGACAATCTGGCGGATGCGGTCAGCGCCTAACTTCATTGAAGCGACCATTTTGGGCAGGTCTTCAAGAACAAACTCAATGTCTAAAGCCTCAACTTCTTCTTGAATCTCTGGCGCGGGATTGGGATAGTACCGTTGGTAGACTTTCATTAGATTGAGCAAGTCTTGTGTATATTGCTCGGTGTGGATGAGATTGCCGTAGATAAAGTTAACGGGATTATTAATTTCATGCGCCACTCCAGCGACCAGTTGACCCAAACTGGACATTTTTTCAGTCTGAATCAGTTGAGATTGGGTCTTTTTGAGTTCGTGCAAAGTTTGTTGCAACTGCTGGGCTTTTTCTCGTTCCTTCGCTTCCGACTGGCGCAAGGCATCAAGAGCTTGCTTGCGATCGCTAATATCATTGTTAATTTCTAGTCTGGCGGACACCTGACCAAATTCATCTAATTGCAGCGTCCATCGGCTGGCTACCGTGATTTGAGTGCCATCACGCTTAGTGTGAATTAATTCGCCTTCCCAATTCCCTTCACGCAGGGATATCTCTAGAACTTCCTCTTTTGGTAGAGGAAAGACAGTTTGCAAGAAGGTGTGGATGTACTGACCGAGTGTTTCTGCTTTTGTCCAACCATATAGTCGTTCAGCGCCCTGATTCCAATAGCTAATCTTGTCATTCAAATCCCGAATGATAATCGCGTCACTGGCTAAGTCAAGCATCTCCATGTTCTGCCGCAAGGCTTTCTCCGCCTGCTTGCGTTCGGTAACGTCTTCTATGGTGCTGAGGATACCGATTACTTTGCCCATCGCATCGTGAATGGGAACTTTGTTGATGTCTACCCAGAGTTCTTCATTGTTTGGCTGAATCAAGCGTTCGATAATATGCAGTTCCGGGGTATCCGTTGCCATCACGCGACGGTCGTCTTTGCGGTATTTTTCTGCTATTTCTTGCGACCACAAGTCATAATCCGTCTTGCCAATAATGTTTTCTGGATTGCTAATCCCAGTGATTTGACATGAAACCTTATTACAGCCTAAATAGACAGAGTTTCTATCCTTCCAGAAGATATATTGGGGAATATTATCTAAAATCAGTTGCAGCAGTTCTGCGCCTTTGCGAATGTCCTCAGCCGCTTTGCGATCGGTGATATCATTGCCAAATTGAATCACATCAACCAATTTGCCTCGCTCGTCAAACCGCTTCAGAACATTCCAATTGATAATCCGTTTTTCTCGATTCTGGATGGTCAAAACTGTTTCATAGTCGCGGACACCTCCATGCTTCAGGGTGGATAACAACTGCTCGATGCCTCTGTATTCGTCGTCAGCATAAAAGATTTCCCACCAGTTGCGTCCAATTAATTCTTCTGCGCAGTAGCCTGTTACCTGCTCAACAGCAGGATTGACAAATGTAATCACCCCATCAAGCTTTAGCCCAACGACCAGTGCTGGTGTAGTCTGAACAATAAATGATGTATAGTCGCGTTCTTTCTGAAGTTCATTTTCTGTCCGATAGCGATCGCTCATCTCCCCATAAATAAGCCTGTAAACCCATAAAGCAATAATAAAATTTAGGAATACACCGCTTAAAAATGTAATTAGAGAGTCACGAGCCTGGTCTTTCGCTTGTTGGTACCGCTCCTTCAACAAATGCTTTTGGTCATTTTCCAAATCATTGACAAGCAGGCGGATGTTATCCATCACTACCTTGCCTTCATTCGTCTTAACTAATTGTTGCGCGGCTTCAAATCCCTTGTTTTTTCGTAATTCGATTGACCGTTTCAATTCAGAAAATTTACTTGCAGTCAGAGATTCCAGAGTGCCGAGCTTCTGCTGTTGATTGAGGTTATTTCCCGCTAATCCCTTGAGAAACTCAACTTGTTGATTAACCTTAGCTGTTGCTGTGTAGTAGGGTTGTAAATAAGCCTCGTCTCCAGTGATTATGTAGCCACGCTGCCCAGTTTCTGCGTCCTTGATTCCGGAAAATACATCATCAAGCTGATTAATGAAGGTAAAGGTATCGTCTACTGAGTTATTCGCTTGCACAAGTTGCGTGATACTCCGGTACGAAATCCCACCAATGCTAACCAGT
Organism: Trichocoleus sp. DQ-A1; assembly: GCF_039961955.1. Taxonomy (NCBI): domain Bacteria; kingdom Bacillati; phylum Cyanobacteriota; class Cyanophyceae; order Leptolyngbyales; family Trichocoleusaceae; genus Trichocoleus; species Trichocoleus sp. DQ-A1. The sequence continues at coordinate 124,577 of NZ_JAMPKE010000012.1, forward strand.
AGGACAGTTGCCACTCCCAGACCTCCCGCAACCTTGTAGAAGAATTTCCGATGCAAGTGCTTCGTTGAGCTGCCCTCAGTGGGTGCATACACTAGATCAGCTTCATTTTTAGGCAGAATCGCTTTCATCATGGCGTGTTTCAGTGAACTAAGGTTGAGGGTGAACGATAACCAGTAGCAGCTTCCAGACTTAGAAAGCGAAGCTTGATTGCATTTTTCGGATAGCGATGAAAAGCCTATAGTGTTCTCTTGATGAGGATTTTACTTGGGCAAGGGCATCGAGAAAAGATTTTGTAAATCTGATTCCATCCTTGTCTTAAAGGTATATTTGCCTAATAAAGTTCATTCTTTAGACAGATGTTTTCTCTTGATTTTATTTGTAAACGCAAGTTGAACAATATCGGCAGAATGAGGCAAATGTTAAGCCTTTTTGCGAGATAGAGTCCAAAAAACTTTTAGAGCCGCGTCATCAAACTCGGCTGCAACCTAATTTCGACTCAAAAAACGTCTAGATGGAAATCTCCGTTTCAGGGTTTTACACATCTTAAACGGGTCTAGAGCGCGATCGCCTTCTTGGTAGGCGGCGATGCAGCGACTCGCACCTGTTTTCTTTGCAAGCGATCGCACTTTACCAAGCCGATGGTGCCCTCCTGACTCAATTAACTAGCTTAGGAATTTACTAAAATTCTTAATGATTTGGAGAATTTAACTAAATGTAAATTCCTAACAGCAAAACTGCCAAAAATCGAAAAGATACTTCATATCGTTTCTAAAAACAATTCGATAAGCTGAAAGAAGACAGAAAGTTGAGGAAATTATATGACCGCTTTTTCTAGCGCTGGATTAAAGCAACCAGCATGGCAAACAACCGTCACCTTTACGTTGGCTTTCTGGCTTAGCGGAAGCTTGCTTTTGGACTGGGTAATTATGCCCAGTTTGTTTGCAACCGGGATGATGACTCAACCTGGATTTGCAACAGCAGGTTATTCAATTTTCTGGATTTTTAATCGGATTGAATTATTATGTGCAGCCTTAGTGTTAACGGGGCTGTTGGTTCTTCACCGCACTCAGGCTGCTTCTAAGCTGGGAGGGCGCAAAGTAATTTTCTTATCCCTGTTCTTGCTGACAATTGCCATTATTGATACATATTTTTTAACCCCACAAATGAGCGCGCTGGGGCTACAGCTCAATCTTTTTGAACCCGTTGCTGAGATTCCTGCCGGGATGAATCAAATGCACGGGGGCTACTGGACATTAGAAGCGTTGAAGTTGATTGCTAGCGGTACGCTGTTAGGTTTGTGCTATCGCGATCGCGCTTAAACGCCAGTATTTCAATTAAAGCCCATCTCATCCGTCAGACTGAAGTCTGCGGCTAGACAAAAAATTAGCCCTGCCTGCGCGGGCTAATTTTTTAGCGTTGAACTGGCAAATCGAGACGGGGTTTAAAGGTTTCGATTTGCCGCAGCTTTTCGTAGAGTTCCCGTTCTTGGGAAGTGACCGTTTTGGGAACCACAACCTGAATTTCAACTAACTGATCGCCGCGATCTCCTCTACCTGTCGGGTAGCCTTTTCCGGCAAGGCGCAGGCGCTTCCCGTGCCCGACACCGCTAGGAAGCGTCATTTTCACCAAACCATCCAGGGTAGGGACTTCCACGGCTCCCCCCAAGACTGCCTCGCTGGGAGTGACTGGCAATTGGCAGAAAATATCCGAGCCTTCTACTTGAAAGAAGGCGTGGGGCGATACGGTAATTTTGAGGTACAAGTCGCCACCTTCAATGCCCTGACCCTTCAGCCGGATGCGTTGCTCGTTGACCATTCCGGGTGGCATATCCACTTCCAGCGATCGCCCATCTTCCAGCCGAATCCGCTCTCGTCCTCCCTGATAAGCTTTTTCGAGGGGCATCGTCAGTCTGGCTTCAACATCGCGCCGACTAGGGCGCGAATTCACGGTGTAGGATGTTTTCGTGTTACCAGGACGGAAGGTATCGGCTGAGGCAACTCGGTTGTTGGAACTGGGTGCCTGAGTAGCTACACGGGTTTCCCGACGTCCTAGCAGAGTATCGACAAAGCTGTTAAAGTCCGGGTAATCGTCATATTTTAATTCTTGCGTGCCGTTGCGACCGTTGGAGCGAGTCCCCCAGGCTTTAGTCCCCTTCGTCCCTTTAGCGCCCTTGAAACCGCTCCGGTTCCAGAAACGGCTGAACTGATCGTATTGCGATCGCTTTCCTGGATCAGAAAGAACTTCGTAAGCCTCACCGATATCCTTGAACTTTTCTTCTGCTGTCTTGTCGCCAGGATTTAGGTCGGGGTGATACTGCCGAGCTAGCCGCCGATAAACTTTCTTTATTTCGTCGCCGGAGGCATCACGAGCAACGCCCAGCATCTGGTAGTAGTCCCGAAAATTTTGCATAGTTAATTAACAATTAGCTGTTACCGATTAGCTGTTACCGATTAGCTGATTGAGCGTTGGATATTCACAGTTTTAGCAGACAAATCCTCTACTATTTGTGCCAGACCGCTTCAATAGCTAACAGCTAATCGCTAACAGCTATAGCTAATTTACAGCCAATCATCATCATCATCCCAATCATCCTCAGGTTGAACAATTCTCGAAGTCCGGCGGGGAGCCGCGTCACTATCCCGACTATACCGCTGACCGCCTGTAGAGCCGCTATTGCGACGGTCATCGTCATAGCGATCGCGCGAACGGCTACTCTCCGAGCGATCTTGATAGCGGCTACCCTCCGAGCGATCTTGATAGCGGTTACTTTCATAACGATCTTGATAGCGGCTACTCTCATAGCGGTCTTGTGTCGAGTTGCCAAACAAGGAATCGCCTTCGCCGGAAAACGTGCGACGGATCGATCCGAAAAAGTCGTCCTCGTCCTCCATTGATTCCATCCGCACCTCTCGGTTCAGCTCGTAGAGAGCATCCTGGAGATCGCTTTGTGCCCGATCCACAGACCGATCGTCATCGCGGGCAATGCTCTGGCGCAGTTCCTGCACCATGTTCTCAATGCGACGCCGCTGACCGGCAGCAAACTGCATTCCATAGGTCAGCGCCACTTCTTTCAGTTGCCGTTCCGCACTGAAAGCCAGTGCTTCGGCGCGGTTGCGCTTCTCCACCCGTTCGCGCCGTTCCCGATCTGTTGAGGCATATTGCTCGGCTTCCTGAATCATCCGGTTAACTTCCGATTCGCTTAAAGTGGAAGCCCCTTGAACGGTGATGCTCTGCTCTCGCCCTGTCGTCCGGTCTAACGCCGTCACCTGTAAAATGCCGTTGGCATCAATATCAAAAGATACCTGAACTTGGGGCACTCCTCGCGGTGCTGGGGGAATGCCAGTGAGCTTAAACCGCCCTAGCGACTTGTTATCAGCCGCCATTTCCCGTTCCCCTTGAAGGACGTGAACTTCCACCAAGGTTTGGTTATTTTCAGCGGTCGAGAAGATATCCGAACGCCGCACGGGTATCGTCGTGTTTCGGGGGATGAGTTTCTTCATCACGCCGCCTATCGTTTCCAATCCTAGGGACAAAGGCGTGACATCCAGTAGTAGCACGTCTTTGACTTCACCGGCGAGGATTCCTGCTTGAATTGCGGCACCCACTGCCACGACTTCATCTGGGTTAACGTTCTCGTTTGGTTCCTTGTCAATTAAGCTACGAACCAGCTGTTTCACCAAGGGAATGCGAGTAGAACCGCCCACTAACACCACTTCATCAATCTTGGAGGGGTTCAGACCAGAATCCACTAAAGCGCGTTTGACGGGTGCCTTCAATCGGCTCACCAGATCCCCACACAATCCTTCAAATTGCGCCCTCGTCAACCTGGTTTCTAAGTGTACGGGACCTTCTTCCGTGGCAGTGAGAAAAGGTAAGTTAATATCGGTGACTGTAACGCCAGACAGCTCAATTTTGGCTTTTTCGGCGGCTTCCGTGAGGCGTTGTAAGGCTTGGCGATCGCGTCTGAGATCTACCCCTTCTTTTTCCAGAAACTGCTCTGCCAGCCAATCCACAATTTTTCGGTCAAAATCGTTCCCGCCCAATTGGGTGTCGCCACTGGTGGCTTTTACCTCAAACACTCCATCCCCCACTTCCAGGATGGAAACGTCAAATGTACCGCCGCCCAAGTCAAACACCAGAATCGTCTGAGTATCCTTGCGATCCAAACCATAAGCCAAAGATGCAGCCGTTGGCTCGTTAAGAATCCGCAATACATCCAACCCGGCGATTCGCCCAGCATCTCGCGTCGCTTGCCGTTGGGAATCATTGAAATAAGCCGGAACTGTAATCACCGCGCCCGTCACCGGTTGTCCCAGATAACGACTCGCCTCATCTGCCAACTTTTGCAGCACCATTGCCGAGATTTCTTCTGGAGCAAATTCCCGCTTCAGTCTGGGGCATTTGACTTTAATATTGCCCTCGTCATCCCGCCGAATCGTGTAGGGAACTTGCTTCGAGGTGGGGCTGAGTTCCGCATACTTGCGTCCGATGTACCGTTTTACCGCATAAAACGTATTCTGCGGGTTTAGAACGGCTTGCCGCCGTGCCATTTGTCCAACTAGGCGTTCCCCGTCTTTGCTGAAGCCTACCACGGAGGGAGTAGTCCTCATGCCTTCCGCATTGGCAATGACAACGGGCTTGCCGCCTTCCATGACAGCTACGACTGAGTTGGTTGTTCCGAGGTCAATGCCGACTACCTTGCCCATGCGATTCGTGTTCTCCTTACCTAACTTAATATACTGAGAACAATTTGCTGGATTTATTCTATCTTGCTGTCAGGAATGAGCAGTATCAGGCAAGAGAGAAACTCAATGATATATCGACTCTTTATTATTTTTGCTGCGAATCATCGCTTCTTGTCCCGCTTTACTGCCGTCGTGGCAGGATGTTTGCTGGCGATTGGCTGTTCGACAACGCTAGTACCCCAAATTACCCATAGGAACCTGCTGGTTCAGCCCTTAGCTGCCACAACAGCAGCGACTAAGAGCGATTCCTTGTCGGAGGCAATTAACTACGCTAACAGGGCTGCTACCCTGGCTCAAACGGCTAGATCGGCGGCGGACTGGGATGAAGTTGCCCAAACATGGCTAAGCGCGATCGCATCCCTGCAAGCCATACCACCCGACAGTCCCCAACGAGTCTATGCCCAGAAGAAAATTATCGAGTATATGGCTTTTTTGCAGGTAGCCCAACAAAGAGCCGCTGCAACCAGCTTTCAGTTAAAATACCCCACCTTTAACAACCAATTGCTTGATAATCAGCTAGTTCTTTATCTGTCCTACATCGCTGCCCTTGGCCCACCCGATATTTTAATTGTAGGCAGTTCCCGCTCTTTGCAGGGAGTCGATCCCAAACAGATGCAGCAAGCTTTAGCGGGTAAAGGTTTTGGGGGATTGAAAATCTTTAACTTCGGGGTGAATGGCGCGACTGTCCAAGTGATTGATTTGTTGTTGCGGAAAATTTTAACCGAAGAGCAGTTGCCGAAACTCATTGTGTGGGCGGATGGAGTGAGAGCCTTTAACAGTGGGCGTGTAGATCGGACTTATAACTTGATTTTGGCTTCTCCAGGCTACAAGCGCTTATTAACGGGCAATCGCCCCTTAAGTGGTATTACACCCTCTAACCGCCCGGATACACTCTTAACAGCGACCCCACCTCCAAACCTCAACTCAGTTGCTGATACCAACCTAGACGAAATTCCCCAGAATGAAAGCCAGTTTAATATCACCCTTTTGAATTCTCAGCCGTCCAGCGAGACAATACTGGCTCAAAATACTCTAGGAGGATTGACTCCCGACTACTCGGCAGCGGCAATCGACGCCAATGGATTCCTTCCCGTAAGTATCCGATTTAATCCTGCTATTTACTATCGACAAAAGCCGCGAGTTGCAGGCGCTTATGACAGTGATTACAGTGCCTTCCAACTCGGAGGTAAGCAGGAGGTGGCGTTGAATAATTTAATGGTATTTGCCAAGCAGCGTCGGATTCCAGTATTCTTCATCAACCTGCCTTTAAGTAGGGATTATTTAGACCGAACTCGTCTTAGAGCTGAGCAACAATTTAGACCTTATATGGTTCGCCAATCTAGTGCTAAAGGATTCATCTTTCTCGACTTATCCAGACAGTGGACAAACCAAAATGGCTATTTTGCCGATCCCAGCCATCTAAATCGCTATGGTGCGGCTGTCATCGGTCGCCAAATTGCTGCTGATACTAGAATTCCCTGGCCTCGCTAGATAAAATATTGTCCGCACCATTGAATGCTAGAGCTAAACAAAGCTCGCAATGCGGACAATTAGCATCTATTTTTTCCTTATTGTCATTGCGACGATTTGGTACGATTGCACCCTTGGGGTTTAAGTTTTCTCTCCCTAATCTCCTAAAACTCCTCGTTCTCATCTAAATCTAAATAAGGATCAGGATTGAAATCTTGTTGTATTGTCACTTCATGCTCATAAAAAGCTTGAGGATTTGGAGGATAACAGAGAATAAATCTAGTCTGTTTAATTTCAACAGCATCTTCAAGCCGAGTTTGGATGGAAATTACTTTTTTTAATAGCCGTTGATAAATGACCAAGCTAGGGCAGATGACAACTAATTCTGTCATTCCAGTGTCGTGATGAGTGATTCTCCACTCACAATGGCTAAACAACGCTTTTAGGGAACCATTTAGCTTTTCATACAGGCGTTGTCTTTGAGCGCGTACTGCTGCAAGCTCCTTTGCCAGTGCCCTATCTCGTTCGCTGAGTGGTTGAGGTGCATCGGGATTGTCTTGACTCATCGGTCTTTCCTGCGGGTTCAGCTCGGACGATAATTTCTCATTATTGCCCCGATGCGATCGCAGCTAATATTCATCGATCGGGAGAGGGTGACAACTTTACAGAGATTTGCAGTGGGGTAGCGCTATCTTCTGTAACGAAATGCAACGTATAATGAGAGCGACCAAACACGCAAGCAGCTATAAGGGTAGACCATCAGATGCGAGTTGCGATCGCTGGGGCGGGTTTAGCAGGGCTTTCCTGCGCCAAATATTTGACAGATGCCGGTCACACTCCCATCGTTCTAGAACGTCAGGACGTTCTAGGCGGTAAGGTGGCAGCATGGAAAGACGAAGACGGCGACTGGTACGAAACCGGACTGCACATCTTTTTTGGGGCTTATCCCAATATGTTGCAGCTATTTAAGGAACTCGGTATTGAAGATCGATTGCAGTGGAAAGAACACACAATGATCTTCAACCAGCCCGATGCCCCCGGTACTTATTCTCGCTTTGACTTTCCGGACATTCCGGCACCATTTAATGGCGTCACAGCGATTTTGGGCAACAACGATATGTTGACTTGGCCTGAAAAAATTCGCTTCGGGATTGGTTTAATTCCGGCGATGGTTCAGGGGCAAAAATACGTTGAGGAGATGGATAAATACTCGTGGTCGGAATGGATGAAAAAGCAAAACATCCCCCCACGGGTAGAAAAAGAAGTTTTCATTGCCATGTCCAAAGCACTGAACTTCATTAACCCAGATGAAATTTCTGCCACGATATTGCTGACCGCTCTCAATCGCTTCCTTCAGGAAAAAAATGGCTCAAAAATGGCATTTTTGGATGGTTCCCCGACCGAGCGGTTGTGTCAGCCAATGGTAGATTACATCACCGAGCGCGGTGGGGAAGTGCGGTTGAATATGCCGATCAAGGAATTTTTGCTCAATGCCGATGGCACGGTGCGGGGATTCTTGATTCGCGGGTTGAATGGTGCTGCGGATGAAATTATTACGGCGGATGCTTATGTATCTGCAATGCCGGTTGACCCCCTGAAGGTGATGTTGCCTCAACCTTGGCGTCAGATGGAGTATTTCCAAAAGCTAGACGGCTTAGAGGGTGTCCCGGTCATCAACGTGCATCTGTGGTTTGACCGAAAATTAACTCAAATTGACCATCTGCTGTTTTCGCGATCGCCCTTGCTTAGTGTCTACGCGGACATGAGCAACACCTGTCGCGAATATGCGAACCCCGACCGCTCAATGTTGGAATTGGTGCTGGCACCAGCAAAAGATTGGATTAGCAAATCGGATGGGGAAATTGTAGACGCCACCGTTGCAGAATTGGAAAAACTTTTTCCCGATCATTTTGGGGGTGAGAACCCAGCCAAGTTGCTGAAATATCACGTTGTCAAAACCCCTCGTTCAGTCTACAAGGCAACTCCAGGGCGTCAGCAATATCGTCCTTCCCAAGAAACACCGATTGCGAATTTCTATTTGACGGGTGATTACACCATGCAGCGTTACCTAGCGAGTATGGAAGGTGCCGTACTTTCTGGTAAGCTGACAGCGCAGGCAATTGTGAGCAGTCAGTCGTCAGTAGTCACCGATCAATCGTCAACGGTCACCGATCAGGCGTTAGTCGTTAGTGGGTAATGGTTAGGGGGAAAGAGTCTACTCCCGAATATCTGACTATCTATTACCTGCTACCAAAGAACAACAGACTCAGGACAATTGACAATTGACAACGGAAAACTGACAATCTCTGGTGCCTGTACTGAATGCTGCAACTGTCTAATTTCCCGCGCATGAGAACGCTGGCTTCAATAGAGGACGCTTACCAACTCTGTCGCCAGATTACGGCTAAGTACGCAAAGACGTTTTATCTGGGTACGCTGCTGATGCCAGCAGCCAAGCGCCGTGCCATCTGGGCAATTTATGCTTGGTGTCGTCGCACCGATGAACTGGTAGACGGTGCCTCAGCTGCGATTACGACTCCTGAAACTTTGGATCGATGGGAAAAACAGCTAGAATCTGTTTTTGCCGGCGAACCCCTAGACGACCCGGATGTGGCTTTGGTAGATACGCTGAAACGCTTCCCGATGGATATTGAACCATTTCGGGATATGATTGCGGGTCAGCGAATGGATCTCTACCGCAGCCGATACAAGACCTTTGAGGAACTCAATCTTTACTGCTATCGGGTTGCCGGGACGGTGGGGTTGATGTCTACCGCGGTGATGGGTGTCGATACGGAACCGTATACAGCACCCTGGAAACGCAATCAAGAGATTTATATTCCGACCTCGGAAGCGATCGCACTTGGCATTGCTAACCAACTCACTAACATCCTGCGAGATGTCGGAGAAGACGCCCGTCGGGGTCGCATTTACCTGCCCCTCGAAGAATTGGCGTTATTTAACTACACCGAACAGGATCTGATGAATGGGGTAGTCGATGAGCGATGGCGCGAATTGATGCGTTTCCAAATTCAACGGGCACGCAAATTCTACGTTGAAGCCGAACAGGGAATTGGTGCCCTTAGCCCCGATGCTCGTTGGCCCGTTGCGGCGGCTTTAATGCTCTATAGCCAAATTCTCGATCGGATTGAACGCAATCAATACGATGTATTTAGCACCAGAGCTTACGTCCCGACTTCCCGGAAGCTGCTGAGTTTGCCAGCGGCTTGGTTGAGGGCGCAGGTGCTATAACTCTGTGGCGCTGGCGGCTTGTGGCGCTGGCGACAACCAGAGGAAAATCAACTCACGTCTGTAAACTTTATGTTTTTTGGGATTAGCCATTCCCGATTTCAAGTCCGTTTATTGAGCAATCGATAAGCGGACTTGCTCCTATTCAATCCTTTGATAGCCCCAAATCAACCAGAAATGCGGCTCAGGTTGCCTCTAATGGGCAACGAATGCGGCTAGATGAGGATGCTCGCTCTCGTTCTTCAAGCCTTATTAGCACTCCCAGCAATCTCTGGCGGCAATTCAAAGCAGCCATCTTCCCCCGGAGAAAAATCCAGCACTTGCACCACAGCATTGATATTTAAAGGTCCATAGATATGAGGAAACCGTTCTCCTTCGTCGAATCCCTCGTATCGGATTTCTGCCTCAACTGCCTCCGAATCAAGGCACAGGAGGACTAAGCCACTTTGGGAATGAAAAAAGCTATTCGCTACATTAATAACTTGCTCTGGCGTTGAGCAGTGGATAAAACCCTCCGATTCCAGCGTATCGCCACAATATTTTTTAGTTGATTTTGCTTCTTCCCACTGTTCGCGCTGCGTGATGTGCAAAATAATACTCATAAAATTTCGCAAAAATTGTTAATTTTACAGTTCAATTGGTAAGAGATAGGGTCTTCTTTACTTGCAAAAATAGAGGCAAAATCCGGTCGGCTTAAGACTAAAAACCTTCCCTGTGTAGCTCGCCTTGATGCCTGAAACCACGCAGGCAAAGGCATTTGATGGGTTTGGCTAACCCGAACCCAATCTATAATTATGCTTGACCAAACCGGATTGAGTCAAAGCAAATCTTACCAATTAGACGAATTCCCCTTTGGCAACTAAAATTACTTTACCACCCACCAATACTTCAATGAAATCAGCCTTTTTATGAGCCTTTAACAACAACAAAGAAGGTCTGCCAATTTCATACCCTTGCTCAACTCTGACATCAACTGTCTCTGCTCCAAAATAGGAATGCTGAACCAAATAACCAGCTAAACAACCATTCGCACTTCCTGTAGCAGGATCTTCGGGAATTCCTGCATACTCGGCAAACACTCGCACGCTCAAGTTATTCTCTGGATGATAAGTTTCAGGACAGAAAACCAATATACATTTGCCTTGAGTATGACTAACTAAATCAAAATATTTATCCTTATTTACCTTGATTCGCTTTAAGGATTGGTGCGTTTTCAAGGGAACGATAATAAAGGGAACTCCCGTAGAAACTTCTTGAATCGGGAATCGAGGATCTATCTCGCTGGGTTCTAAATTCAAAACTTGGGCGAGTGCCTCTCCCTCGAAGGTTTGGGTAAAAATAGGTGGTTTTTGCTGCATCCACAACCATTCTACTGCTTGCTCTCCGTAATGCAGCGATACAGGAATCTGTCCGACTTTTAGATTTAAAATTAAGTTTTCAACCGGCTGATTAATAATTTCTTGTTGCAAAATATAAGCAGTCCCTAAGGTAGGATGCCCTGCAAACGGTAACTCTTGCTCAGGCGTAAAAATCCGCACATCATAACCTCCATCTCGAACCTCTGGAGAAGTTATAAAAGTGGTTTCCGAGTAGTTCGTTTCTTTAGCAATTCTTTGCATTTGAACATCAGAAAGCTCACCGGCATCCGTAAAGACTGCTAGTTGATTACCCGTGTATTTTTCTACGGCAAATACATCAACAATGTAAAAGTGAAGTCGCTTCATACTTGTCAAAATCGCTGCTATATGGTTTATTAGCAAGAGGCTGGGATCGCGTCTAAATGCACAACTCAGCCAGAGGGCAGATATACCAAATAAGGAGGTTGGTATACTAGAGAACGTTTGCAAATCCAGAGTGCATTGTAACTAAAGATTTTTTTTGCCAATGCCATTTTTCGGACTTGTTTGGGTAACTTCTTGGGTCAGCTGTTTTTTCTCTAACCAGGCGTTGTCGAGTATACCTGATTACCTCTCGATAACACTTCCAGCCAAGGTTTTTTCATCTGTCAATAATCCCCTGGATAGCGATAAACCTCTGTTTGTTTACGCTGTAGGAACGGGGAAACCCTACTCTTATTTGAGCGGTTTACATTCTCAAAAATTCAGTGCGTTCTTGCCTTCCTGGGATTTCCAGATAGGAGGAAATCAGAGCCAATCTTCATCAAACAAAGCCAAAACGCCTGAACAATCTAGGCGGAAGCTAGCGACGGTGGATAATGTGCTTTGCCGCCCCGGCTCGGCACCCATGAAGGAAGCGCCAGTAGCGCCAACTATCCTATCTCAGTCGGCTTCATGGGTTGAAGTTCCTGTCAGTCGAGCGTCAAAGCCGAGTATTCCAGACAGAATCATGCAGGTGATGCAGAATTTATTGAAATTGCCTGCTTGGGCTGAATCTCGCGATACAAAGCCTTCGCAGGTTGCAGTCGTTCAGATTCGCGACCAAGGCGCATTGGGCGATCGCTTAATCAATGAAAAAATTGGAAAACGGCAAGGTCTGTGGATGTCCTTGGCTGGGCGCAAAAGCAAGAGCGTCGCTACATCCGGCGGAGAACCGGAGCAGTTTCAAGTCTGGGTGAAGGGACATTTGGTGGCTCAAATCCCCGAAAAACCCCAAGCTGAGCGATTTGCCAAGCGAATCGCGCAACTCCTGCAAAACTCCAATGCAGACACTTCGCAACTGAAACCAACGCTGGTGGATGGGAAGCCGGGGGGTAAGCTAGGCAACAACCAGTTGTTTGTAATTGACGACGCGATCGCTACCAACTTCAATCGCGATCGCCAACTCTTGGCAATCGAATGGGTAAATAATCTCCGCCTCGCCTTGGGTGAAAAGTCCTTAACCTTGGTGGAAGCTCAAGCCCAAATGCACGGCTTAATCCAGACAGATACCAAACTAGAGGGTTTAGCCTCTTGGTATGGCGGTTATTTTCACGGACGCCAAACGGCAAACGGCGAAATCTATAACCAGGATGCACTCACGGCGGCTCATCCTTCTCTGCCTTTTAATACCTTTCTGAAAGTGACCAACTTGAAAAATGGGGATGCTGTCATCGTGCGGGTGACTGACCGTGGTCCCTACATTGCGCCGAGAACGCTGGATTTGTCGCGGGGAGCCGCTCGCTGCGTTAAGAGCGAAGAGTTAGGTGTAATTCCTTATGAAGCGGTCGTAATGAAACCGCTCTAAGGAACGTGGATTAAATCGCTTACACTCACGTTCTATCGGGGTATGGCACTGCCATGCCCCGACGCAAAGAAATGAGGGTTTATAAATCCACATTCCTAACCCTTGTTTCTAGTTCCCCAGACGGCTTAGCCTCTATTCAAGACAGCGGATAGCCTCTAGCAATCCTTTAGCTTTGTTGAGGGTTTCTTGGTACTCAGTTTCGGGGCGAGAATCGGCAACCAAACCTGCCCCCGCTTGGACTGACACCTGATGTTTCCCACTGGCTTGAGAACGAACGACCATCGTGCGAATCGCAATCGCTGTATTTAATTGCCCCTCAAAGTCATACCAGCCATAAGCCCCTGAATAGGGGCCGCGACGGCAGGGTTCGAGTTCGTGAATAATCTCCATCGCCCGAATCTTCGGGGCACCACTGACGGTTCCGGCGGGGAAGCAGGCTTTGAGTAAATCCCAGGCGGTTTTATCGGGCGCGAGTTCTCCCAGTACGTTGCTGACGATGTGCATCACATGAGAGTAACGCTCGATGAGCATCAATTCATCGACTCTCACCGTGCCGCTGGTGCAGACGCGCCCCAAATCATTGCGACCTAAGTCAACTAGCATGACGTGTTCAGCAATTTCCTTTGGGTCTTGAAGTAAGTCCTCGGCAAAGGCGTCATCTTCTTTAGGCGTCTTCCCTCGCGGGCGCGTCCCTGCAATCGGGCGCACGGTCGCGCTCATCCCCTCCTCTGTTAGCGCCGCATCGCCTCCGTAAGAACTCAGCACCGCCTTCACCATCACTTCCGGGCTAGAACCAATAATCTGCCAATCGCCGAAGTTGAAATAAGCCATATAAGGCGAGGGATTAATGAGACGCAAAGAGCGATATAAAGCAAAGGGATCGCCGCTATATTCGGCACAGAGTTGTTGAGACAGGACGACCTGGAATATATCTCCGGCACGAATATAATCTTTTGCCTTTTCCACATTGGTGCAGAATTGTTCGCGTCCGGTGTTACTGGTGTAGGTGAGTTGCTTCTCCCGATTTTCAGGGGGCGTCCATTGCAACAAAGTATCTTTTCCCGACAGAGGTAGCTGGAGTTTGCTGACCAGCTGAGTAACGCGATCGCAAGCTTGTTGATATGCCTGAGCCAAATCCACATCCGGATCGCGCAAATCTGCATACGCGATCGCCCAAATCTTCCGCTTCACCTGATCGAAAATAATCAGGTTATCGACCTGCATCCACAATCCATCCGGCAAATCGTCCTCTGAGGCGGGATAAATCGGCACGCGCGGCTCTATCCAGTTAATCAGTTCATAACCCCAGAAGCCAAATAATCCGCCGATTCCGGGCGGCAATTGGGGCAACGTAACCGGATGAAACGGCTTTAGACAATAAGCTAATGCCTGAAATGGATCGCCTTCAAACGCGATCGCCCTCCCGTCACGGTGGGTTTGCGTCGTTTTATTTCCTCTCGCCTCCAACACCCACAAAGGATCGCAGCCGACAAAACTGTAGCGACCTACTTTTTCCCCACCTTCCACGGATTCCAGTAAAAAGCTATAAGGCTGTCCAGCACAGACTTTGTACCAAGCAGACACGGGTGTATCTAGGTCTGCCACCCATTCCTGATACACCGGCACAAAATTACCCTGTTTAGCCAGATCGGAAAATTGGGAAAAATCAGGAAAAATCATAATTTTCTTGCGTTCTGGATCGAGGCGATTCGCCCTAGCGCCGCCATTATTCATCCAGGTTAAAACAGAAATGGGCGCAAATGGGAAAAGGGAAGAAACAGACGCTTTAGTTCATCCTTCATCTTTCTCCTTTAGACTCTCGTATTTTTGTTTTATCTAATTTCCCCAATTTATCGGGGAGTCTTGGAGGATAAGTCGTGGGGAGCAAATATAGCAGTTCTCAGTTGGGTGGAATATCTTGCGGTTCCAATGTTTGATAGGCGCTTTTGGATTGTCATGCTCCTACAGATGTATCGCACCCAAATGAGAATTGCGATATCTGAATTCAAACTGCTAACCCAACAGAATTGCCCTTGCTTCGCCCATTTATCGCATCATCTTTAACGAAAAAGTAGGGTGGATGCCCACCCTACTAATGCTAAATAATTAAAAAGGTGCTAAACGTCGTAAGTCGCACGACCGCTAAACTTAATCGTTGGCGGTTCCGGGTTGCTGCCAATGTTCCGTTCTACCTTATTCACATAAGGACGACCTTGATTGACTTTCTCTGGGAAGACGCCATCCTTCGGATGCAGATACTCCATTTCACCGTTCGGGAAGACACGGTAAATCTTGTAGTTGTTGATTTTGAACTTGGCTCGGAGTACCTGACCGCCTAACATGATGCAGTATTCTTTACGTGCTAGGTATAGCAAGTTATCACCTTGGTTCATGATGGCAGAGCCACCAGTGGGCAATTCAAATACTTGCTGTTTCGGGCTTGTCCAAGTGATGGCGTACTTTTCTTCTAGTTCAGCTTTGGTGAGCAAACCGCCGGTACCGCCGCCAAATATGGGGGTTTGTCCAGTAAGAGTTTCTGGCATAGATTTTTCTCCCAACGTTTTAGGGCATCCTATCACCGAGGCAAGGCCTGTCTTGCGAGTCTGTCAAGAACTGTAACAGTTTGTCATTAGCCATTTAGTCATGAGTCATTTAGTCATTAGTCATGGGTCATTAGTCAAGCACTGCTGACTACTAATTGCTGACTAATTTCATCAAAGACTACTGACTGCTGAGTGCCTTGCCGCGATAGGGACGGTAAAGTGAAACTGACTACCTTGGTCTTTACCGGCGGATTCAGCCCAAATTTCACCGCCCCAACCCGTGACAACTTGGCGACAAATCGCAAGTCCCAGACCAGTACCGCCAGTAGTTCGCCGCAGAGCGCCTTCTTCCTGATAGAACCGATCGAAGACAGCCTCCAGCCGGTTGGGTTCAATGCCACGACCTGTATCGGCAACCGTAACTTCAAGCATTGAGCTGTCGTTACACTCAGCGAGTATCGTAATTTTTCCTTGAGGCGTTGTAAATTTGCAAGCGTTGTCCAGCAGTTTGGCAAGCACCTCGACCAGCCACTCCCCATCCGCTCGTACTAAAGGCAGCGAATCAGACACTTTAGTAATAATCTTTGGTAGCTGACCATCGGAATTGCGGGCGCGGATACTGCTGAGGGCAAGATCGATGCACTCTGGCAGCGCTAGGGGTTCTGGATGCCATTGCACCCGACCACTTTCTAGGCGAGAAAGGGTGAGGAAATCTTGAACCAGTTTACGCATCCGCTCGGCGTCGGTGAGAGCGGTACTGAGCATAACTTGCCGCATCTCCGGGGGCATATCAGGTTCGCTCGCCAGACTCTCCAGGCAAACTTGAATCGTGGAGAGGGGGGTGCGGAGTTCGTGACCCGTAATCGCGACTAAGTTGCTGCGAGTGCGATCGAGAGCTTCTAGCTGTTGGTTGAGGTCTTCCAGGTTCGCGTAGGCTTCGGCTTGAATCAACGCCCCGGCGATTTGAATAGAAATGGCTTCTACAAGTTCTAGTTCGTCGTCCTGCCACTCGTAGGGGGTAGCACCGCAATGATGCAGCTCTACTATCCCCAGTAGTCGATCCTGATATAGCACTGGCATCATCAGCCAAGACTGAATAGCAAAGCGGCTCGCCAGAGTTTGAAGTGGGCGATTGGAAGGAAGTTCCGACACTCCTACCGATATTCCTGCCGACACTTCTACAATGCGAGGGTCGATATGAGTATCGGCAACATAAACTCGCTCTCGGTTCTGCACAACTTCCTGAAATAGAGGATTTTCCTGTAAAGGCCAATCCTGACCGAGTGCAGAGGCAAGTCGAGAATTCCCGTTATCTGTCACTTTCAAAAATTCATGGTTAATCGTGGCAGAAGTATCGATTTCCCCGGCACGATAAATCAGACACCGGCAAGCAAACAATGCCTGTCCTAATTCCTGTACGGCAATGGATAGAATTTCATCCGGGTGTAACGGCTGTCCCGTATGGCTACCCCGCCGGATGGCAGCCGTAATCGAGTTGACTAGGCGTTCTTTGCGTTCTTGGGCGGAAATTGAGCGATAAGCTTTGAGCAGCTTGTACTGCCCCGCTTGCAAGTAAGTGACTAGGCACTGAACAAAGGGGTCGGGATTGTCGGTTAGAGACTCTGGAGTTTGGGCGGAGGGTTCCTTTGCCGCCTGTGGCTGTACGGAGTTTTGAACTAAAAAATTCTGCCGATTCGCTGCTTCCCGATCGGTTTTTCCAAAGGAAGTTTCTAAAAACTCTCCCCTCGAAGGAATGCCGTAAATATTTCGTGCTTGAGCGAGCTTTTGAGCCAATTCCGGACGGTACTGCGAAATCCGATTGAGTAATAATTCAGCAACGATGCAACTGACTTGCCGATCGAACGTCCAGATTCCCTCAAACCGGCGGGCGGGGTCTATCCCTTCAAACGATGACATCCGCAATCGGGAGGTGGTTCGAGGAAGGTCAGAAGTGCGGCGGCTAGGGGAAAACGCGGGTGCGATTCCTTTTCTAGCTGCGGTCTTTCCTCTTACACCCTGACGCGATCGCCCATCCTCTGTTAGGTTTCGTTCTCGACAAACCAAGCAGGTAGCATAATTCTGCCCGATCACCACTAAGTGCCACTCTTGACTTAAACCATCGGTCGGCTCAAAAGCAACAGTTTCGTAAGCTTCCGAACTGTTGCTAAAGTCGGTTTCTGGGGCTGCCAGCACATATAACTGCTCTGTCCGTTCTGCAATCCGTCGATAACGGTGAGCTTCCTGACGATAGAAGCGCTCTCGCTGGAAACTGGCAATCACCAGATGCTGGTCTAAAGATGCCAGAACCTGGTCTTCCATCGCATGAGATAAGGCGATTAAGGAAGACTTGAAATACATTTGAGGTCGCAGCTGGGGCAGGACTTGCAGCAAATCTGCCAGCACAGAAGTCGGGATGATCATTTAGTAATTTGCCGAGTTTCGTACCCGTTCTATGCCTATCGTACAAAAGAGCGTTCCCTACTAACGGTTTGAATATTTCCTTGTAATCCGGTTTTAACGATTGTAAATTCTCACAAAATTGCTTAACTCCACGTTCAAGAGGAGGAAAATCACGTTTTTGTGAGTTCTAGTATTGGATGGCTGTGAGTTGAGGGAAACTCAATGGTTGCATTAATAAGGGTTTTGGGGAAGCGATCGCGACTCCAAAACCCCTCGCCACAAGAATTTCTTATGTAAATCATTAATCCTCCTTAAGGGGGATGTCATGACTAAATGGCATCCGATCGATGCAAAAACTTCATTTGTATTAACATTTTGTAATTTCTTATACGAATTTCACAGTTGAGTTTGCATAACTTATCATCAACGAGCAATTGACAAACACAAGATTATCCGTTTGCGGGCATTCGAGCGCCACGTAATGAGGACACACCCATGACAAGCACAGCCACGCCCACAGCAAGTCTTAATAAATTTGAAAAATTCAAAGCAGAGAAAGATGGTCTGGCGGTAAAGGCAGAAATTGAACATTTTGCCCAGGTTGGCTGGGAGGCGATGGACGAAACAGACCGCGACCACCGACTCAAGTGGGTAGGGATTTTCTTCAGACCCGTTACGCCCGGAAAATTTATGATGCGGATGCGGATGCCCAGCGGTATCCTCACCAGCGATCAAATGCGAATGCTCGCCGAGATTGTGCAGCGTTACGGCGAAGATGGCAGCGGCGACATCACCACCCGGCAAAATATCCAACTGCGGGGAGTCCGAATCGAGGATGTGCCAGAAATTTTCCGACGGTTAGAGCGAGTCGGGATGACCAGCATTCAGTCGGGGATGGATAACGTCCGCAACATCACGGGTTCGCCAGTTGCGGGGATTGATGCGGATGAATTGTTTGATACGCGAAGTCTGGTGCAGCAAGTCCAGGACATGATTACGAATCATGGGGAAGGCAACAAAGCTTTCAGCAATCTGCCCCGGAAATTCAATATTGCGATCGCGGGTTGTCGCGACAACTCGGTTCACGCTGAAATCAACGACCTTGCTTTCGTCCCCGCCTACAAAGATGGCGTGTTCGGGTTTAATGTCCTCGTCGGTGGTTTGTTCTCTGCCAAACGGTGCGATGCTGCCATTCCCCTGAATGCTTGGGTGCATCCTGACGATGTTGTAGAGGTATGCCGAGCCGTTTTAGAAGTTTTTCGCGATCGCGGTCCCCGATCGAATCGGCACAAAGCACGGCTGATGTGGCTGATCGATGAATTGGGGTTAGGACAATTCCGAGCCTTGGTAGAAGAATATCTGGAGAAGCCCCTCCAACCAGCCGCCGAAAAAGACGAAATTGACTGGGAAAAGCGCGACCACATCGGCGTGTACCCCCAAAAGCAACCCGGCTTAAACTACGTCGGCTTACACGTTCCCGTGGGGCGTCTCTATGCCCAGGATATGCTTGACCTGGCTCGGATGGCTGAAGTCTACGGCAACGGCGAAATGCGGTTCACCGTTGAGCAAAATGTCATCATCCCCAATATTCCCGACTCGCGCTTAGACGCCTGCTTAGCCGAACCCCTACTAGAGCGATTCTCAATCAATCCCGATCCTTTAGCGCGATCGCTAGTCTCCTGCACCGGGTCACAGTTCTGCAACTTCGCCTTAATTGAAACTAAAAACCGTGCCCTGGCAACGATTGAAGAACTGGGAGCAGAATTATCTCTAACTAAACCCGTGCGGATTCACTGGACTGGTTGCCCCAACTCCTGCGGTCAGCCTCAAGTAGCCGACATCGGTTTGATGGGGACAAAAGTTCGCAAAAACGGCAAAACCTTAGAAGGTGTCGATCTTTACATGGGAGGCACAGTTGGTAAAGAAGCCCATTTGGGTACCTGCGTCCAGAAAAGCATTCCCTGCGAAGACCTCAAACCTGTATTGCGGAATTTATTGATCGAACAGTTTGGGGCGACCCCTCGTTTCTAGGGATTGCAAAGAAGCTTTTAGCGACTCCCTACCACCAATTCCCGACTACGTACCACCGAGTTACCACTTCCAAGAGAAATATGAGCAGAGTTTCTAGACGGCAATTTATCATTACAGCAGGCGCAGCCACAGCCGGAAGCTTGCTAGCTCATGGCTGTAGTTCCGGCCCGACCGATAGCGCCAAGTCCGCTTCAAAATCCTCCCCCGTTGCCACCAGCACGGCAGCCAACGCGCCGAAAGTAGAAACAACCACCGCCAAGCTAGGATTTATTGCTCTAACGGATTCCGCGCCCCTAGTTGTAGCCCAGGAAAAAGGGTTGTTTGCCAAATACGGCATGACAGAGGTTGAGGTTGTCAAGCAAGCTTCCTGGCCCGTCACCCGCGATAACTTGGAGCTAGGCACAGCCGGTAACGCCGGTGGGATTGATGGGGCGCATATTTTATCCCCCATGCCTTACTTTATGAGCTTGGGACAAACCAAGAACAAGCAGCCAGTGCCGATGTACATCCTGGCGCGGTTAAATACCAATGGTCAAGCAATTTCTGTTGCCAATACTTACAAAGAATCCAAAGTTGGCTTAGACAGCAAAGGACTCAAAGAAGCCTTTGCCAAAGCTGGGGGCAAAAATGACTTCAAGGCAGCTATTACCTATCCTGGTGGTACCCACGACCTCTGGATGCGCTACTGGTTAGCCGCAGGCGGCATCGATCCAAACAAGGATATTTCTACAGTCCCCGTACCGCCGCCTCAGATGGTGGCGAATATGAAAACGGGCAACATGGAAGCCTTCTGTGTAGGGGAACCGTGGAACGCCCAGTTGGTGAACCAAGGGCAGGGTTACACCGCCTTGGTAACGGGAGAACTGTGGAAAGACCATCCCGAAAAAGCTTTTGCGATGCGGGCTGATTGGGTAGATAAAAATCCCAATTCTGCCAAAGCGCTGCTAATGGCAATCCAAGAAGCCCAGCAGTGGTGCGACAAGGCAGAAAACAAAGAAGAGATGTGCCAAATTGTCTCCCAAGCAAAATGGTTTAAAGTCCCAGCCAAAGATATTATCGAACGCTCCAAAGGCAACATTGACTACGGCGATGGTCGCCCGGTCGTGCAAAATAGTCCGCTACTGATGAAGTTCTGGTCAGATAACGCTTCTTATCCCTACAAGAGTCACGACACCTGGTTCCTAACTGAAAACATCCGTTGGGGGAATATTCCTGCTGACACCAACATTAAAGAACTTGTTGACAAAGTGAACCGGGAAGACCTCTGGAAAGAGGCAGCCAAAGCACTAGGAGTTCCTGCTTCAGAAATTCCGACTAGCAGTTCTCGCGGTGTTGAAACATTCTTTGATGGTGTCAAATTTGACCCCGAAAAGCCAGAGGAATACTTGAAGAGTCTCAAGATTAAGAAGGCATAAATCACGAATAGCGAATAGTTCAAGAGGAATCGGCTATTCGCTGTTCGCTAGCCAATGACGAATCAATATGATTAACAATTAGGAGCGAGAATGACCGCTAGAACTGAGAATCGCCTTTCAAGTAATAATCCCCAGAAATTAATCGGAACCTTCTTTCAGAAGAAACTTAAACATATTGTGCCACCGCTGCTAGCACTTGCAGCTTTTATGATCCTTTGGCAAATCCTCTGCCCTCCGGGTTCTAAAGGTTTGCCAGGGCCAATCCAAGTACTAAGAGAAACTTGGAATCCCTATATTATCAATCCATTTTTTGATAATGGCGGTACGGATAAAGGCTTGGCGTTGCAAATTTTCGCCAGTTTACAACGGGTAGCGATTGGCTTCTCTCTGTCTACCTTAGTTGGGATTGGGTTGGGGATTTTGATTGGTACCAATCAGTTTACTTACCGCGCTTTAGACCCCCTCTTTCAGGTTCTGCGTACCATTCCCCCTCTGGCATGGCTACCGATTTCTCTGGCAGCATTTCAACAAAGTAATCCCTCAGCTATTTTCGTGATTTTTATCACGTCGATATGGCCCATTATTATTAACACCACGGTGGGAGTACAGCAAATTCCTCAAGATTACCGAAACGTTGCCAGAGTGTTGCGGCTTTCTAAGCAGAAGTATTTCTTTAAGATTCTCTTTCCCGCAGCGGTTCCTTATATCTTTACTGGACTGAGAATTGGTATTGGTTTGTCTTGGCTGGCAATTGTTGCGGCTGAAATGCTAGTCGGCGGCGTGGGAATTGGTTTCTTCATCTGGGACGCTTACAACAACTCTTTACTGAGCCAAATTATTCTCGCACTTGTGTATGTCGGTGTTGTTGGTTTGCTGCTAGATAGGATAGTAGGCTTCGTCGCCTCCAAAGTTGTACCAGAGGAACAGAAGTAAGAACTGAAGACTCAGGACTGAGGGCTGAGTAGGAAGTATTAAATAAACTCTTCGCCCTTAACTTCTCAACTCATCCTCAATCCTTATCCCTGACTCCTCTTTTAGTTCCTTCTCTCAGTCCTCAGCCCTCATACCTCAGTCCTCACTTCTCTCAGTCCTCATACCTCAGTCCTATTGCTATGTCTGTCTTTGTAGAAATTGACCATGTTGACCGGGTGTACTCGCTTGCCAATGGCGGTACTTATGTGGCACTCAAGAATATTGACCTGAAAATCAAACAAGGTGAATTTGTTTCTTTAATTGGACATTCTGGATGCGGCAAATCAACCCTACTAAATATGGTGGCTGGTCTAGATAGACCGACGAGTGGGGGAGTGATTTTAGAAGGGCGACAGGTGACTTCACCGGGACCAGACCGAATGGTCGTGTTCCAAAATTATTCGCTGCTTCCCTGGCTCACCGTGCGGGAAAACATCGCTCTGGGGGTAGATGAAGTATTACAGGACCGGCCCAGAGGTGAGCGCAAGGGGATTGTGGAGCATCACATCGATTTGGTGGGATTGCGGCACGCTGCGGATAAACGACCCGGTCAGCTATCGGGGGGAATGAGACAGCGGGTAGCGATCGCGCGTGCCCTCGCCCTTCGTCCTAAGTTGCTGCTACTCGATGAACCGTTCGGCGCGCTAGACGCCTTGACACGGGGCGGCTTGCAAGAAAAGTTGATGCAAATCTGTCAGGAAAGCAAAGTCACCGCAATCATGGTGACGCACGATGTGGACGAAGCGCTGCTACTATCTGACCGAATTGTGATGCTGACTAACGGCCCAGATGCCCATATCGGGCAAATTCTGGAAGTCTCCATCCCTCGCCCACGCAAGCGCATGGAGGTTGTCAATCATCCTAGCTACTACGGTTTGCGGAATGAGATGATTTACTTCCTCAACCAGCAGAAAAAAGCCAAGCAGCGCAAAGCAACGCAACCGGCGGTGGTTGCCCGGAATGGGTTGGAGAAAGTCAATCTGGAAATTGGCTTTATTCCCCTAACTGACTGCGCCCCTTTGGTGGTGGCAAAAGAAAAAGGTTTCTTCGCTAAGCACGGGTTAGAAGATGTGACGCTGAACCGCGAACCCAGTTGGAAAGCGATCGCGCAAGGGGTGGCGACGGGACGCCTAGACGCTGCCCAGATGGTTGCCGGAATGCCGATGGCAATGACCTTGGGAGCCGATGGCCCGCCACTGCCCGTGTGTACGGCGATGACTTTATCGCGCAATGGCAATGCGATTACCTTCAGTAAGGATTTGTACGATCGCGGCGTTCGCACCTTGGCAGATTTCAAGGAAGCGATCGCGCAAACTCCTGACAAGATCCATACACTCGGAGTGGTGCATCCTGCCTCTATGCACAACATGATGCTGCGCTACTGGCTGGCAAGTGGCGGCATCGATCCCGACCGAGATGTCAGTTTGACGGTGATTCCACCCGCCCAGATGGTCGCTAATCTGAAATCTGGAAGTATTGATGGCTACTGTGTCGGCGAACCTTGGAACTCTCGCGCCGTTCATGAAAAACTCGGTTTTGTCATCGCCACCGATATGGAGTTGTGGGCGGGACATCCGGAGAAGGTACTCGGATGCCAGGAAGAATGGGCAAATAAGTACCCGCAAACTCATATCGCATTGATAAAAGCGCTTTTGGAAGCTTGCGAATACTGCGATGACCGACGCAATCGGGAAGAAATTGTCAACTTACTGTGTCAGCCGCAATACATCGGCTCCGCCCCTGAATACACCCGTCCCGGCTTTATCGATCCCTACATTCGCGGGACGGGCGCAGCACCCGAACAGATGTTGCGTTATAACCAGTTCTTTGTCGATAAAGCGAACTTTCCAGAACCGGAGGAAGGACTGTGGGTGATGACTCAGCTAGCACGATGGGGAATTGTTCCGTTCCCCAAAAACTGGCTAGAAATTCAAGAACGAGTGCGGCGCATTGATGTATTTAGGGAAGCGGCGCGGGAACTCGGCTTAATGGATATCGGACGCGATCGCGCACCCATGCAAATGTTTGATGGCACCATTTTCAATCCCGACGATCCCATTAAGTACCTCAATAGCTTGGAAATTAAGCGTCCAATTCGTATCGAAGAGATTAACATCGACCCCTTAGTTGCGAGTCGTTAGTAATCAGTCATTAGCCATTCGCTAATGGAACTATGGCAAGAACAATTCGCGATTAGCGATTAACAACCTTCACCTCCCCATGCACACTTTGAACAACACTGGCGTCGTCACCCAACTAACCCAAGAAACCGTCAACCGCGACCCGTTTTTGGTCATTGAAGACGTTTCCAAGGTTTATCCCACTCCTACCGGACCGTATACCGTTCTAGATGGGGTAAACCTCACCGTCTATGAAGGCGAATTTATCTGCCTGATCGGTCACTCTGGTTGCGGCAAATCCACCCTGTTAAACATGGTGTCAGGTTTCAATAAGCCAACTGACGGTGAAGTACGCCTGGAAACCCTGAAAATCCGCGAACCCGGCCCAGACCGGATGATGGTATTCCAGAATTATTGCTTGCTTCCCTGGCTGACTGCCTTCGAGAACGTTTACCTAGCAGTGGATTCTGTTTATCCTGGCAAACCCCGATCGGAAAAAGTCACCATCGTTCGGGATCACCTCGCAATGGTGGGGCTGACTGAAGCAGCAGATAAAAAACCATCTCAGCTG
Organism: Trichocoleus sp. DQ-A1; assembly: GCF_039961955.1. Lineage (NCBI taxonomy): Bacteria > Bacillati > Cyanobacteriota > Cyanophyceae > Leptolyngbyales > Trichocoleusaceae > Trichocoleus > Trichocoleus sp. DQ-A1. Next base: position 149,276 of record NZ_JAMPKE010000012.1, read on the forward strand.
TCTGGAGGGATGAAACAGCGAGTCGCGATCGCGCGTGCCCTCTCAATTCGCCCTAAAGTATTAATCCTGGATGAGCCATTCGGCGCTTTAGATGCCATCACTAAGGAAGAATTACAAGAGGAACTGCTGACCATCTGGCGCGAACATCAAGTTACTGTCTTGATGATTACCCACGACATCGACGAAGCACTCTTCCTAGCAGATCGGCTGGTGATGATGACCAACGGGCCATCGGCAAACATCGGTGAAGTTTTGAAAATTCCCTTCGCCCGCCCCCGGAATCGCGCCCGGATTATGGAAGACCCGGAATATTACAACCTGCGGAACTACGCCCTCGACTTTCTGTTCAACCGATTTGCTCATGATGATGATTAGTCATCGCTTGTTAGGTATTATCCAATGGGTAATCCCCAACAAGCGATGAAAGTATGGCTAATCGCAATTAGCAATTAGCAATTAGCAACGGACGACTGACGAATGACAACTGACAGTACAAAAACCCTTTGCCCTTACTGCGGCGTCGGCTGTGGATTGGAGGTGACACCTCCAGCGCAAGCCGGTAAGCCAACGCATCGGGATGCTCAAGGGAATCCCATCTGGAAAGTGCAGGGCGATCGCGCGCACCCTTCCAGTCACGGGATGGTGTGTGTCAAAGGTGCTACCGTTGCCGAGTCCCTTTCCAAAGACCGCCTTCTCCATCCGATGCTCCGCGACTCCCTGGATGAACCTTTCCGCCGCGCCACCTGGGAGGAAGCCTTGGATCTCGTCGCGAGCAAGATGCAAAACGTTCTGGCAACTCAAGGATCGGACGCCGTGTGTATGTACGGCTCCGGGCAACTGCAAACTGAAGATTACTACGTTGCTCAGAAACTGCTCAAAGGGTGTCTGGGCACGAATAATTTTGATTCCAACTCGCGCTTGTGTATGTCCTCCGCCGTTGCGGGTTATATGCAAAGCTTTGGTTCAGATGGCCCCCCTTGCTGCTACGAAGATTTAGACTTAACCGACTGTGCTTTTATCATCGGCAGCAACACCGCCGATTGCCACCCGATCGTTTTTAACCGCCTGCGGAAACACCACAAAAAAAATTCCCACGTCAAAATGATTGTGGTCGATCCGCGTCGGACGAACACCGCTGAGGCAGCAGATTTGCACTTAGCGATTCGCTCAGGCACCGATATGGATCTACTCAATGGCATCGCTCACCTGCTGATGCGTTGGGGCGCAATTGATACTTATTTCATTGAAGACTGCACGACGAATTTTCCGGCTTTTGCAGAAGTCATCCAGCACTATCCACCGGAAGTGGTCGCCGAACGATGCGGTATTTCCATCTCTGACCTGGAAACAGCAGCTCGATACTGGGCACAGTCGAAGCGCGTGCTGTCTCTGTGGTCGATGGGCGTGAATCAGTCTTCTGAAGGCACTGCCAAGGTGCGAACGATCGTGAATCTGCACCTGATGACGGCTCAGATTGGCAAACCCGGTGCAGGGCCGTTTTCGCTGACGGGTCAACCGAATGCGATGGGCGGTCGGGAAACCGGCGGTCTTTGCCACATTCTGCCCGGATATCGAGTGGTCAAAAATCCCCAACATCGAGCGGAACTTGAAGCGTTTTGGCAACTCCCCGCCGGACAAATTTCGCCCTATCCGGGTCGCACGGCGTGGGACATTATCACGGGTTTGGAAACCGGAGATGTGGGCGTTCTCTGGATTGCCGCTACGAACCCGGCTGTCAGTTTACCTGACTTGGAACGTGCGAAAGCTGCATTGCAGCGATCGCCTTTTACGGTCTATCAAGACGCCTACTACCCCACTGAAACTGCCGCCTTTGCTCACGTTTTGCTCCCGGCGGCGCAGTGGAGCGAGAAAACTGGCACGATGACTAACTCCGAGCGAGTGGTCACGCTGTGTCAGGCATTTCGCACTCCCCCAGGAGAAGCCAAACCCGATTGGCAAATATTTACAGAAGTCGCACGGCGCTTAGGTTTTGCAGACAAATTTCCCTACGAGACGCCAGCCTCCATCTATGCCGAATATGTGAAGTTGACACGCGATCGCGTTTGCGATATGAGCGGTCTCAGTCACGAACGACTGGCGCAAGAAGGTCCGCTTCAGTGGCCCTGTCCCGAGCGTAGTTTTGATACCCCAAATTTGAGTTCTCCGTTAAACTCTTCAACTCAAAACTCAAAATGTGCTACGCACCGCTACGCTAACAAAACTCAAAACTCAAAACGGCTTTACACAGATTTTCGCTTTCCGACGCCGGATGGTCGGGCGCGGTTTGGTGCCTATCATTCGCGGGGACTAGCAGAACCGCCCGATCCTAATTATCCTTTCGTTCTGACGACGGGCAGACTTTACGGACACTGGCACACCCAAACCCGTACCGGACGAATTGATAAAATTCGGCAGATGCACCCGCAGCCATTCATTGAAATTCATCCCCGCGATGCGGCTTCTCTGAAGATTCAGGAGAATGATTGGGTGGAAGTGCGAACCCGTCGAGGCACGGCGCGATTCCCTGCCAGAGTCACCAAGGCGATCGCTCCCGGTGTTACCTTTGTCCCCATGCACTGGGGCGCTCTTTGGGCGGATGGTGCCGAAGCGAACGCCCTCACCCATGCCGAATCTTGTCCCGAATCACTGCAACCGGAACTGAAAGCTTGTGCGGTGCAACTGGTGCCCTTGACTGCTGAAAAAGTTGACTCTGAGTATCTCCTCCACCCCACTCAGTCCAAAGCTTTTTCCTCTGCTTTGTCTGTTTAAAATAACCGCTCAGTTGAGGTTATTTGTTCTCAGTTCTGGTATTTGAAATTCAATTTTTTTAGGTTTAAAAAAGGGTACGGCATTACCGTATCCCTTTTTTTATCAATCACGTCGGTCTGCTCTCCAGTGAGAAGATTGGGGCGAGGTGCTGTCGGATTTCTTCTTTTGTCAATCATTAGATCGCCTGGTGATACCAATTCTCTATGAAGTGACGCGGAAAAAAGCGGAGATAATATCATCCCATATACAAATAGAAGCGATCGCAGACTTGCTTTATTCACTCACTACTGGAGTATCTTCCAACGCAGCTCGCTCCCAATCTCCCAAATTCGCCCCTGCCTCATAAGTGCTTTGTAGGAATTGCAGCACGGCTGTATCTGGATCGTCTGCTTGTCGCACCGCCTCATAGGGCAGGACAAATTCTTGTAGCTCCGGGCTATAGAATGCAGACTGTGGTTGAATTGGATAATCCTTAAATCCTCTTGGTGTTGGGTAGGCGTAGGCATAAAATAAGGCTTCTGTTGAACCACCCCCAAACCAAAAACCACAACTGCTGACTTCATGGGAATAAGCCTCTCGCGTTACCCAATCTGCCATGTTGGGTACACCTCCTGGATGTTCGGGTGCCCTTCGTCCCGAAAAGCGAGTCACAGCCAGATCGAAACTGCCCCAAAAGAAATGGACAGGACTGCACTTTCCGATATAGTGGGAGCGAAATACGGTCATGATGCGATTGGCTTGTACCAGAATTTGCCAGAAGCGTTGAGCAGATTCCGGATTGTAAGCATGATGTTGATGGTCTTGCTCAAATGGGATCGCATCGGCAATTTCTTGGGGCATTGTCCAGATTTGCACTTCGATACCGAGATCCTTCAGGGTGTTCATCACTTCCTGATAAAAATCAGCTACCGAGCGAGGAGCAAGTGCCAGACTTTTGGTTGTACCTTCGCTTGTCTCGATTTTGAGTTGGTGAGCGAGAAAATCAAAGGTAATTTGAAAGCTGCGTGTTCCGTTAGGAATTGGGCCAGAGGTAAGTCCAGGGGTGGTGACATACAGTGTCGAGTGCCACCAATGGTTGATTTTCGGGGCTAATGCTAACCGAATTTTACCAATAATTTGTGTCCACAAATGCAGCGTTTGATAGGTATCTTGCCAAGCTGAGAGTGACAAAGGGAGCCAAACAGCGTTCGATGAGCGGTGAGCGTAAGTCGTCATCAGATGAATCTCCATGCTCAGGATTGGCGGTAGATACTATAAACAGTATCAGGCTTTGAAAAAGATTTGATTAGCCAATTATTTAGAGAGGAGATTATGCAAGGATCGGTAATTTATCAAAATATCCGCCAAAAGTGACAGCAATGAGAAAGGGTAGCATTGATTATGCATCAGCTTACCCGTCGGTTTGGCGCGATCGCTCCCGAACTACAAACTAAAATTCAGCAATTATCCATTCCCCAGTAAGAATATTTGGGCGAGGCGCTGTTGGATTTCTCCTCTGTAAATGATTTGAGCGCTTGGTTAGAAACTTAGGAGCAATAGACAATTGGATTTAAAAGAAAACTTGCGATCTCATCTCACCCAGATAGTACGCGATCGCGACCCTTATCTCGCCAGTTCGGGGCATTTCTACGTCCAGCATTACATCCGCGAACAACTGCAACAATGGGGAACTGTAGAAACCCACGAGTTCAGCATTCGCGGTCAAAACCATCAGAATCTCATTCTGAATCTACCAGCGGCGACAAATAATCAGAAGCCACCGATTCTTATTGGCGCACATTATGACGCTGCACCCGGAACCCCAGGCGCAGATGATAATGCAACGGGTGCCGCCGCGCTATTGGAATTGGCGAGAATTTTCGCAGCAGAACCCGCAAAATACCCGGTGCGATTGGTTGCCTTTGATATGGAAGAATACGGGATGCTAGGGAGTCAGCAATATGCATCTGATTTAAAGCAACAAGGACAATCACTTCGTTTGATGCTTTCCTTAGAAATGCTGGGATATTGCAATTCCGCCCCTGGTTCCCAACGCTATCCCGCTGGATTAGAACGTTTTTACCCAAATCGGGGTGATTACATTGCTTTGATTGGCAATTTACCGAGCATTCCCGATCTAATTCACCTGAGTCGCAACATTCGTAAAGTTGGAGTTCCAAGCGAATGGTTGCCGGTGCCGAATAAAGGTTTAATCGTCAGCTCAACGCGACTGAGCGATCATTCGCCCTTCTGGGATTTAGGCTATAAAGCAATGATGGTGACAGATACAGCATTTATGCGAAATCCCCATTACCATCAACCGAGCGACACAATAGAAACCCTGGATTTAGACTTTCTGACCGGCGTCTGTCGCGGTTTGGCTTCCGGCATTAGCCATCTGTGAAAGATGACTTGCATACTGCAAAACTAATTAGATAAGCTTCTAATTAGATGTGCATCTAATTAGAAGTAAAACGATGGAAAAAGCGGAATTTCAAACCCTGCTACGCTTCTTTAAGGTTCTCGCTGACGAAAGCCGATTAAAGATTTTGGGGATTCTGGCGAATCGGGAATGCAGCGTCGAGGAATTAGCCGCGATTGTGAAACTGAAGGAGCCGACTGTCTCCCATCATTTAAGTAAACTGAAAGAACTCAATTTGGTGAATATGCGACCTGACGGCAATACTCACTTATATCGACTCAATAGCGAGGCGCTGCAAAACTTTAGCAAAGAGATTTTCACTCCAGATAACATGGCTTCTCTCGTCGAAGATGTAGAAGGGGAAGCATGGGAGAGCAAGGTATTGAAGAACTTTTTTGAAGGCAATCGCTTGAAAGAAATTCCTGCCAGTCGCAAAAAACGCCAAGTGATTCTCAAGTGGTTGGCAAACCAATTTGAAATCGGGATTAATTACCCAGAACTTCAGGTGAATGAAATCATCAAGCGCCACCATCCTGACTGCGCCACTCTGCGACGAGAGTTGATAGCCTCTAAACTGATGCGGCGGGAAAATGGTGTGTATTGGCGTTTAGAAACCAGTATTAAGAGACCAGTATTGAGTGAGTAGAGACACGGCAGTGCCGTGCCCCTATCTCTGAGGGTAAATAGGTTTAAACCAGCTCGTAAACCTTAGCTTCCCAGGGGAAGATACCTTCTCTGCCAACCCATTCAGCAGGAACCATTCGATCTTGCGCGATCTCTTTCCACTGTTTACCAGGCGGAGTTGCAGGCCAATTGGGTACTTTATACTCAGAACCGGGAGGAGTCCCATACTCAGAGAAATTTGCTACCACAACTACTAACTGATCGTCTTTACCTCGCTGCCAGACTAGAACCCGCTTGCCTTCATTGAAGTCTGCATGGAGAAAATGAGTGTCGTTGACTGCTAAGGCATTAGAAGTAGTACGAAACTTTACTAGTCGGGCAACATAATTAAAAATACGCTGTCGCCAATCATCAGTTAGACGGCTGTAGTTGACCGGATCGACCTGTTTTTTATGGTCATCTGAAGTTGGCAAGTCATTTTGATCGGCGAATTCATCTCCTGCCAAAATCATCGGAATCCCGACAGCAGTGAGCAAACAAACAAATGCTAGCTTGATGCGCTTTTCTGTATCAAAAACTTGATTATTATTTAGGTAGCTGTAGAAGCGTTCGTTGCCAAAGCCTCCTACATCATGGGAAGTCAGATAATTAACTGCTTGAGAACCATCTGCAAACCCTAAATTACGACAGTCAATGAGTTTGCGGACGCTCCATTCAAAGCTAGGCTCATCAGACGAATTTTGTCCTAGAATGACGCTACGGATAATATGCTTAAACTTTTCGTTCCACAATCCATCGAGACGATTCTGTGAAATTAAAGCGAGAGGTACGCTTAATTCTTCACCGACTACGAGAAATTTATCACCGCTTTTGCTTTGTTCTTGCCAAAGCGATCGCGCATAATCTTTGAATTCCTGCAAAAAGTCATAATTGCCGATATTGTTGACGCTATCGAGGCGCAAACCATCTACCCGATAGTAATCCATCCAGTGGGCGATGTAGGCTTTCATATATTCGCGGGCAGGAACAAAACGCGATCGCGTACCTGCAAGCGGATGATACCCTTCTACCCAATAGTTGTACTTAAACAAATCACCGCCAAATCCGTCCCGATTTCCTTGTTCTGGATCGCCACTATTAAACTTGATATAAAATTCTACATAATTAACGTTGCGGTAAGGATTGTTGTAAGAAAAAGCCATTACCGCATCAACAAAAAAGCGCACGCCGTGTTGATGGCAAACTTTGATGAGATTGATTGAATCGGTGGAAGCCGTGGGCGCTTCTTGGCTGTCCGGGCGACCTAAGTCATAATCGGCTGCAAAATAATTAGCCGTACCGTAGCCCCAATTATCTGTTTGATCGCTATCAGATGGCGGTAAAAGTTCCAAAGCATTGACACCTAATTCCACCAGATGAGCGCGGTTTTGTAAGGCGCGGACTGAGGAAAAAGTAGGTGCGATCGCTTCTTCCACAAATAGAGAAACTACGTCTCGAAAAGTCCCGTTTCCTTCTTGAATTCCTCCAGTTGAACGAATTCGAGTCCAGCGAGTGGGCAACTCGTAAATCACTAGCCGATTATTCGGTTGTAGGTTTTCTATCGTATCTCCTTCCCAGTCCGCTGTTTGCCCCTTCGGATCGCACGGAACCAGCATTTTATCTCGGTAGAGGATGACGCTAGCTGGATCTAGGTCGGACATTCCCTCTTCTGAAAGGATTTTCGGTGCAGAGAAACGCCGATCCACCGTGTAAGCGGTAGGATCGGTGCAGTAGAGAATTCGATGGGTGTTGGTGTAGGCGTCAGTGTCGCGGACTTTAAACCAGTAAAAATAAACCTCTCCGTCTGTTAAATTGCAGTTTTCCGCTGGTATTTCCCAAAGTTCTGGAAAATCTGTTGATTGGATTAAGTCTAATTCTTGAAAATTTTCAAATGAGCTTGGATTATCTCCAGCGAAGTCGCCGATGTAAAGCGTTGGAGGGGGTTGAATATCTCCTGGACGCCACAAAACGAAATGTGTCTGTTTGCGATGCAATAAATCAGGAAGCATTACAGAAACCCCTTGAATACGAAGGTTAGCTACGAGCTTTTACACACGAGAACAGACTGCTATTCCAGATAAAAGGTGAATCCCAAGACTGGAAGAAAGAGATAGTTACTTGAATTAACAGAATATTCCTTAAAATGGAATCCCATCATCCTCTTCATCTTCCTGCTCTTTGGGATTCAACCGCCAGATAGTAGTTTTCTCTTCTTCCACGGGAAGTTCCGCGACCAATTCTCCTAAGTCCTTCTGAAGATTTTGGGTTAGCGTTACCGGAAACTCTAAATCAATTCCATGAATTTCCGCTATTCTTGCCAACTGGTTAAACGGAATCTTTTTTGTAGTTCGCTCATAACTGGATAATTGGAAATATTTCGTCTCTGATAGTTCCTGTGCCTGCATTGCGGCTTTGAGCCTATTTTGGATGTGGTCAATTTCGGTATCTAGCAACTTCCATTCCTGCTCAATTTCTCGATAGCGTTGGGCTAGAGCTGTTACATCTTCCTGTTCTGGATCTGGACTACTCAATTGAGTTAATTCCAACAGCCGCTGATGCACGTGAGCCAGATAAATCGGGTCCATTTTTGCATACTGTAGCTGACTTTCTGTCAGCGGTCGCTGTCCCCAGTCGCTGCTTTGTTCGGTTTTGTCTATATTGGGAAAATAGCACAGCTTTTCTGCCAGAGTTCTCAATTGTAAATTTGGTACTGGCAATAAATAGTAAGGAATTGATTTGGCAATTTCTAAGGTGCAACTTACATTTTTAGCTTTGGTTTTACCTAATAACTTCAGATCGTAGCTAGAATTGTGGAAGACCTTTTCAATTGCAGGATTAACCATGATTTCTTTAATAAAGATTTCTGCAATTTCAGGATTATCTAAAACATCTAAAATGCAAACGCTATCTCCGCTTACATCGGTAAAGTCATCTAATATTTGAATTAAAGAGAGTTTAGGCTTGCGAGTATTATAATCGGCAACTTCCGTATCTAAGTACAAAAGCTGGCGTTTTGAATATTCATCAATTAGAACTTTAGCTTTCTCTGTTTCTGTGAAGTAAAGCATTCTCTAAAACATCCTTTTTGTAAATAAAAGTTAAATAAAAGGTTAGATTATTCATTTTACTTTTAGAAGTTACAGCAATTAATATTGACAAATTTTCCTGCTACAAAAGCTATTTTTATATCAAAAAATATGTTTATTAAAATAGGTTGGATGTTTTTAAACTAAAACCGGACAAACTAGCAACGGTATTTATAATAAGAATTAATTAGAAAGATTTTATCATCAACATCGCGCAATTATTTTTTATTATGCATTCCAATCTACCTTCCGACGTAAATAACCGCTGGCAATTCTGGATCGATCGGGGTGGTACGTTTACTGATATTGTGGCGCGGCGTCCGGATGGACAACTGGTGATTCATAAGCTGCTGTCGGAGAATCCCGAACGGTATACTGACGCGCCGATACAGGGAATTCGGGACATTTTGGGAATTGCGGCAGATGCACCTATTCCATCGGAACAGATTGCAGTTGTCAAGATGGGAACCACTGTGGCGACGAATGCGCTACTGGAACGCAAGGGCGATCGCACTCTTCTGGTCATTACTCAGGGATTTCGAGATGCCCTTCGCATCGGCTACCAAAATCGCCCCGATATCTTCGCCCGTCACATTGTATTGCCAGAGATGCTCTACGAGCGAGTGATTGAGGTCGAGGAACGCTACAGCGCCCAAGGCGAAGAATTAATCCCCGTAGAAACAGGATATATCGCATCTCTACAAGAAGCGTACAACGACGGGATTCGCTCCTGTGCCATTGTCTTCATGCACGGCTATCGCTATCCCGAACACGAGAAACAAATAGCAGATGCAGCGCGGAAAATTGGATTTACCCAAGTCTCGGTATCGCACGAAGTTAGCCCGTTGATGAAGTTGGTGAGTCGCGGTGATACTACCGTTGTTGATGCTTATTTATCGCCTATTTTACGGCGTTATGTAGATCGAGTTGCCAGTCAGCTAGCCAGTTTGGAATCGGAATTTTCAACTCAAAACTCTCCCCAGTTGATGTTCATGCAATCCAACGGTGGACTTGCCGATGCCCAACAGTTTCAAGGGAAAGACAGTATTTTATCTGGCCCTGCTGGGGGCATCGTCGGCGCGGTACAGACAAGCTTGATGGCGGGATTCGACAAAATTATCAGCTTTGATATGGGCGGAACTTCTACGGATGTCGCCCACTATAACGGCGAATACGAACGCACCTTTGAAACGGAAGTTGCCGGAGTGCGGCTGCGGACGCCGATGATGGCAATTCATACGGTTGCTGCTGGTGGCGGTTCGATTCTCTTTTTTGATGGGGCGAGGTATCGCGTGGGACCCGAATCAGCGGGGGCAAATCCGGGTCCCGCTGCCTATGGAAAAGGCGGTTCGCTGACGGTGACGGATTGCAATGTGATGGTGGGCAAGTTGCAACCGAAGTTTTTCCCGAAATTGTTTGGATCGAACGGAGATTTGCCGCTAGATGCAGAAGTAGTGCGGCAAAAGTTTAATGAACTGGCGGCAGAAATTGGGGACAATCGGACGCCGGAACAAGTGGCGGCTGGATTTCTCGCGATCGCAGTTGAAACAATGGCAAGTGCAATTAAAAAAATCTCTCTCCAGCGCGGTTATGACGTTTCGGAATATACTTTGTGCTGCTTTGGGGGCGCGGGGGGACAACACGCTTGTCTGATTGCCGATGCGTTGGGGATGAAGCAGGTGTTTCTTCATCCCTACGCTGGTGTGTTATCGGCTTATGGTATGGGTTTGGCAGATATGCGGGTGCTGCGAGAACGGGCGGTGGAGGCGCATCTGAGTGAGGAGTTAGTGCTGAGTTTGGAGGGGATGTTAAGCCAGTTGGCAAGGGAGGGGGAGGAGGAAACGAACCGCCACGACGCCAAGGACGCAGAGGAAAGACAGGAAGAAGAGAGAAGGGAGGATGTTGAGATTGAGGTTTTTCGGAAGGTGCATTTACGGTATGAGGGGACTGATTCGGCGCTGATTGTAGATTTTGGGGATACGGCGGCGATGAGGGGGTGGTTTGAGGAGTTGCACCGGCAGCGTTACGGCTTTGTTGTGGAAGATAAAAGGCTGATTGTAGAGGCAGTTTCAGTTGAGGTGGTGGCGAAGACGGAGAGAGTAGAGGAAGCAGTCATTCAGCGTCGCAGTGATGAACTTCCCTCGCCGGTGGCAACTGTACAGATGTATGCGGCGGATCGGTGGCACGAGACGCCAGTGTATAAGCGAGAGGATTTGCAACCCGGAGACTGGATTTCTAGCCCTGCTATCATTGCCGATGCGACGGGTACGAATGTCATTGAACCCGGTTGGCAAGCACAGCTAAGCGATCGCAATCATCTGATTTTGCAGCGTTCGGCAGATTTACAATTCTCAATCCAAAATCCAGAATCCAGCATCTTAAATCGTCCCGATCCGGTGATGCTGGAGATTTTCAATAATTTGTTTCGCGCGATCGCCGAACAAATGGGTATCACTCTGCAAAATACCAGTTCCTCAGTCAACATCAAAGAACGCTTAGATTTCTCCTGTGCAATTTTTGACCAACACGGGCAGTTAGTCGCCAACGCCCCCCATATTCCCGTACATTTGGGTTCCATGAGTGAAAGCGTCAAAAGTTTAATTGACGCCTGTGGCGACACGATTCAACCCGGAGATGTCTTTGCCTCAAATAATCCCTACAACGGCGGTACGCACCTACCCGATATCACTGTAATTACCCCTGTATTTGCTTCCTCTCCAGACGCAATAAATCGCGTTACAATCTCCCCTCCTACGCTTCCCCTCTTCTACGTTGCCTCGCGGGGACATCATGCAGATATTGGGGGGATTACCCCAGGTTCCATGCCTCCAAACAGCACCACAGTAGAACAAGAAGGAGTGCTACTTGATAATTTCCAACTAGGAGAGGGAGGACATTTTCGAGAAAAAGAATTGCTGGAACTGCTGGCATCCAGCGCTTATCCAGCCCGAAATCCCAGTAAAAATATTGCAGATTTGCAAGCACAAATTGCGGCGAACGAACGCGGCGTGCAGGAACTCCACAAGATGATGGAGCATTATGGTTTAGAGACTGTGCAAGCGTATATGGGCTTTGTACAGGACAATGCGGAAGAGTCGGTACGTCGGGTTATCGAAGTTCTCAAAGATGGCAGTTTCACCTGTCCTCTGGATAATGGCAGCGCGATCGCAGTTACCATCACCATCAACAAATCGACTCGCAGCGCCAAAATAGATTTTACCGGCACTTCTCCTCAGCAACCGAGTAATTTAAACGCACCAGCAGCCGTGTGCAAGGCAGCAGTATTGTATGTCTTCCGCACTTTAGTGAATGACAATATTCCCCTCAATGCGGGTTGTCTCAAACCTTTGGAAATTATTATTCCCGAAGGCTGTATGTTAAATCCGCGTTATCCTGCTGCTGTGGTGGCGGGAAATGTAGAGACTTCGCAAAACATTACCGATGCTTTGTATGGGGCGCTGGGGGTGATGGCAGCTTCCCAAGGAACGATGAATAATTTCACCTTTGGAAGCGATCGCTATCAATATTACGAAACCATCTGTGGCGGTTCCGGCGCTGGCGCTGACTTCGACGGCACCGACGCCGTACAAACTCACATGACAAACTCCCGTCTTACCGACCCAGAAGTATTGGAATGGCGATTTCCTGTCCTTTTAGAAAGTTTTGCGATTCGTCCCAATAGCGGCGGGAATGGACATCATCATGGAGGGAATGGTGTTATCCGTCGCCTGCGTTTTCTTGAACCCATGACTGCTGGAATTTTATCAAGTCGTCGTGTCATTTCTCCCTTTGGTTTGCATGGTGGTGAAGCGGGTGCAGTCGGGAAAAATTATGTGCAGCGTACTGATGAAACTATAGAGGAATTAGGCGGTACAGGGGTTGTAGAAATGCAGCGTGACGATGTATTTGTTATCGAAACACCAGGAGGTGGAGGTTATGGAATTGCCAAGAATCTGTAACCTAATAATTGATACATGATAAAAGCGCGATCGCAACCCTTGACCTTTGATAGATGATTATATTCGACCCAAACAGCAAGTAGGAAAAGTAGGAAAAGTAGGGAATTATACTTAGTAATTTATTTGCTTGAGTTGGAAAAACTGCTGAAATCCTTTGTTTGCGCGGCTTGTAAACGAATCGCTTAAAGCAATAAGGTTAGCGCCTATCTGTAAGTGATTCTTAATAAGGCATATTTAATTAAAGAATGCTAGTTTAGGTAGTTGACAGAACTTTATACTGCCTCCATCCGACGCTTTAGTTGAAGTAGTATCTTATGAAATCAAAAAAATCAAGTACAAACTTACGGATTTTAAAGCAAATTCTCAAAAAAATTTAATTGTCCGATTCGGGCAATGTTTACTGATTCGTCTAAACACAGAGGAAGTTCTTTCTTTAGGCAGGCTAATTCGATACGATGTACACAGAGGTTCCCCTAAATCTCATTTTCCAAGGGGAACTTTGACTATATTTCCCCTCCTTTTTCTACCGTTTTGTAGCAGCGCGAATGCGATAGGCTATGCCTGCCATTATGCGGGGGTTGGTAGGAATCGAAACGGGACTTGTAAGTTCAAAAAAACTCGTGGGGCGAGATTAAGGAAGCCATTCACAAATGCATTCCTTTCGCTGAAAAACTTTTTTATATCGATTGATTTTTAGAAATCCGCGACATTGAAAAAGATATGCATAGCGCAATGGCTGGCACTTATAACCTAGGTTTGGTAATCCTTTCTTTTGCGATCGCGGTAATAGCTTCTTACACAGCCCTAGACTTAGCCGGACGAGTGCGGTCTGCTGTGGAACGGGGACGATGGCGCTGGCTTCTGGGTGGAGCAGGGGCAATGGGAACCGGAATTTGGTCAATGCACTTCATTGCCATGCTGGCTTTCCAATTGCCACAGGCTGTCAATTACGATGTGTGGATTACCCTGTTCTCCCTGATGTGCGCGATTCTTGCCTCAAGCATTGCTTTGTGGCTGCTGAGTCGCGCTGTTTCAATCCCGCTGGTCATCGGCGGCGGGGTTTGTATGGGAATTGCCATTGCATGGATGCACTACACAGGGATGGCAGCCATGCAAGTCCAGGCGACGATTGAGTATGACTGGAGATTGGTGAGCCTATCGGTAGCGATCGCTATCATTGCTTCTTTTGCCGCGCTTTGGCTGGCATTTCGGCTACAAGAGCAATCCTTAAAAGGTCTGCTGTGGCAGAAATTCGGCAGCGCTCTCCTGATGGGAATTGCCATCAGTGGGATGCACTACACGGGAATGTGGGCGACTCACTTTACTCCTCACAAAGTCTTTCCACTAGAGCCGTCTCCCCCCATCACTCAGTCTTGGTTGGCGATCGCTATCGGGATTGCTACCTTGTTCATTTTGAGCCTAGCCCTATTAACCTCTCTATTCGATCGGCGTTTAACAGCGCAGTTAGTTCGACAGCAAGCGTTACAGGAAAGTGAGAACCGCTTTCGGATGCTGATCCGAGAAATGCAGGTAGGAGTATTACTGCTCAATGCTAATGCCGAAATTCTCACCTACAATCAAGCTGCGATTAATCTGCTCAATCTCAACTCAGAGGATTTATCGCATCAGGTATTTGGTGCAAATTGGCTGTTGCAGCAAGAAGATGGTACACCCTTCCCAACGCCAGAGCTACCCGTGCAGTCCAGCATTGCCCAGCGCCAACCGATTCATAATATTGTCGTGAGAATCGACCATCCTGAGAGCCATAATCAACGATGGCTGCTAGTAAATGCCGACCCGCAACTAGCAGAGGATGGGAGTGTAGAACGAATTGTTTGTACCCTCAGCAATATTACGAACCAAAAGCAAGCGGAAGCCGCACTCCGCCAAAGTGAAGAACGATTTGCTTTAGCGGTAGAAGGAGTTAATGGCGGGATTTGGGATTGGAATATTCCAGCAAATTATGTATATCTGTCGCCTCGCTGGAAAAGTATGTTGGGCTATGAAGACTTAGAAATTCCGAATAGCATCGATACTTTCAACCAAATTCTGCACCCAGAAGACTCAGAGCGAGTGTTAGCGGTGATGCTTGCCTATTTAACTAAGAAAATCCCCAACTACGAGGTAGAGTTTCGGGCATCCCATAAAGATGGCAGCTGGCGCTGGATTCTGACCCGTGGCGTGGCATTGTGGGATGAAACCGGCACAGCCTATCGCATAGCAGGTTCCCATACTGATATTACCGATCGCAAGCAGAGGGAAGAGGCACTGCACTTAATGGTTGAGGGAACAGCTTCTGCAACTGGCAATGAGTTCTTTCGCTCTTGTGTCCGCTATCTCGCCCAAGTTTTGGGAGTCCGCTACGCTGTAGTCGGTCAATTTGCAGATGATACTGAAACTAGAGTGCGAACTTTGGCATTCTGGACGGGTGAGGGCTTTGGCGAAAATTTCGAGTACGACTTGGCGGGTAGTCCTTGCGAAAACGTCTTGAAGGGAACGAGCGGTTTTTATCCATCCGAGGTACAAGAACTTTTTCCTGACTTCCAAGCGTTAGAGAAGTTAGGCGCACAAAGCTACTGGGGAATTCCGTTAAGAGACTCGGCTGGCAATACAATTGGCAATTTGGCGGTGTTGGATGTGCAGCCAATGGCTCACGATCCTGGCAAAGAAATGATTATGAAAATTTTTGTTGCCAGAGCGGGAGCCGAGCTGGAGCGGAACTTAGCGGAGGAATTGCTGACAAAACGAGCAGCGATGGACAGTTGCTTGAGCCGGATTTCTGGGATGCTGATTGACGAAAACTTAGATACTGCGATCGCTTTCACGCTGCAAGCCGTTGGCGAGTTTTTGGGGTGCGATCGCACTTACCTGTTTGATTACTCCGATCGCCAAAACGGCTGGAATATGACCCACGAGTGGTGCAGCTTTGGCATTCAGCCAGCGATCGACCGCTTTCAAGGTTTACCTGTTGAAAATCATCACTGGGTTCACAACCAACTTTTGAGTGGCAAAACGGTTCAATTTCCTGCCGAACGCCCACCCTTAGCCGCCGAACCAACTTTAACAAAACTCCAGTGCATCCAGTCCCGGCTTGCCGTTCCGACGCTTTACGCTGGTACGGTTGTCGGTTTTATGGGTTTGGATGCCATAAGCTCCTCCAAAGTCTGGAGTCAAGAAGAAATTAATTGGCTTAAATTAGTCAACGAATTCATTGCAGTGACTCAGGCACGTCAAGCAGCACAAGCCGCATTACGGGAGAGTGCAGAACGGGAAAAAGCGATCGCTTTCGTGATTCAGCGAATGCGCCAAACCTTAGAAATTGACAAAATTTTTAGCGCTACGACTGAAGAATTACGCCATGCGATTAATTGCGATCGCGTTGGTCTCTATCGTTTCCATCCCGACTGGAGTGGGGATTTTGTATCGGAGTCGGTAGCAGAAGGTTGGAATTTGCTAGTTCCCGAACAAATTCATCAATCTCAGCTGCCCAAGATTGCCGTTAACCAGGTGGGTTGTGCTGGCAAAACTTTGGGAAGTGCAGAGGAGCCAATCCAAGATACTTATTTGCAAGCAAATCAAGGCGGGACTTATCGCCAAGGAACCAGTTATCGTTGTGTCCCAGACATCTACCAGGCTGGATTTGACGCTTGTTACCTAGAACTGTTGGAGCGCTTTCAAGCACGAGCTTATATCATTGTTCCGATTTTCCATAGCAATCAACTGTGGGGCTTGCTAGCAACATACCAAAATTCCGGTTCTCGCCAATGGCAAGAGGCAGAAATCAAGATGGTTGTTCAAATTGGGGCACAGTTAGGCGTTGCGATCCAACAGGCAGAATTGCTAGCGCGAACTCAACAGCAGTCAATTGAATTGATGATCGCCAAGGAAGCCGCTGATGCTGCCAACAGTGCTAAAAGCGAATTTCTTGCCAATATGAGCCACGAACTAAGGACACCCCTCAATGCCATCCTTGGTTTTACCCAATTGATGAGCCTTGATACCTCCCTATCTGCCGAACATCAGAAATACCTGGAGATCATCAGTCGCAGTGGCGATCATCTGCTGGCATTGATTAACGATGTTTTAGAGATGGCTAAAATCGAGGCAGGGCGAGTCACGCTACATGAAAATGACTTTGATCTGTATTGTCTGCTCAATAGTCTCGAACAGATGCTACAACTCAAAGCCACAAGCAAGGGACTCTTGCTTAACTTTGAATGCACGGCTGCTGTCCCCCAGTACGTCAGAACCGACGAAAGTAAGCTGCGTCAGGTCTTGATTAACCTTCTCGGTAATGCCATCAAATTTACTGACAAAGGCAGCGTAACCCTGCGCGTTACAGGGGAGGAAGGAGAGGCGGAAAGCAGGAGTGTCGGGGAACAAGCAGACTCCTCACCTGTGCCTTTTATCCGCCTGCTCTTTGAAGTGGAAGATACTGGCCCCGGTATTGACCCAAATGAATTCGATCGGTTATTTGAAGCTTTTGGACAAACCTCAGTTGGGCTGAAGTCCTGTCAAGGCACGGGTTTGGGTTTACCGATCAGTCAAAAGTTTGTCCAACTGATGGGGGGAGGAGCGATCGCAGTCAGTAGTTATCCAGGTCAGGGAGCCAAATTTACCTTTGAGATTCAGGCAGGTTTGGTTGAGCAGATGGAGATTGAAACATCCCAATCTATCTATAAAAAAGTTATTGGTTTAGCTCCTGACCAACCCATCTATCGTGTTCTAGTTGTAGAGGATAAGCCCACAAATCGTCTCCTCCTAGTTAAGCTTCTTACTTACTTGGGCTTTGAGGTGCAAGAAGCTGAAAATGGTCAAGAAGCTGTGGCAATTTGGGAGAGTTGGGAACCCCATCTAATCTGGATGGATATGCGGATGCCTGTGATGAACGGCTATGAAGCTACCAAAAAAATTAGAGCTTCCTTAAAAGGTGAGGCAACCATAATTATTGCCCTAACTGCCAGCGTTTTTGAAGAAGACAGACAAATTATCTTGTCAGCGGGATGCGATGACTTCGTGCGTAAACCTTTTCGAGAAGAGGAACTACTCTTTAAAATGAATAAATATCTAGGGGTGCAATATCTCTATGAGGAGGAAGCATTACCCACCGAAAGCAGGAAGGAAAATTTACCAGAGACTTCCGATTCTGACATCCCCCTTCAGATTTCCACTATGCCCTCTGAATGGATACAACAGCTACACTATGCAGCTTCCCAAGGCAGCGATTTCTTGCTCCTTCAGCTCCTTCAGGAAATTCCCCCAGAAAATTCGTTTGTTATAAATGCTTTGACCAATTTGGTTGAAAATTTTCAGTTTGAGCAAATTATGGAATTAATTCAATCAACTCAAACACAGCTTACTGGTAAAAACTCACAGCAAACCTCCCTCAATTTTTCGCCTCTTCTATCACATTCCCAACAGGAGTAGGATATTGAAAAATTTTGTTGCAGGATGGCAAATAGGTTTTTTCCCATTGCCTTCCTCTACTCTCACACCTGTGGAAGATGATTGCAGAATGTCTAAGATAAGTGGTTAAATAATATTTAACGCTGCAATCAATTAGTTCAAAACTTTTTAAACCTTTATCATTAACTGCAAACAGGAAATAGAATAAAAATGACTTTTAAATAATATTCTAAACTAACGAATTTTCCAAAATCGATGATGAAAGAATTGAAATAAATAATTTCTCCCTCGTTATGGCAAAAGAAGATATTCTCATCGTTGATGACACCCCAGAAAACTTGCGTTTTCTGTCTGGTCTGCTAATGAAGCAAGGCTATACCATTCGCAAGGCATTAAGCGGGCAAATGGCACTGACAGCGATACAAACTGTTATCCCCGATCTAATTTTGCTTGATATTATGATGCCTGGTATGGATGGTTATGAAGTTTGTGAAAAACTGAAATCCGATCCAAAAACTGCTGCAATTCCTGTAATTTTCTTAAGCGCTCTCAGCGAGGCTTTTGATAAAGTAAAAGCTTTTTCGGTTGGCGGAGCAGATTATGTTGCCAAACCTTTTCAATTTGAAGAAGTTTTAGCTCGTGTTCAAAATCAACTAGAGTTAAGAGCCGCAAAAATCCAAAACCAACAACTGAATGCTCAACTTGAAGAACGAGTGAAAGAGCGGACTTTTCAGCTAGAAGTAGCGAATCAAGAACTGAGGCGAGAAATCAACGAGCGAAAGCTCCTTCAAGAAAAACTCATAAAAATGGCACTTTATGACAATCTCACAGGGTTGCCTAATCGAGTTTTATTTATGGAGCGTCTAGAACAAGCTCTTACACGCACCAAGGAACATTCAGGAGAGGCGTTTGCCGTGTTGTTTCTTGATTGCGATCGCTTTAAAGTAGTCAATGATTCTCTCGGTCATCTTGCCGGTAACGAACTGTTAATTAATTTAGCTCGCCGCTTAGAAAAATTACTCAGTCAACATCATACTTTGGCTCGGTTGGGCGGTGATGAATTTGCGATTATCTTGACAGACGTTGGAAATATCAGCAGTGTACTCCTTATCGCCGATCAAATCCTTCAATCTTTTGCTTCTCCGTTTCAACTAAATAAACAGGAAATTTTCATCAACGCTAGTGTTGGAATTGCTATGAGCAATCCTAATTACGAGCGAGCAGAACATATATTGCGAGATGCAGACATCGCAATGTATCGTGCCAAAACCTTAGGAAAAGGTCAATACCAAATTTTTGACCCAAAGATGCACGATGCTGTGATTCAAGTTTTACAGCTTGAAAATGACTTGCGTAGAGCCATCGAACGACAAGAATTCATTGTCCACTATCAGCCAATTATTGCCCTTGATACCAGCAAAATTGTTGGGTTTGAAGCATTAGTTCGCTGGGATCATTCCCAACGAGGAATGGTATCGCCTGGATTGTTTATTCCTGTAGCAGAAGAAACAGGTTTGATTAACCAACTTGGCAATTGGGTTTTGCGGGAAGCTTGCCATCAGCTTCAGCAATGGTATCAGGAAAAATTGCTCGATCATTCCCTATTTATGAGTGTCAATCTTTCAGCGCGGCAATTTGCTCAGCCAGATTTAATTGAGCAAATTGACCAAATCCTCGCGGAGACCCAACTGAATCCTCAAAATTTAAAGTTAGAAATCACAGAAAGTGTTCTGATGAATAATACTCAATCTGTAAAAGCGATTATGCAGCAACTTCGAGAACGTAAAATTCAGTTATGTATTGATGACTTTGGTACCGGGTATTCTTCCCTGAGTTATTTATATAATTTCCCTGTTGATACTCTCAAAATCGACCGTTCTTTTATTAGTTATTTAGATGAAAAAATAGATAGTTTAGGACTAATTCCGGCGATCATGAAGATTGCTCAAACTCTAAATATGAGTGTAATTGCGGAAGGAATTGAAACGGGCGAACAGCTATCTCAGCTAAGAAACTTAAATTGTGAATTTGGACAGGGATATCTATTTTCCAAACCCGTAGAGGGAAAAAAAGCAACAAACTTAATCGTATCGGATACACAGCAATAATATTTAAGCTAAACGTGTAGTCTATGTTACTAGATATAAGTTTAAATTAAATAAAGATAGTTAATAAAATTGAAATAGCACCTATTTTTTTTCCAAAGATTAACTATTTGGGATGCAGCGATAATCAGCAGGTTGACAATTTTGATACCCTTTTAATTCAAAGCCCAATGGATTCCAAATTAGCAAATACCTTCAAAGCCGATATTCTGATAGTTGATGATACACCAGACAATATTCGATTTTTATCTTCCCTGCTGTTAGATAAAGGATATAACGTTCGTAAATCGATTAATGGTCAAATGGCTTTAACCGCAGTTAAGACACTTCAGCCGGATCTAATATTGTTAGATATTAATATGTCGGGCATGAATGGTTATGAAGTTTGCGAAAGGTTAAAGGAAGATACTGAAACTTCCTCTGTACCTGTAATTTTTTTAAGTGCTTTGGATGATGTTTTAGATAAAGTGAAAGCTTTTCAAGTTGGGGGCGTAGACTATATTACTAAGCCTTTTCAAATTGAGGAGGTTTTGGCGAGGATTCAAAATCAACTAACAATTCAAAGCCTTCAAACTCAGTTGAAAAATCAGAACTCACAACTTCAACAAGCCTTAGGCGATCTCAAGAAGGCTCAAGCACAACTGGTTCAAAAAGAAAAAATGCTTGGGTTGGGTCAATTAGCCGCAGGAATGGCTCACGAAATCAATAATTCTATTGGCTTTATTTCTGGCAATCTCGATCCAGCACGCAAATATATTCAAGACTTGCTAAATCTGGTTCGTATCTATCAACAAGAGTACCCAAAGCCTACTCTTTCCATCCAAAAAGCAATTCAAGAAATCGATCTAGATTTTCTGAATTCAGATATTCAAAACCTTGTAGGCTCAATGCAAACGGGTGTAGAGCGAATCTGCACAATGCTCCTGGCTTTACGCATTTTCTCCCGCCTTAATGAATCAGATATTAAAGCTGTAGACATCCATGAAGGGTTGAATAGCACTTTATTATTGTTGCAGCATCGACTTAGAGGAGAAGGGAAACGCCCGGAGATTCAGGTGATCAAAAAATATGAAGATTTACCCTTAGTTAATTGTTATGCTAGCCAGCTTAACCAGGCCTTTCTTAATATTTTAAATAATGCTATTGATGCTCTAGAATTGAGGATTGGGCAAGAGTTTTCTGAATCTTCCAGTCCAACAATTTGGATTAGTACAGAGTTGGTAGTGCTAAACACGTAATGATGCGTTGTAGTAGTGGATAAAGTACCAGATTGCCCCAATGTGATTCTCCAACGATTTGGAGAAAGACAAGGTTTTTCGCACCAACCGAGAC
>NZ_JAMPKE010000013.1:0-153957 GCF_039961955.1 Trichocoleus sp. DQ-A1
TCCTGTCAACTTTGCCGTCAATTTGATAGCCGGCTTAATTGCCTACTGCCACCAGCCCAAGAAGCCCTCCCTGATCAACGATGCTGCCTTGCCTGCTTAACCCGAACTCACGTTAAAATAAATTGCGGCTAATCGCTAAAGCCAATTCCGAAGGTGAAATTAAAAAAGAAGAATTAAATCTTACCTTTTTAATTTCTAACTTGGTACTTTTAATTGCGAATTTGACTTTGCTGCACTTGTTCCCACATTTGGGCGTGACTTTGGGGCGGTTCCAGACAAGTTAGTCCTTGACAAACTAATCCCACCGCACCCGATGGCAGATTCGACTCCGCCGTCGATACCGTTGTAGGCAGATATTGAGCAACTAAAGGAGTTAGGTGGTCAACAGTAGTGCGAACCAGCGTACAGTGGTGATACCAATCCAGGGCGGTAAACAAACTGGGACAAGCTTGAGGTGACTGATGCATCACACTGCTGAAGGCTTGCAAAGCTTGTTCGCTGCGGTCGAGATAGGTAAGATTTTCAGTGAGTAAAGCCAGACGCACTAAGTTAGCGATCGCAATTCCATTCGCGGATGGTGTGGCATTATCCACATAGCTACGTTCCCGCACTAACAGATCGCTACTAGCATCGCTGGCGGTGTTATAGTATCCACCCAGTTCCACACTCCAGAGGAGTTCGTCAAATTCTTCTTGCAGGGCGATCGCTTTCTCCATCCAGAAACTAGCGTGAGTTACTTGGTGCAAATCTAGCAGCGCTTTGATAAACAAAGCGTAATCTTCCGACTGGGCCAGTATCGAAGGTTTTCCGTCGTAGTTGAGACGATGGAAGCGCCCCTCTACCCACTGACAATCCAAAATGAAATTAGCCGCTTTTCCAGCTAAGGACAGATATTCTTCCTTCCCAAATACCCCGTAAGCTCTGGCTAAACCTGAAATCATCAGGCTATTCCAAGCCACAATCATTTTAGTATCCGTCACTGGCGGAATTCGACCCGACCAACTGCCAGTTTTTGCCTCGTGGTTATTGCGGGCAGGAGGAAAGGTTTCTAGGGCGGCGGGTGGCGTACCGTAACGTGCTTCAAATAGCTTTGCGAGTGCCCTTTCCACTGTTTCGCTCAAAATACCCGGATGGCGGCGCTGTAAGACGTTGAGACCTTCAAAGTTGCCTCCTGGCGTCACGGTAAATTGCAGTTGAATTTCCTCTAACTCCTCTGGAGTCAGCAATTCGACTACTTCAGGGTACGTCCAGACATAAAATGCCCCTTCCTCTGGTTCTGCTTCCTCGGGATGGGTAAAATTATCCGCGTCTTGGGCAGCATAGAAATAACCCTGCGGTGCCGTCATTTCTCGCTTTAGCCATTGAAATGTACCTGCGATCGCTCTTTCAAATGCCGGTTCTTGTATCCCAGCACTCCACAAATCAGCCAGATACTCGACAATCTGCCCATTGTCATAGAGCATTTTTTCAAAATGCGGTACCGTCCAAGTCGGATCGACCGTGTAGCGGTGAAAGCCGCCGCCTACATGGTCGTAAATCCCGCCCAGTGCTAAATCTAAACCGCGCTGGGTACACGCCTGCTTGGCATCGTATTTGGATTCAAAATTAAATCGAATTGCTCGCAGCGCCAACTCGGCATAGGGCATCATTGGGAAACTAGCGCCATGTTCGCTAGAAGCCACTATCCCGGTATTCGTTTCTAACCCCTGCTGTAGCAAATCCTTGTTGGTCAGGGCAGGTTTTAAACCCGTCCCCATACTTGGTCGCAGAATGGCTGCTTGCTGGAGATGACCGAGAAGTTCTTCTTTTACCGCGTGCAACTTCGCTTTGTCTGTATCGTAGTAACCACGAATCGCTTGTAGCACTTGTAAAAATCCGGGACGCCCGTAGCGCGGTTCTACCGGAAAATATGTACCTCCATAAAACGGCACCCGATCCTCAGGAGAGAGAAAGACATTCAAGGGCCAACCGCCTTGACCTACCATCATCTGTAACGCCTGCATATAAATACTATCAATGTCAGGTCGTTCTTCCCGGTCTACCTTGATCGGGATAAAGTTGGCATTCATATAGTCTGCGATCGCCTGGTCGGAAAACGCTTCTCCTTCCATCACCGTACACCAGTGGCAGCTGGAGTAGCCAATCGATAGGAAAATTGGCTTATTGTCCCGCTTGGCAGCTTCTAGGGCTTCTTCACTCCAAGGCCACCAGTCGATGGGATTTTCAGCGTGTTTGCGGAGGTACAGACTTTCAGCTTGATTGAGGCGATTGGTCATGGGGCTAATAGCAGAACTCGATATGAGTACGTTTTCACCCCTAGCAGTTTAGCGTGATGAATGGAGCGATCGCTCCATCCCACGCTAGATTCTGGTCAATCGTGGCTGGGTGAGTACATTAGTTAACCGAACCTTTGAGCGAAGCGTTATTTTCTTTAATTTCGATATCGTTTATTTTTAAACGTCCCAATTCCAGTTCCAGTTTCAATCTTTGTTCAATTTTCTCTTGAGGAATTCCCAGCCGCTGGGAAAGTTCTGCTGTCGTAAAACTCAAATTCCCCACTTTTATTTTTGTTTGTTCTTCAAGTTTTAATTGCCCATTTTCTACCCTTGGCTTACCTTCCACACCAATATAAACTTCTTTCTCTTCTAAAAAAGGGAATGTTTTTATAACTTTTTCCAACAATTCTTTCTCTTGTTGATTCAGTTCTTCTTTGGGAACTTCTGAGACATTGAATACAACCCCGCTTTCTACCTGACCATTCTTGATGGTTGTATTGAGGCCCTTGGTAGATGCCAGTAACTTACTGGTATTTTTATCTTTAGCAATTGTTGAAATTACCAAATCATTAACTTCATGTTCGCTCAAATCAATTTCTATATTTTGAGTGCCTAATTCCGCTTGCGGGTTTTCGGTAATTTTATCAATAGCAGTTTTTTCATCACCTCCATCGCGTCTGCCTAGTTTTGTTGGCAATCCTTGGCTAGCCCCAATGCTATTTTCTATTTTGGCATCAACATTTCTTTGCAATCTGTCTTTGACTGTTTGGACTTCAGCTTCATTGCGAAAGTTAATTTGCCTAACTTGGGAATTTGTAGCTTTTTCTTTGCTAATATACCATTCAGGAAGTTGGGTTGCCTGTTTCCAGTAATAATAAACTACTGAAAAAGAACTCAGGGCTAACAACAAAAATAGAAAAATGCTTTTTTTCATATTTAACTCAATTTCCTTTTGTCACAAAATCTGATATTGATATATAAAGATTTTATTCTTCTTTATAAAAAAATTAGGTTCTTTTCTTTTTTAGGGTTCTTTATGCTTTTGGCGTTGAATAACATTGCCTGGTTCGCGGGAAGCACAGGGATGAGAAAAAGAAAAGCACCCCAGCCGCTATAGCTTGCGTAGATTATAGATGCCGCCCCTATCCAAGCGAGCAACTAGAGCGCTAGGACAGGGGTGCTAGGAGCGTGCTAAGAGCAACACCGCTTCGCTACCGCGCCTACCAATAACTTCCATCAATTAAAGCATCCTATCTCTGGCTTGATTGATGGAGGGGGCGATCGAGGCGCTGTTGGTACAAACAGACAAAAAACTCAATTTCTTGTCGGGCACTTTGTTGGAGTGGTGTAGGAAGAGAATCCGCTAACACGGTAAAAGGTTCTGTGACACTTTCGAGTAAATCGTAGATTTCTTCTAAAGGTACATCCTGATATTGCCGTGTCTGTGCAGCCAGTGCTGCTGTTGGCGTTAAGTCAATCTTCTGTTGAGCGATCGCTTCTAAATCTTTAAATTGCACGGTCATATCGAGCAACTCCTTTGTTAATAAGGACGCATCTGTACAGAAGTCGATCCAGTCAACTCCCCATTAGCGTTGGGTTGAGCAGTTGAGAGCGAGCGCGGTGTCTGAATTGTGGTTGGGACGCTTAGTGCTGCGATTACATTGAGCAACAAGGTGATCGTGGCGGCTTGCAGAAGTCTTTTAGGCATGACTCGGTTCCCTCCATCCCCGAATAGTTCTAACAGTACGATTTGCTATAGCGATCGCACTTCGTCCCATTGATTCACCCAGTTGGGCGATTGTTTCCTGACGAAGACAACCAGCAAGATGCGATCGCTGTTGAAAAACCGAACCCCAGAGGACACAACGACAAAACACCCCTACCCTTTCAGTGCTACCGACGGGTTTTCCCTGATGTTCTACATTCCAGCCGACAAGCCCAATCCACCTGCTGCAAGCGCACCTTCTCGCTAGGGTTGTATCGGTAGTATTTCCAGCACCCGGTACTTTCTCCTACAATCGCTAAAATTAAGAAAAATCACCCGAAAAAGCAGACTCCATGATTCCTACCGTTATTGAACAATCAGGTCGTGGCGAACGTGCCTTTGATATCTACTCCCGGCTCCTCCGGGAACGCATCATCTTCCTGGGACAACAGGTTGATTCCGACCTTGCCAACTTAATCGTGGCTCAGCTGCTGTTTCTAGACGCTGAAGATCCAGAGAAAGACGTTTACCTGTATATCAACTCTCCCGGTGGTTCCGTCACCGCAGGTATGGGCATTTTTGACACGATGAATCAAATCCGCCCGGATGTTTGCACCATCTGCCTCGGATTAGCCGCTAGTATGGGCGCTTTCCTCCTCAGCGCGGGTGCTAAAGGCAAGCGGATGAGTCTGCCTCATTCCCGGATCATGATCCACCAGCCTCTCGGCGGCGCTCAAGGTCAAGCCACCGATATTGAGATTCAAGCCAAGGAAATCCTGTACCACAAAAGACAGCTGAACGAATATCTGGCTAAACACACAGGTCAGCCCATCGAGCGGATTGAGGAAGATACCGAACGCGATTTCTTTATGTCGGCAGAGGAAGCCAAGGACTACGGTTTGATCGATCAGGTGATTAAACGCAGTCCCTCTGCTACCCGCACAGCCGTTGCAGCGGTATAGAGAACTAAAAGTTAACGGACGTGCAATTTCTGGTTAGCCCCTCCATCGAGCGGGGCTTGGGAGGATCGAGTCAAGCAAATGTTGTGAGCTCCCCTCAGGAACATAGATTAAATAACTTACGCTCGTTCACGTTCTGTAGGGACATGGCAATGCTATGTCCCTACTACGCAAAAATGGGAGGTTAATCAATCCACGAGCATTCGCTCCCGATTGATTGAGGGAGAAATACAGAAAATTACACATCCCGTCAATAAAAAATGGAGCTTCCCCCATTTTTTATTGACAATGTTGCTCAGTTACTTTTCCGGTGTTGGGAGAGATTCAAGATAGCGCAGGAAATCCAGCAATTGTTCCTGATTCAGCTCCGAACGACCTCGCTTACCGTAGGTTCGCTTCAGATAATCTTTTCCTTGCTCAGCAGTCCAGCGCAAACGCTTAATTTCTACCGTCGTTCTAGCCATCGCTTCGGATAAGTCCATCTCCTCAGCAGCAGAACTTGTGCTACCGATAGTCATATCCATCGGACTTGGCTGAATAACCTCTTCGCTAGCGTGATAACCAGGCGAAGAGGTCATTGGCTGATTATGCTGGCTGCTAAACAAGCCTCCCGATATTTCTTCGGGTGTCTCGATCGCAGCATCATCCCCATAAAGCTCAGTATGGGCAGGGGAATACTCTTCTGCAAACGGGACATCCTGATTCGATAGCACGACGGGAGGTGGTGAAGCAGCTTCTTTTTGTCCCCGATCTGAGAAGGACATTCCAGCCATATCATTGAAGCTGACTGGATCGGAATACATCCGATTTGGGTTTGGCTGCGGGGGGCTTTCTGAGGGAATGACAGTTTCCCGTCTGGGGTTAGCGATCGCCCCCACTGGCACCTCAACCGCCACAGTTTGCGTAATCTGAGCATCAGACTGCGTAACTGGAGTGTTGTGGCTAGAACTTCCAGCAGGAATTCCCAAACAGTTCAACGCTCTGGCTGTTGCCTTGTCTTCTGCCAGCTCAATCTCACCGGCTGCTGCCAAACCTGTCGCTAGGATGACACCTTCGACTTGAACAGCGGCTTTGACCACGTACTTTCCTTCATGAATGGTCAGTAACTCAGTGGTCAGGCTGCCTAAGGGATAACGAACTCGGAATTGAGAAAACATAATACTCCACGCCACCCAAACCTAGTCGGGTTTTTTGGCTCCCATCAACGTTAAGTATAGTACGCCCCCTGAAAAACGATTTTAGAGAAGGTACCGCAAGAAACTAAAATAATTAGAGACTGTTCATCGGTATGGTATAAAACCATTCGCTACTGCCCGCTACGCTCGCAAGTGACCGAGTCCGTTTCACAGTGGTTGGCTTGAGAAAAGGCAGTCAGACAAAGTGCTTGTCGTCGCTTTTGTCGTCAAGCACCTGAACAGAGAAAGCACTGGTTGCTGCCAGTCGCTGGTTGCATCCAGAGTTCTTGTTCGGGACATCTGCTTGATATTCGCAAAGGCGGGCTGAAGGAGGGATGGTTGCCTGACGATGTTCCCTTGACGCTCAACTGTGGACTGTAGATTAAAGACGACCAACCGTGGACTAGAGACTACCAAACGCAGCCGTCTGTTGTCCAAAATCTGTAAAAAGACAAAATTTTGTTTGTTTACAAAGTCTAAAATCGATAGTCCAAAATCTTCCGCTCGCGTAGTGTATGCCGCGATTAACTGCGACTCCTCGCATAGCGTATATCGCGATATGCATCTCCTCGTGTAGCGCTAAGAAGGCTAGAGCATCGCGTTCGATGACGATGACAAGGTTTCGCATACTGTAGGGTGAGAAACGCGCCACCCAGGTAGTAGCGAGACATCTGTTAAAAACGCGGCGAATTTGGCGCTGCCACATCAGGGTAAAAATACCCATGCTTTCTAAGCATGGCGTCAGGATAACAAGGAGAAAAATCGCTTTCAATCGTCAGCGGTCAACAGTCAGTAGTCGGTAAGAAGAAAGAAGCAACTGTTGTAGAGACAAGGTTAGCTCATCTCTATCAGCTGACAAATTTAGACAAACAGAATTGTTTTTATGGTGGAGGCAAACTCATAGCTGCATGGAATTTTCAATCGCTACACTACTTTCTAATTTCACAGATGACAAATTAGTTGCTCCTAAGGTTCTGGAAAAAAAACTGCGTTGCCAGGATGAAGAGAGCTTAACTAAACTACAAATTGCCTTGGATGCCTTGGAAAAAATTGGCATTTTGGTCAAAGATCGCGGTAAGTATCGGCGCGTCCAAGAAGAAGATGTCGTCGAAGCCAAACTGCGCTGTTCGAGTAAAGGGTTCTGCTTTGCCATTCAGGAGGTAGAAGGAGCGGAGGATATTTACGTCCGAGAGAGCCATCTGAGTACTGCTTGGAATGGCGATCGCGTTCTCGTCAAAGTCACCAAAGAAGGAAACCGCAAACGCTCTCCAGAAGGGGAAGTACGGCTGATTCTAGAACGAGCCAATCCCTCGGTCTTAGCACGAGTCAAGCAAGTCGAAACCGGCTTTAGAGCCGTCCCTCTAGACGATCGACTGCTATTTGAACTGAATCTGCATCCGAACGGTCAAAACTTGGCGGAAGCCGTCGATTACCTGGTTCACGTCGAAGTTTTACGCTATCCCCTGGCATCGCAGCCGCCGATTGGCAAAGTCGCTCGCATTCTCGGCAGCAATGCAGAAGCCGCCGCAGACACTGATATCGTCTGTTGCAAGCACGACTTACCTCGCAACTTTCCGGCTGAGGTGCTAAGAGCCGCAGAGGAATTGCCCAAACAGCCGAGTCAAAAAGATTTCAAGCACCGGCTGGATTTGCGGAATTTGTTAACTCTTGCCTTTATTCCTGAGCCTTCAGGAGCGGGAAGTGAGAACGAAACCGCTCAGCACGTCACAGAAAACGCTCTGACTCTTAACAAAACAGAGGCTGGAGCGTGGCAGTTGGGCGTCCACATCACGGATGTTGCCCACTACATTGAGCCACAAGAAGCCCTGGATCGGGAAGCTCGCAAGCGAGGAAACACCGTCTATCTGGGAGACATGGTGCTGCCAATGCTACCGGATGCTGTTGCCAGTCGCTGCTCCTTGGTACCCGGCGAAGCTCGCTTAGCGATCTCGGTACTGTTAACTCTCGATTCCGCCACCGGACAAATGGTGGAGTATGAGATTCAACCCACGGTGATTCAAGTAGATCGCCAACTCAGTTACGACGAAGCGACGGCAATTTTAGAGCGTCATCAAGATGCCGAAGCGCCAGTGTTTGAAATGCTCAGTCAGTTGTTTTACGAGCTGAGTCCGGCGGTGAAAGCACAGCGCCTAGGGAGGGGAGGATTTGAACTGAATCTGCCCGGTACTCAATTGCCCTACAACGATGAAGGCATCCTAGGAGCGATTGTATTTTCGGGAGGAGTGCGTTCTCTAGTTGTAGAGTTGATGCTCCTGGCAAATCAAGCGATCGCTACCCATTTGCAAGCACTCTTTCTGCCTGCAACGTATCGCATTCAGCCTTCTCCAGACCCGGAGGATGTGCAGGAATTGATGAAGTTGGCGAGTAATCTAGGCATGGAACTGCGCTTAGAGCAGGAAGAAGCCGTGACATCACGGGATTATCAACGTTTTACCCAAATGTTCGCTCAATCCCAGTCAGAGCGAGTCTTGATGTATCTGTTGCAGTCCACCCTGAGACCCTGTGGTTACAGTACAGCTCCAGGCTCTCACTTTGGTTTGGCTTTGGGAATAGGCGAGGACGAAAGCCCCTACACCCACTGTCTCTCACCGCTGCGACGCTACGCAGATTTACTGATGTCGCGGGTATTGCTTGCTGTATTCGAGAAAGGGCGCGATCGCCGAACCACTCGCGCCAAAGAAAGCGTGAATCTGCGTCATAGTTCCGCCCACGGCAATATCAACTGGAATGTCTTGCCACCAGACGTGCAAGAAGATTTAGAAAGCCAGCTACAGGGTATCGTTGTGCATCTCAACGAGCGTGAAAAGCTGACTTCAGATGCACAAGCGGATCTGGAAGGACTCAAAAAAGCCGAGCTAATGAAGGAACGCACGGGAGAAGTCTTCCAGGGGTTAATTACCGGCGTCCAGTCTTACGGGTTCTTTGTGGAAATTGAAGACTTGCTGGTGGAAGGACTGGTACACGTCAGCTCTCTTAAAGATGACTGGTACGAGTTTCGCTCTCGTCATGCTTGTCTGGTTGGACGGAAAAGCCGCGTTTCTTATCGTCTAGGCGATCGCGTGGAAGTCCAAGTTAAGAGCGTTGATTACTATCGTCAGCAAATTGACTTGGTCATTGTCGGCGGCGGTAGCGAAGCCAGCAATGAGGATATAGAAGCAGATCCTTCTGCCGATCCTGAATTGGATGAATAGCTAATCGTTAATGGCTCATGGTGTGTTCAAGAACCATGAGCCATTAACCGTTTAGCTAATTACCCATTACCTACTACTAATGACCAAACCCCTTATCCTCGGCATCACGGGTGCCTCTGGCTTAATTTATGCCGTACGTGCCTTAAAATTTCTGCTCCAAGCTGAGTACAGCGTTGAACTGGTTGCCTCCAAATCTACTTACATGGTTTGGCAGGCAGAGCAAACTATCCGGATGCCTGTAGAAGCAGTGGCACAGGAACTATTTTGGCGACAGCAAGCTGGAGTCGAAACGCAGGGTAAACTTTACTGCCATCCTTGGGGCGATGTGGGAGCCAATATTGCCAGTGGTTCCTTCCGCACCCTAGGGATGGTGATTATGCCGTGTAGTATGAGTACCGTGGCGAAACTGGCAGCTGGCTTAAGTTCCGACCTTTTGGAGCGAGCAGCAGATGTCCAACTCAAGGAAGGGCGGAAACTGGTTCTTGTGCCCCGCGAAACGCCCTTTAGCTTGATTCACCTGCGTAACCTGACGGCTTTGGCAGAAGCAGGTGCCCGAATTGTCCCAGCAATTCCTGCTTGGTATCACAATCCCCAAACAATTGAAGACTTAGTAGACTTTGTGGTGGCGCGTGCCTTAGATCAGCTAGATATTGACTGTATCCCGATTAACCGATGGGAAGGAAAATGAAAAATTAAAAATGTAAAATTGAAAATACAAGAAGAAATTCTGCATTTTTAAGCTTTAATTTTTAATTTTTAATAGATTATGCCTGCGATTCGGATTTTACTGCTGATGTTGGTGCTAGGGTCCGTAGCACTACTTGCTTTACAAAATTTGTCGCCGGTGCTAGCGCTGGTATTTTTGGGTGCTAAGACGCAAGCGCTACCTGTAGGGGTTTGGATTTTGGCAGCGATCGCAACGGGTGCCCTAACTGGCAGTTTCCTGCAATTGTTGAGCTATCTGCAACGGCGTCCCTTACAAGCACGCATCCGCAAACTAGAAGCCACAGAACCCCCTCGTTCCAACCAGTCGCGGCGTGAAACTGCCCAATCTACCTATACCACTCAACAAACCTCTACCACTCAACAAACCAGTTACACCCCTCCCCCTCCGCCAGAGCCAACGAATACCGATGCGGATGGAGATGACTGGGAAGAGGAGGTTGCGGAGGATGATGATTGGGGGGATGAATTGGAGGAACCACGCGATCGCACTC
This sequence comes from Trichocoleus sp. DQ-A1, assembly GCF_039961955.1. NCBI lineage: Bacteria > Bacillati > Cyanobacteriota > Cyanophyceae > Leptolyngbyales > Trichocoleusaceae > Trichocoleus > Trichocoleus sp. DQ-A1. Next base: position 10,545 of record NZ_JAMPKE010000013.1, read on the forward strand.
CAAGCCGACAACCGTTTGCAAAAGAATCTGTAGAAGAACGTACAACCTACGAGCGTCAGCAAGAACCGAAAAGCGCCTCTCGATCGGGTTCCGTCTATTCTTATAGCTACCGGGAACCGCGCAATTCTGGGGTGGGAAAAACTGAAGCCGTTTATGATGCTAGTTACCGGGTAATTACCCCGCCCTATCAGGAACCTGAACCTGTACGGAAAACCAATCCGGATGAGGACGACTGGGGATTTGAAGACGAGGACGACGAGTTTGACACTGATTGGAAGAACCGATAAGCCTAGAGGGTGACTTTTTTTTGTGAGGGTTTCCCTCAACCCCTCTCCGGGGAAGCATTCACACGCTTTATTATTTTGACTCCTGAATGCTCAAGTCATTAACCCCAAGAATTAACTCCAAACCACTGCTTATAACCGCATCAGTTCGCGCGATTGCTGCTTAACAAGACCTGTCATTGCGGCTTTCTGCAAGGTCATGAAGGCATTAAAATCCTCATTGTCATACTTTTTTCTTAATAACTGTCGCAGTTGATCTTCAGCTTCAACGGTTAAATATCCAATAGTCAGTGCTTGTTCGACAAGTTCGCGGATGAGCATCATAATTTGTCACCAACTCAATCAACACCAGGAGAAACCATTAGGTTTTTAAATAGGGAATTCACGTCAGTTAATTTACGGATGCCTTTTCTGAGCCAGGGCAATATAATTGAGCCGCAGGGTAGGGTAATGCCGTTAAAACCTAGGAAAACCATCGCTTCACCTCTTTTCTCCCTCTCAAAAACTGTGAAATTTTAATGAACTTTAGATGAAAGTTAGATAAAGTCTCCCTAAAATTTAAGGATAGCCAAAATATTAAAAAAACTTCATCTAACAATCGTTATTAAATTCGTTAGAACTTCATCGTAACTTCGTTAGGATTTCATAATTAATCCGTTAGAATCAGGCGTTGACAGCCTTTATTGAGGTTAGCAACGCGAGAGAATGGTATCAACTGTTGAGCGGCAGGACGACGAGTTTACAGAAGCAGCAAATAATTGGCATTTGGAGAAGCTTTATCTAGATTTAGCATCTGCCAAAGGAAGGAGTTTGACACCTGTTGAGAAGAAATTCTTAAGAGGATTGTTGTGTGGCTATAGTCCAGCAGAAATAGCAGACACTGTCTACAAAAGTCGCACTAGCAGTGCCGTTAGAGTTTACTTATCGAATGGGCTGTACAAATACATTCAAGAACTCCTGATTCGCCAGACGGGTGACGTTATAAAAATCAAGAACTGGAGCCGCGTCACCAACTTGCTCTCAAAAGCTGGATATAAAATAGATTCCGCTAACGTATCCGAACACGGTCAAGCTGAGACATCTACCATCGGGACGGCGATCGCTTCCCAGGATTGGGAAGAAGTGATTGATGTAGCAGCTTACTACGGTTGCGAGGAAGAACTGGCAACCTTAGAGCAGTGGATTGTCCACGACAGCTGCCGCTTAGTGGCATTGTTGGGGATAGGGGGAATCGGGAAAACTGCTCTTGCTGTAAAGCTAGCAGAACAGATTCAGCAAGATTTTGAGTTTGTCATTTGGCGATCGCTACGTCATGCTCCATCAGTTCAAGATTTGGTGGCAAACTTGGTTCAATTTCTGTCTCAAGGACAGGAAATCATCGGTGACGCAACCGCAGACGAGGGAATTTCCCTACTGATGGCTTATCTGCGATCGCACCGCTGTCTGATCGTCCTCGATCGAGCTGAGGAAGTTTTATCTCCTATCCAACACGCTGGATACTATCGTCCCGAATATGAGGGATATGGGGAACTGTTCCGACGTCTGGGAGAAGAACGCCATCCTAGCTGTCTGGTTCTCACCAGTCGGGAGAAACCGAAAGAAATTGCATCCTTAGAAGGGGAAAACTTACCCATTCGTTCCTTAGAACTCAGGGGGTTGTCAGCATCCGATGGACAAGAGTTACTGCAACTCAAAGGTTTAGTTGGCTCAACCGAAGAATGTAGAGTCCTGATCAACCGCTATGCGGGAAATCCGCTAGTCCTGAAAATTGTAGCAACGACGATTCAAGATGTCTTTGACGGGAATATCACCGACTTTTTAGCAGAAGGGTTGGTTGTCTTTGGGGATATCCGAGATCTATTAGATCGGCAGTTCAATCGCCTCTCGGACTTAGAAAAAAAAGTAATGTACTGGCTGGCAATTCGTCACAAGTTAATTCCTATACGTTCCTTGCGAGACGAGGTGGTGCCGGGAGTATCGAAACGGCAGCAGCTAGAAGCAATGGAATCTTTGCGACGGCGATCGCTGATTGAAAAAACCTCGAATAATTTCACCTTGCCACCTGTTGTCAGGGCGTATCTCGCTGACAAATTAGTTGAGCAGATTTGTGAAGAAATGACGACTAAAGATGTGGCTCTTTTATTAAGCTTGGGGCTAATTAACGCTCCATCTGGGAGATACGAAACCAACCGTCGTCTAACCTTACCGGGTTAACATTACCGGGTTAACAAAGGGCTGGAAAGGACGATTTTTCGCCAATGCTTGGCTTAGCCTCTAGCATCTCCCACAGGAAAGTCGCTGAGAAAGGGCGAGTTCGCGGGACTCTTGCCTCACTTGACCCAGCATTGCAGCTTGCTGCAACTGCATAAAAGCGTTGAAGTCTTCTAATCCATACTTAGTTGTTAAAAGTCTCCGCAGCTGTTCTTCGGCTGCAACAGTTAAGTAGCCTGTACTCAAAGCGTGTTGGACGACTTCGCGGATATTGCTGAGGTTATTTTTCATGGTAGAACACCCAACTTTGATGATCCTAAGTGAGATTACCGTGCTTCACAATTTAACCTTATTAGGCAACCGTAACATTACTGAAATTGAAACAAAGCAATTATAGGGTAATTTCAAAGTAATTCAAAGCCAAGTTGGTTGCTCAAGTTAATAGTTTGCAGGATTTTGTTGACACAAAGCTCCAAATTTTGTCAGAAATACGCAAAAAGGTCTATCGGTATCTATATGGCTGGTGGATTTGACCTCAGAAGAGATAACAGTAACGTTTTTTTGTCCGCAAGCTTAAAGAAAAAGCTACACGAAGAATTCAACAGAAAGTACAAGCCTGAAGGCAAGCGTGCCTTAATGCAAGAATTTTTGAGTGCGTGGCGGAAACAACTCAATACACTTGAACCCTCCCGCCAAGCTTTACAAGCAATTTTGAACTCGGAGAGCCGCCAAACCTGCGAGTATCGGATTGCCAATGGCTTATGTCATCTGTTATTGAACTGTTCCTATGATGAATGGAGCGAGTTTTCTCAGAATGCTCCCGACAATTCTCAGAGCTTGCTATTCTATCCAATCGGGGAAGAGGCCGGTTCTCAAGACTCCTTATCTACCACTCCTGGTATAAGATGCTGGGAGGAAAATCAAACCGTCAACGCCCCAACCGAAGCGCCACTAGATCGGGGCAAAAAACGCCAGTGGGGCTTGTTTATCCCCAATCCGCGATGTCGGATGGTGTGGGGGCGAGAAAGCTTCATTCAAGAAGTATTGAACCGCCTGGACGATCCCACAGAACTCTCTATTTTTTCCCTCAGCGGCAGTCCAGGGTATGGCAAATCTGAAGCTGCCAGCCAAATTGCGAAAGAAGCACTCGACAGAAATCTGTTCGCGGATGTGGTGTGGGTGACAGCGAGGCAAAGTGAGTGGGTGGATGGTTACATCAGCCAGGAAAAGCAGTTTGAGGCGCTGACGTGGAAGAAATTTTTAAATGAAATTGCGCATCAACTGGATTGTCCCCCTGAGCGAGTTCACCAGCGTTTGAGAGCAGAGAAATTGCTTGTCGTCTTGGATAATGCGGAGACCGCACAAGTTGAAGATATTCTGGCGAACCTTATCAAAATGCTCAACCCCAGTCGGGCACTGATTACCAGCCGACACCGAACTAAACCTCCCTATGTGAGATTAATTGAAATCCCAGGACTCGAAGAAAGATGGTCGTCTAAATTGTTGGAGGATGAGGCAAAATACAACAACATTTCGGTAATCAAGCAGGCAAGCAACGAACAGCTTTATCAAATGCATCAATTGTCTTGCGGCGCACCCTTAGCACTGCATTTCCTGGCTGGGCGAGTATTCCACGATCAAGCACTTGAGCCAATCTTGTCGGAATTAAAGCTTGCCAGCCGACAAGTAGAGACCTTCTACCGCTTCTGTCTGGAGGCAGCGTGGCAGCGAATCAATGTGGCAGCAAAAAGTGTACTGCGTTATATGGGCGGGGTGGATGCCACGGTTAGCAGAGCCGAGTTGTCTCAAGTTGGGAAATTACTGGATTCGGACTTAGATGCGGCACTGGCGGATCTGAGACGATGGTATTTGATTGAAGACGTACAAGATGAGCTAGGTAATCCCCGCTACGATCTGCATCCTTGGGTGAGAAGCAGCGTGCGCGGAGGATTGGTAGAAAAGTGGCAATCGTCGCTGGAAGACTTGGATAAAGATAGCTACCGGGAAATTTGATATGTAGGTGAAAGAGTTAATTTCTTCCGTTGATGGTTACACTAGGACAGCGATCGCTCTGGCAATTGTAAATATGGAAAATAGCAATCAGAACCTACGCGACCGGCTCAAGGGCATCAATGTCTATCTGATTGGCATGATGGGTGCGGGAAAGACAAGCGTGGGACGCTTATTGGCGCAGCATCTGGATTATCGCTTTTTCGATACCGACGCTGTAATTGAGCAAGTTGCCAAAAAATCGATTAATGAGATTTTTGCCAGTGACGGGGAAGAAAGCTTTCGGAAGCTGGAAAGCCAAGTGCTGTCCGAATTGTCGGCTTATACGAAGTTAGCGATCGCTACTGGCGGCGGTATTATCCTGAAGCGAGAAAATTGGAGCTATCTCCAACACGGTCTCGTCGTATGGCTGGATGTCCCTGTGGAACTTTTAGTCGCCCGTTTGCAAAACGATACCACCCGACCTCTGTTAAAAAACGCTGACATCGCGACCGAATTCCCAAAGCGGTTTGAGCAACGAAAACCGCTGTACGCCCAAGCCGACCTGCACATCACCGTTGGCGAGGGGCAAACTCCCGAACAAATTGCTACGCAAGTAATTGAAGCTATTCCCACAGTTCTTAAGCCAAAGCCAGACAATAACGGTCAGTAAAACTGGAAACAGCCGCCTCTAATCGTGCCGCAGACGCCAGTATGCACTAAACTTCTAGAAAACGATTACTGGCATCATCCTGCTAAGCAATGCTTAACGATAGCGAATACCTCAAGAAAGCTGAAGCGACTCGCGTTCGAGTGCTAAGCGAAGCACTACCCTACATCCAGCAATTTGCCGGTCGCACCGTTGTCGTTAAATACGGCGGCGCGGCGATGAAAGACGCTTCGCTCAAAGATAAGGTAATGCGCGACATTGTATTCTTATCCTGTGTAGGCTTGCGTCCCGTCGTGGTACATGGCGGTGGTCCAGAAATAAACTCTTGGCTGGGTAAACTGGGAATCGAACCCCAATTTAAAAATGGCCTGCGTGTAACCGATGCCGCCACAATGGAGGTGGTGGAAATGGTTTTAGTGGGTCGGGTCAATAAAGAAATTGTCTCCTTAATTAACCGTGCTGGCGGTTCCGCTGTTGGACTTTGCGGCACAGACGGCAACTTGATCAAAGCCCGACCAGAAGGGGTAGAGGGCATTGGTTTTGTGGGAGAAGTGAACAGTATTGATATCAAGCTTTTGCAGTCACTGGTGAGTAGCGGATATATCCCTGTAGTGTCTAGCGTGGCAACCGATGACAGGGGACAAGCCTATAACATCAATGCGGATACCGTAGCTGGGGAACTTGCGGCAGCTTTGGGGGCAGAAAAGTTGATTTTGCTCACAGATACAGCAGGGATCTTGCAGGATTACAAAGATCCCTCCACTCTGATTGCCAAAGTGGATATCGCCGAAGCGAGGCGTCTAATTGAGAAGGGTATCGTGGGCGGTGGGATGATTCCCAAGGTCAAATGTTGCGTGCGATCGCTTGCTCAAGGCGTTCGGGCTACTCATATTATTGACGGTCGTATTCCCCACGCACTCCTATTAGAAATTTTCACCGACGCCGGTATCGGCTCGATGATTATCGCCTCTGAGTTTATGACTTAGGGTCTATGACTTAGGCGTGCGCGATTAACGAATAATAATCTGCCTGGGTTGGTTGAAGCGTCTGCGATTGCCTCGCGGATTCACAATCACTGGATTAATCAGGATAGAATCCCGAATCTGGGGATTGATTAAGGTGGGGTTGAGCAGTGTCGAGTTGTTGACTCTCCTGTGCGATCCCACCGGGTAGCCGGGATAACTCGGATAGGAGTTGGGATAACCCTGGTAGTAGTCGTCAGGATAACTCGGATAGGAGTTGGGATAACCCTGGTAGTAGTCGGGATAACTCGGATAGTAGCCGGGATTGACTCGATAGTAATTACTCGATCCGCGATCGCTCATCCCCGTCGTTGGGTTTATCGGAATCGGACTGGGAATCGGACTGCCATAAACAAAGCTACCCGACGACGGCTGGGGAACTCCATGCTGGGGAAATCCATAAGTAGGCACGCCTTGCTGAATGATTAATTGTGCCTTGGCTGGGGAAATCGCCCCGGTTAGTACCGTAATGCCCAGCGTCAAGGGTGCTAAGCCGGTGGCAAGGCAAAACCGATGAAAACGATGCAACGGCAGAGGTAGGGTTTTGAGCATGGTTTTACATCCTAATCTTTTGGATGGTGCTAAGTATGAAATTTTGAATGACTTCTTAAGATAAACCCTGGCAAAGCGAGGAAAATTCCCCTCGTTGATTCACCTGAACGGGTGATGTTGAAACAACGAAACAGAAACCACCCCTTACAGACGATAAATCTTCCGAGCTGGCATCTGGCAATTTTTGTCTTTCGATGCTCTCGAAAACCCTGGCAAAGGCAATTGATTTTAGCCGTCTTGATTACAGGATAATCTGCTTCGCTAAAATTTAAAGGGGCTGTCGGTGATGACGTACAAAGCACAAAAAAGTTCTCTTTAAATTCGATTGGCAAAGTGAATTCAGAAACCCAGGACATTATTAAAACCGAGTACCAGACTGGCACAGCGGCATTTGAACGTGGAGATTACCGCCAGTCAGTGCAGCATTTAGAGAAGGCAAGTAGCTTGGTGACTCGAAACTCCCGATTGGGAGGAGAAATATTGATTTGGCTGGTGACGGCTTACGAAGCAGCAGGACAAACAACAGAAGCGATCGCCCTCTGCAAACAGCTGCGACATCATCCCGATCCACAAACTAGCAAGCAAAGCCGTCGCTTACTCTACATTATGGAAGCCCCGCAACTCAGCAGGCGTCCAGAATGGCTGACAGAGATTCCCGATCTCACAACTCTCGCTGACAGCGAACCGGAATTTCGCCGGGGGAGCAATCTTCAGGCTGCTACGAAAACTCCTCAAAAGCGTCCAGAACCGGAACCCATCGATCTCAGCCAAGTAAATACCAAGGACAATTTGTTTATTTGGGTTGCCTTGGTTGCCATTGGTTTGACACTCGGTGGATTGGCTTGGTTTAATTTTTGAACGCTAATTTTATCTGTGATTGGGTTCTTGTTTGGCTTCCCGCAAACCTTTTTTTATGCCCAATATGGCGTGACTGGATGGGCTTTCCTAGGTTGGGAAAATTCATCTAATCGCAAATCCAGCTTCTGTTTGAGTTGTTGAGGAGATTTTTCTCCAATTAAAAGTCGTAGAACAATTAGCAGCAGTCGGTAAACTTCCTGTCTGTCTTTACAGTGGTATTTAGGGCAGTAGTGCGACGAGTCCCTCTGGTAGCTTTAAGATGGTATGGGTGAAGCGGGAGAACCTGAGATGGTGACTGATGCGACGCTGGAGCAGATTCTGAAATTGGCGAAGGGACGAACCGACTCCGCTGAGGTTTACTATCTATCAAGCCAAGACACACCAGTTGAGTTTGAAAACAATCGCTTAAAATCCCTGCAAACCAAAGCACTGCAAGGAGTCGCGCTGCGGGTGCTACACGAGGGGAGGCTGGGTTTTGCCAGTTCCACAGACTTGACGCGGCTGGAAGATTTGGTGGATGCTGCCGTACAAACTTCAGAAATTGGCGACAAGGCTGAGTTTGAATTTGCGGCGGATGTACAGGTGACGGAACCGGAAAAAAAATATACGCCACCAGCAACCCAGGAATTAGTGGAAGTGGGCGATCGCTTAATTTCTCAAATCCACGACTACAACTCCGATATTCTGGTAGATGTGGGGTTCCACGTCCGGACAAATAACGTAAAAATTGCAACCAGTGCGGATGTCTACGCCTCGCGCACCAGCCAGGTTGTCAGTGCCAGCCTTTCGGGGAATTTGGTACGGGGTGAAGATTTTCTCCAGGTTTATAGCTCCGATATTGCCCGTGAAGGCGTCCCAGATTTTAATCGCCTTCTAGAAGATTTGTTACGAAAATACGCTCTAGCAGAGCAGCCAGCGACCATTCAGAGCGGATCTTTCCCCGTTCTGTTTAATCCTAGAGCTGCCGCTAGTGCCATCGGACGCCTATTTAAAACGGTTCTCTCCGGTCAAAGTATCGTCCAAAAAGCCTCTCCTCTGGTCGGTAAACTGGGCGAAACCCTATTTGACGAACGCTTAAATTTATTTGAAGATCCCAGCATCGGGCCATCTGCCTGTGCTTTTGACGATGAAGGAACGCCCACCCGTCGCAAAGTGCTTATCGAGAAAGGCACGGTAAAAGAATTTTATTGGGATCGGCGCTGGGCAGCCAGGGCTGGCTGTGAGTCAACAGGAAACGGCTTTCGGGGTGGTTTGTCGCGTCCCAGCCCAGAGTTAGTAAATCTCTGCTTTGCGCCTGGGAAGACATCGACAGCGGATTTAATTGCCAGCATGGATGAGGGGGTGATTGTGGATCAGGTTCTCGGTGCTGGACAGTCGAATCAACTAGCGGGAGAGTTTTCTGTCAATCTGGATTTAGGCTACAAGGTGGAAAAAGGTCAGATTGTCGGTCGAGTCAAGAATACGATGGTGGCTGGTAGTATTTTTGAGGCGTTTAAAAATTTGGTGGATTTGGGTGATAAGCCGGAATGGGTAGGCGGGGGTAGTTTCTTGCCGAGTTTGTTGTTCCAGCAGTTGGGTGTAGCGGCGCGGCAAGGGTAACGAACGACTTCCGGCACGAGAGAAGGCAACCAGAGAAGTAAGGAGGAGAGAAAGGCGTGAAGTTAGCTGTGTTGAGTCAGAGTGCGAGGGGTGCTTTCGGTAAAGTATTGCCGAAAATGCGGGTTCTTTGGGCGATGCTGTTAGCGGTCGTATTGCTGTCGGGCTGCGTTCAGTATGATGCTGGGGTGAGGTTCGAGAATCCGAACCGTGGCGAGATTGTCCAGCATATCAAGTTGGGCGAACAGCTGACGGCATTGAGCAGCGAGCAGGCACAGGAATGGTTAGATAGCCTTCAGCGTCGGGCGCGACAATTGCAAGGGAAAACGAAGCGCATCTCAAACCAGGAAGTTGTGGTGACAATCCCGTTCGCTAGCGGTGCGGAACTGGAAGAGAAGTTTAACCAGTTTTTTAATCCCCCTGTAAAGAAAGGTTCTCAGGCGGCGACAGAGACAGATTTACCAAAGATTAATTCCCACCTGAGTCTGAGACAGGGGAATTTCCTGTTCTGGATACGGAATCACTTAAGCTACGATTTGGATTTGCGATCGCTCGGCGTTCTTTCTACTAACGGTAACGTTATCGTTAGTCCCGGTTCGCTGTTCGATCTAGACTTTAGCTTGAGAACTCCTTGGGGGGCGCGGAGTGTTGAGAAGGCGGAAAATGCTATCAACCCAGTTGTCTCGGAGAAAGGACATCTGTTAGTTTGGACACTCAAACCTGGTGAGGTGAACCATCTTGAGGCAGTATTCTGGCTTCCCAGCCCCCTTGGTATTGGTACCCTCGCGATTATCTTGTTAGTAGTGGCAGGGTTTTATTTGAAATACAACCGAGGCAAGGGAAGCGGTGTCAGTTCTGCACCTCCATCGGTGCCACAGGTGCAGTAGAAAAGCGATCGCGCTTTATTCGGAGCTAACATTCGGAGCTAACAGACTGGGAGCCTAGAACAGCTTACTTGCCGTTCGGAAGCCGCTTCTGGGAATCCCAGTCGGTGGGGTAGACATCAGCCTCAGTCTGCGATTTGCGTACCAACAATGTATAAATTTCGGTAGGTATTTCAATCTCCGCTTTGTGCAAGGCTTCTTTAATCGCCTCATTCGCTTTAGAAGTGGTTTCTAAAAACTCCAAACGCCGAGAATTCACCCAAAAGCGGATTTCCAAATTCACCTTTCCAGAATCCAGTTCCCGGACAAGGACTTCTGGCACTGGTTTTGGCTGCACGCCTTTGACTTTAAGAACGGCATCAGTAATCACTTGTTTAGCAGTAGAGATATTGGCACCATAGGCAATGCCAACCGTAACCGAACTGCGGCGGTGCTTGAAAGCTGTGTTATTAATAATGCTGGCAAGGAAAACTTCTTGATTCGGGATATACACCTTCCGCCCATCATAGGTATTTAGAGTGGTTGCCCGCAGTTGGATTTGGGTAACGGTTCCCTCAAATTCCTTGATCGTCACTTGATCGCCTAACCGAAAAGGTCGGGCGGCAAGTAAAATCATCCCGGAAATGTAGTTACTGAAAACCTCTTTGAGGGCGAAACCAATCGCGACACTAGTAAGTCCCAATGCCCCCAGCAAAGCCCCAATGTCAAGCCCCAAGACGCCTAGAGCGATGACAGAGCCAATAACCCAGACTCCACCGTATCCCACTCGCCCCATCAGAATTTCAGTGCTGCGATCGCCTTCTGTCTCTTTCTGCGCCCATTTTAAAGCTATGTAACGGACGCCTCTAGCACCTACCCAGGTGATGCCAACGACGACCAATGCCCCTAAAATTAAGGGCAAGCTGCTGATGGCGTCCCGTACCAGATCGCGCACGGTAAGATAAAGTCGCTGTCCGACATCAATGGCTAGGGGGGGTTTTTTGAAAGCTTGATTTAATTGGTTCGCCCATTTCTCGCCAAGCACCTCTACAGACACCCCAAAGTCGCGGGCGTCCTGTTGAGTTACTGACATTAAGACTCGGTTATTGAGTTGTAAGGTGGCTATCTTCCGTGGATTGTCCGGTTTAACGGTGACTTGCCCCAAAGCCTCTGATTGCAGCAGTATACTGGCAATCCGCCGATTGATAATTTGCGATCGCTCTTGAGCGCTGATTCCCGATAAACTACCTACTTGAAAAACTGGGCGTCCTCTGACAACAACATCAGCAAAATATTGTTCTTCAGTTGAAATCCTTACGGGTGTGGATTTTGGCGAGGTAGCCTCCTGGGCAAGCCCAGATGGAATGGTAATGAAGAAAATGCTGGTAATGACAATTAAAATCTGGAGTCGCTGTGAGCCTTGCGGCCCAGTGCAACGATGAAAAAGAATTTTCATATCCATTCCGAAGGACGACCAAATTTAGCATAATTCGCGCATTTGGCATCTGAATTCTTACTATAGATAGGGAATCTTACTCTAAGTTTCAGTTGTTGCATTTCTCTTCCCCATACTTGACTTGTTTTCCGTCTATAAAATTTGATGAGCGATCGCTTGGTGTTCGTTATTCATTTTTTTATCTATCTTTAGGCGGATGAAAATACTTGATAATTAAAACTATTTATTTTTAGTAAACTGCAACACTGAATAGTCTTACTCGCTCTGCTACTCTGTTGAAACAAAAATTATTCCAATGGAGAAGCGCAGTGCAAACTTCAACAAAATCCTATCTTCCAGAAGAGCTATGTAAGGCTCCAGATTATCATTTAGCGGCGAATTACCCAAAAGATTTACCAGAAGTTGAAATAGGTTCTACTAAATCTAAATACTTAGACTCCCTAGCACCCATTAGTGCTGTGCAAGTTTTTGAAGACATACCAGGTATAAAAAAATCTACTTTCTCATTTGATACAGAAACAGAGACTTCCTTTGAAGTTTGGACTATCCTGCCTAACAGGGTATTACTTCCCGAAGATTTAGAGTTTCTCAAGCAAGACAAGCATCGGGTAGAATTAATCGCGAAACAACTGGTTGAAATTGGTAATTCTTGGCTGAATTCACGAATTTTTGACAAAAAAATAAAAGTTCAAAGTTGGGAAGATATTCTAAGTATTTTGGATAAGTATGAATATGCTTATGATTTAATCGATATTATTGAAGTTCCTTATAAAATTAGTAAAACAAATTTACAAAACGAATCTAGTGAAAAAGCTAAATATTGGAGTATTTCTCCACCGAGTTGGAATATTTCCCTGAAGAAAACTCGCAGTTTTAATGGATGTTATATCGTCGATGACTACAATTCATCTTATAATTTCTCGATAGAAGTTTGGATAGGAATTCCTTTTTTGAAAAATATCCAAACAGGAGAAGTCATTACAAGAGAAAATTTTCAGTGAAGATGCGATTCTACTGGGGAGACGGTAGACTATAGCACGGCAGATGTTGAGAGAACGCTGTCTAAGTCGCGATCGCCTCTACGATAGAAATCATGCGCTACTCTCTGTTAAGTCGGTTTCGCGGCACCTTGTTGGGCGCTGCATTCGGGGATTTCACCCCTTTGAGCAAAAAACAGTCTCAGCAGCCTACTAGCTGGGGCAAAATGGCGGTTTGGGGTGCAGAAAGCTTAATTGAGCAGGGTAAATTCGATTTCGCAGATTGGCGTCACCTCACGGAAAAATTTTTAGAGATAGACGCGAGCAGTGCTAACGTGCCTACGCCAGGAGCGATCATTGCCACACTGCCGATTGTGCTGTTCTCCCATGAATATAAAGCCAAACTGCGGCAAAATTTAGAACAAGTTGTCAGCATCTGGCAAGATGAGCCAGACTTAAGAGATGGGGCGTTAGCAGTGGGATACGCGATCGCTCAATGCCTTCGAGAAAAACTCAATCGGGCTACTTTGATTCCCAAAACCCTTGCCTTCTTAGGAGATTCCCAGACGCCTCTGGTGCAACAATTAGAGCAAGTCCAAATTTTATTAGCAGAAAATGCGAGCTTAGAAATAGCGATCGCTCAACTATGTCGGAATGCCCAGCCCCAGAGTACTCCCATCGCTCTGGGTTTTTACTGCTTCCTCAGTACTCTAGAAGATTTTCGCCTGAGTGTCGCCCGTGCTGCCCGTAGCGGCTACCAACCCCCGATTACCTGCGCGATCGCGGGTGCTTTATCGGGAGCGTATAACAGTACAGTGGGCATTCCTATGGGATGGCGGCTATCTTGGAATCAACCTAAGTGGGGAATCGCCTCAGATGCTCAGTTGTTTCAACTAGCAGACAATCTCCTTGCTGTTTGGTCTGGTGTTTATGATGCCTCAACAGCAAAGCAAGTCCAGCAAATCAGCGCTGTAGCAGCGCCCCATGTAATTCAACGGCGTTAATTTTTTTTAATACCAGCGATCGCTACTCCATGCAAGCTAAGCTGGTCAAAGAAAATTAAATTTAATCGGATAAATCCCCCAAGGGGGATAGGCAATTTGGGCAGTGTTTTGTAAGGTAGGATGAAGCCAACAAAGGGGTGCCATTAAGGGTAAAGATTGCTGTAAGGTGCCTTTTATGAATGCCAATCTACTTTTCGCTACCATCACTCCTGTCGCCTAAAACGACAGCCATACTATAAACATGAAGACGCTTCAGTCATTGACGCACCAGCTTGATCAATGGCGGCGGACGTACCAGCCCCTTCGCAGTCTTTTACCATCCCAACTTTTTGATTCGCCTGCCGCTATGCCAGGGCAAGGTCTAGGATTAGGTCTTGGCGCTACTCTCCAAAACCGCAGAAACCGTCCTCGGATCGTTTGGCTGCTGGCAGTGGTGTCCCTCACCGGAACAATGGGGCAGCGCTACTACAATGCGCCAAAGCTCGCCGTCGGCAAGATAGCACCGCAGACGATTCGGGCAACCTTTGACGCTAATGTCGTAGATACTTTCACCACAGAAGAAAAACGGAAGGCAGCCCGCACAGGTGCCGTGCCCGTCTTGACGATCCAGCAAGACGTAACCGAACAAGTTTACGATGATTTGGAGCGATCGCTTCGTACCGCCGACGACCTCCGACAACTAGCCGGTTCTTTTCCAATGGTTCCGACTGCCATATTGTCTGCTGCCACTCAGATTGACCTCCGCAAGTGCGCGGAGTGGGAGTGGCGCTCTATATTGGCAGCGGTGGACACTGACATGAAAGTGAATCAACCCCAGTCAGGGTTATTGCCAGATGCCAACGGTCAATCGAATATTTCCGCAACACCTGCTGTCGCCGAACTCCAAGCTTACCATCAGGCCGCAAGTCCTCAAGATTTTTTAGCCCTAATAAGCACGATTAACCAAGCCCGCGCGCAATACGCCAAAGCTGTCGCCGCCTTCTCAGATGGCAATCCAGAAAGGCGCTACGATGCCTCCCTGCTTGACTTGTCAAATGAAGCTTGGCAGCAAACAAAAACCGGCATCCCCCAGGTTGCCGAACGGATGCTCACCCAAGGGATTCCCCCAGGCTTGCCTGACAGTATCTTACAGCAAGCGTTGAGAGTGCAAATGAATTTGCTCGTTCCCCCGGAAGCTGAGCCGGTGGCAACCCAAATGTTGCTCTGGGGACTGCGCCCCAACTTAATAGAAGATCCAGAACAAACGAAACAACTGGCAGAACAGGCAGCAAAAGCGGTGGCACTGCAAACGATCGCAGTTCGGCAGGATGAGGTGATTGTCCGCGCCGGTGAAACCATCTCCCAGGCAGATTTTGTGCTGTTAGAGTATTTTCAATTAAGCCGCCGGAGCCTTAGCTGGTCTGGATTGATTGGTTTTGGAATTCTGGTCACGGGTGGCGTGTGTACGTTCTGGCGGGTGGAACGGCGATTTAATCCCCAAATCCGGCAACGAGATCACTTGCTGATATTGCTGCTGACTTTGAGTACGCCAGTGCTAGTGAGTTTGGGTATTCGCTATACGAATTTGCCAGCAGTTGGTTTATTGGTGGGCAGTTTCTACGGTTCTGCGTTGGGTGTCACCGTTGTCGGACTGCTGGGTGGAGTGTTATCGGTCAGCCTGCCAATTACTTGGGATTATTTGCTGGCGGGTGCGGCGGGTGGAATCATGATGAGCTTACTGGCAGGGAAAATGCGATCGCGCGAAGAACTCGCTTTCCTTGGCGTTGGCGTCGGATTAACTCAAGGCACTGTCTACCTGATTGTAAATCTGATTCTCGGTGCCGCAACGGGTTCAATTTGGTACACCGTACTCCAAGAAGCTGCCTTATGCGGTTTTTCCGGTTTAGCGTGGAGTATTGTGGCGCTGGGTCTGAGTCCCTATCTAGAACACGTCTTTGACTTGGTGACGCCGATTCGGCTGGCGGAACTCGCGAACCCCAACCGTCCCTTGTTGAAACGTTTAGCCGCTCAAGCGCCCGGAACTTTTCAACATACGCTGTTCGTTTCCACCCTAGCAGAAGCCGCAGCGCGGGAACTGGGCTGCAATGTGGAACTCGTTCGAGCCGGTACTTTGTACCACGATATTGGGAAAATGCACGATCCATTAGGATTTATTGAAAATCAGATGGGCGGTCCCAACAAGCATGATGAAATTAATGACCCCTGGAAGAGTGCTGAGATTATTAAAAAGCACGTAACTGAAGGCATGGTGATGGCGCGGCGATGCCGGTTGCCCAAAGCAATTCAGGGGTTTATCCCGGAACATCAGGGAACAATGTTGATTGCCTATTTTTATCACCAAGCGCAGCAGATAGCCGAGAAAGACCCCACTAAAATTGTGAGGGAAGAAGATTTCCGCTATGATGGCCCGATTCCCCAGTCGCGAGAAACGGGGATAATGATGTTGGCAGATTCCTGTGAGGCAGCATTGCGATCGCTTAAAGATGCAACTCCAGAACAAGCCCTCTCTATGATTAACAAAATTCTCCGCGCCCGTTGGCAAGACAGCCAGTTAGCTGAGTCTGGGTTAACGCGAGAAGAACTATCCCGCATTGCGGAAGTTTTCGTCCAAGTCTGGCAACAATATAATCACCAACGCATTGCTTATCCCAAATTCACGGTTAGCTCAGACAAAGGATGTAAAGCATCCGTTTAATAGAAGAGGATTCGCGTAGCTGCGCTCTACTTCGCAGGCTGAGAAAAACACAATTAGCAATTCGCTGCTGAGAAATAACCTTGAAGCAGTCCAATTACGACTTCTGGTTGCTCTAAATGAGGTAGCACTCCCGTTCCTACAATTGGCTGAAACCGGCGAATTGCTTTTGGATTGAGTGCAGCCAAACGTTTCCCTAGATTCACACTGATAAATTGTGCCTCCTCACCCCACAGGATAAAAGTCGGCACCGTCAATTGCTGGATATACAGGGCGAGGTCAAAATAAAGATCGCCCCGCAAAAACGCCAGCGCCGCGTATTCTGCATTCGGCTGCTGTGCTGACGCCAAATAAGCCTCTACTATCTCTTCAGACAATCGTTCTAGCTGAGCAAACAAGAAGCGTTCCAGAAAACTCCGCACCGCCACTTCGTTTGTCGCGCCAAGCGTATAAATTAGCTTATCTAACAGCGGCGTCCCAATTACTTGAAGCGGTAATCTGCGCCCAGCATCTTGCCCAAAATCGGCAAACCCAGATGGACAGACTAAAAATAGCGTTTGGAATAACTCCGGACGTTCAGTTGCCAGACGGATTGTGAAACCCGCCGTCAGCAAAGATGCCACAACTTTTACCGGGGTAAAGCTTTGCTCTCCTCCAGAAATCGCAATTTTCTCAATAAACTCCGTCAGCGTCTTCAAATAGTCTGCAATTTGATAATCTCGGACTGGATGAGCTGACTCTCCCCAACCAATTAAATCTGGTGCGAATATGCGGTGAGTCGTTGCAAAAGCCGGGTACACCTTCGACCACTCGTAGGCAGAAGCTCCGCCACCAAAGCCATGCAGGAAGATTAACGGTGGCAATTCAGCTTGTCGTTGCCCTAACCACGAGTCCTCTACTGCGGTATAGTAAACCATCGAACCGAGGGAGGTTTCTATGATTTTTTGCTCAAAACCAGGCGGCTGAAACTGAAGCATAAGCGCTAACAAACCTTAAGCTTACATCTTTAATTTTGCGTACTTTTGCGCTTACCTTTGCGCTCTTTGCGTTAAAAGACAGCCAATTTTGGACTAAAGGAAATAGTAACCGATGAATCTGCATTTGCTGGAGCAAAATCAATTGCAATTACAGTTGCGTAAGCATTAATAACTGATTCTGGCACAATAATTGTTAACTCACCTACCGGATTGGGATTGGAAAGAGTGAGTCGGCGATCGCATCCTCATTCCCATCCGTTCAAACGTCAGTATCGCCATAGGTTTGCCTCCAGCTTTCTGCTTGCTGAAATTTGATGCCTGCGGCTTTTGCTGCATTCCTGTCATCAGAGCGATCGCCGATCATTAACACTTTGTCTGGCAAGTGCTTTTGTATTGCCAAATTCAGCATTCCTGGATTCGGTTTGCGGAACTTTCCAGATTCAGGGTGCTGGCTGTAGTTAATAACATCGCTGGAGGTGACGCAAAAACATTTTTTTCCTTCAAAATCGGGACAGAAATAAACTTCTTCTATCTCTGGTAATAAATCCAAAGTATACTGCTGCTCTTTGATGCAACTTTGCAGAGATTTTTTACCACTGGCGACACCCCCTTGGTTGGTTACGCCGACAATTTTCCAGCCAGTCGCGGCGAAGTAAGCAATCGCTCCCTCAGCGCCTTTAATAATCTGCTGATCGCCGGGACGCTGGATAAACTTGTGATTTGAGAGTGGCGATCGCACCGTGCCATCAAGATCGAGGATGAGTAAATTCGTCTCAGCATTGACGGCTGAAGGATCTTGCTCCATTAGAGAGTTGTTTTCAAATCAGTGGGCTATTAAACAAAGATAAAGGGAATCAGCTAAAAACGTGAACTTTACAAGAAAATGACGAATCAAAATAACCGATCTAAATGGGATTTCGGCAGATTTTTGCAAACGCTGACCTATTTCGAGGTGATTCCTTTCTTCAACTGCCTTCAGCGGTTGCTGCAAGGTCGCACCAAGGATAATCAAGACAAACCTACTGGAGAAAAGCGCGTGGGAGTGATACTGGTTGCTGGGGCGACGGGTGGTGTTGGTAAGCGAGTCGTGGGGCGACTGGTTGAACGGGGTTATCCAGTGCGTGCCCTTGTCAGAAATACTCAGAAAGCGCGGGAAATGCTTGGCGACAACGTAGAACTCTTTGAGGGAGATATCACCATCCCAGAAACGTTGACTCCGGAAATGATGTTGAACGTTAGTGCTGTGATTTGTTGCACTGGCGTTCGCGTGCAGCCAGTTGGGGGAGATACACCGGATCGGGCGAAGTATTATCAGGGTATCAAGTTTTATATGCCCGAAGTCGTAGACAGCCCGGAAATCGTGGATTATCAAGGCATCAAGAACTTAGTGCAAGTTGCTGCCAACTACTTTAGCCCTCAGACGAAGGGGGGAGCTGAAAAAGTAGTATTTGATTTTAGCAACCTTTCAGATGACATCAAGAATACTTGGGGTGCGGTGGATGATGTCGTTATGGGTGGCGTAAGCCAAAGTGGGATACAACTGGTGGAAGGCACGGCGCTGTTTGCTGGCAACGTGTCAACCGACAACTCTGGTGGTTTTGCTTCCGTTCGCACCCGCAACTTCGACACTCCGATTAATTTGGCAGGATACGAGGGTGTGGAATTGCGCGTTAGAGGCGATGGAAAACGCTACAAATTTTTTATCCGCACCGAATCCAGATGGGATGGCGTTGCTTATTCTTATTCTTTTGATACCGTAGCAAATACCTGGATCGATGTTCGCGTTCCCTTCGCTGACTTAACTCCTGTGTTTCGCGCCAAAACTTTGCAAGATGGCGAAGCAATTAACCCTAGCAAAATTTGCTCGTTCCAGTTGATGCTGAGCAAGTTTGAATACGACGGAGAACTAAATCCAAAATTTTCACCAGGCGGCTTTGCTTTGCAGGTGGAATCAATCAAAGCTTATGGCGGCGCGGTGCCTCAATTTATCATGGTCAGTTCGGCAGGTGTGACTCGTCCTGGTCGTCCTGGCATTAATTTAGAGGAAGAACCACCAGCGGTGAGAATGAATGACCAACTAGGAGGAATCCTTACTTGGAAATTGCGCGGGGAAGAGAGTATCCGGGAAAGTGGAATTCCTTACACAATTATTAGACCTTGTGCGTTGACTGAAGAACCGGGAGGCAAGGCGTTAGTTTTCGAGCAAGGTGACAATATTCGGGGCAAAGTCAGCCGGGAAGATATTGCCGAATTGTGCTTGCGATCGCTAGAAGAACCGAAAGCGTGTAATCTCACCTTTGAGGTAAAAGAGGCAGAAGATAGCCAAAATCCCGACTGGGAAAGCTTATTCTCCAGCTTGCAAAGCGATCGCATTGCAGCAATCAAATCGTAAAACAAATAGACTTCTTGCCTCTGCGGTTTTATAAAAAACTCCGTGCAAGAAGTCTACTATCTTTACAGATATTTGCCTGTCCCTACTTTATTCCCTCAAATTGCCCCAAAAAAGTTGGTTGAGGACGGAGAAGATTCACCTCTAAAACGGCTTTCACCGTCGCGAGTGCTTCCCGCGTTGTATAAGATTTCATCACCCCATCTCCATACCGTCCCCAATCGGGTGTACCCAAGCCGCTCGCATTCACACCTAATTGACGGCAAGTATACACGGCGCGTGACAAGTGGAACTGCTGCGTGATGACAACCGCCTGTGTCACCCCAAAAATCTCTCGTGCGCGATAGCAACTTTCATAAGTGCTGAAACCAGCATAATCCAGAGCAATATCAGCAGCCGGTACACCGCGATCGCTTGCGTAGCGCTGCATCACGCTCACTTCATCGTAGTCGGTGCGGCTATTATCGCCCGTCATTAAGAGTTTTTTAACGCGACCCATCTGATAAAGTTGCACAGCCGCTTCCACCCGATCGGCTAGCATCGGTGTGGGTCTACCGTCGGGCAATACGCCTGCACCAAGAACAATGGCGACACGCTCAGCCGGAACTTGGGCAGGATCGGTATAGCGATCGCTTCTGGTAACTGCATTCACATAGTAGATCGTCGCTGGAGCGATCGCGGCACTTCCCAACAAGAGGAGCAGAAAAACACGACGCCAGTTAGACAAAAACCATTGACGCACGCTCAATCAAACTCCCCCCAAACGTTATCAGAAATCTGTTCTAGCTAGCCTCAAGGAATTGCATCCCAACTCCGGAAAATATCAATCGGCCAAAATAACCCCTTAAAAAGAAAAACCCCTGGCTTGTCTCCAGGGGTAAACATCAGGGTGCATCTAACTAATCTTTGTTTTACATAGACAACGTAGCTATATCCGGAAGAAAACTAATTTCTATACCTCTACGTCTTCAGTTGTTCTTCCGATCGGAATTTGAAAGATTAACGAGCGAATCAACTTTGTCTAATTAGGCAGAGTAGGAACCGCCCAGCCTGTCTAATCCACGTTTCACGCTGCTGTAGCAGTGGCAAAGAACAACTTGTCCAAGTTTTGTGGCTGCATAAATGCTACGTATTGAGGGGCAATCTCCGGGGGTAGCAGTTCAATCAATAGCTTGTTCTCAATCCACAACTCGATCACATCAAAAAACGAGTCCCGGTTACAGCGCAGCACGCGCCAGCCTTCACGGGTGGCAATCTTCTCAATCTGTTCTTGGCTCGTCGGTACAGATATGGCAGCATGGGTAGCTGTAAACGGTGAGTACAAAACGTTTTGAATGAATGCTGCCTGCTCGTAACCTTCACCAGGTATCATTTCGGTACCAACCGGATAAATCTCAATCATCGTCCCGTACTCATCGCCAGCAATAACGATATAACTGCCTGGATTTGGTGGGAATGGGGCAACCTTCCCATTCCATATCTCTGCAAAGACATTGGCGACGTGAAGGGGATTTTCAGCGGGGAGAGAAATGTGGTGAATCATAGAGAGTGACTGCTCCTGAAGGAAATCGCTGCAAGAATTTAAATTAGGTACTTCTGAAACATCCATCTGAGTCATTGAAATTTCGCAAACAGCCAGGTTGTTCCCACAAAGTTCACCCGATTGGGTGAGTTTCCATCACCTGATTGCATGACTTAAATCGAGGTGAATCCACTTAAATCTTTCGTGCGCGATCGCTTTCGGGTCGAATTCAGGACTCTTGGAACTGAAAATAAAGCTAACAGTGGCACTGCTCTGTTTCTAAGGGAAATTTCTGGTTGGATAGGGTGCTTTGATAAATCTTTGCGCGATCGCCTTGATCTGAAGCACCATTAACCTTTGACGCCGCTCCCTGCATCTGTCGGCACAATATATCGCTGCAAAAAGAGGAAGACAAGCAGCACTGGAGTAATGGAAATGACAGAACCCGCTGCAACCAGTCGCCAATCTAGAGATAATGCCCCGGCAAGGGTAGCGACACCTAAGGGGAGGGTGTAATATTCGGGTCGGTCGAGGACAATTAAGGGCCACAGGAAGTCACTCCAAGAACCGATAAAGACAAAAATTGCCAGCGTTACCAGTGCTGGGCGAATTGCTGGAAGCATGACGTGCCACCACAAGCCTAGCTCCGAGCAGCCATCCATCCGAGCCGCTTCTTCTAGTTCTTTGGGCACGCCCTGAAATGCTTGCCGCAGTAGGAAAATCCCGAAGGCAGAGGCGATGCTTGGCAAAATAACACCCAAATAGGTATTTCTCAAACCTAGCTGTACGGTCAAGATGTACAGGGGAATCATCACAATTTGGAACGGAATCATAATCGTGGAGACAACAGCCGCAAAAACCATGTCTCGTCCCCGAAAATCCAGCCGTGCCAAGGGGTAAGCGGCAAGCGAGCAGAATAGCAGATTTAAGCCCACTGTCAGCACTGCCACCAGGGTACTGTTGAACAAATACTGACCAAAGGGATTGGTTTGCCAAACGGTGATGAAGTTCTGGAATGTCGGCTCTTGTGGCACTATCTGGGGTGGGAACTGAAAGATATTTTCAGTGGGAGATTTTAAGGAAGTACTGATGAGCCAAAGTAGAGGAAAAAGCATCACTAGCGCGATCGCTCCCAGGAACCCATACATCCAAAAAGTTTTAACTTTTGAGTTTTGAGTTGTAAAAAGGCGATATATCACGTTTGTTTTTTGAGTTTTGGAATTTATCATTGGGCGACAATAGCTGTTTTCTTTAATTGGAATCAGTCAATAAAAAAAATAAATAATTATTTCTATTATTATTATTAATAATTTATGATGTTTATTTTTGGAAAAAATCTTGCTTTTAATCTAATTAAGTCATATTATAGTAAGTGTATTGGTCCAACCAAATGCTTGTTCTAAGTAGGTGGTTGGAGCGCAGAGGACAATGTCCTCTGCGCGGAAATTAAAAAATAAAAATTGAGAAATTGAGATTTCATCGCATCATCCTCAACCCCGTTTCTGTACAGATGCCCTGCAAAGATTTATCCCAGCTATCAATTGGCAACTCTAGGGAAAAAGCAAAGTCAAAGACAATGCCAATAGTTAATTTGGTTGCCCATTCAGATGAATTGAGCAAGCGATCGTAATAACCACCACCATAACCTAAACGATATCCCCGCACATCACAAGCTACAGATGGCACAAGAATTAAATCTACCTCTGTTGAGTGTAAAACAGGGCTATCTGGGTGCGGTTCAAGAATACCATAGGCACCTTTTTGTAGGGAGTCTCCAGGTTTCCAGAGATGCCAAATAAGACGATCGCCAACACACCGAGGAAATCCCCATTGGCGACGAGCGCTAATGAGAGGGCTAAGGTCAGGTTCTTGCCGAAAACTGAAATAAGCTAAGACCGTTTTGGATTGGGTAAATAGGTGGGAAGATTCCAGGTGGGTACAGATGCGATCGCTCTTTTCTCTCCATTCCTCCATAGGCATCAATTGCCGTGTTTTGAGAAGCGATCGCCTCAATTGCTGTTTATCCAGTTGATGATCGACTTTGTTCACAAGTCTTATAACTTAAGGTTTGTGGCGAGGGGGGCTATCGTCCATTCCGTGACTCGATATCCTGCGGACTTATTTTGCGATCGCTATTTTCGCTCCTGACAACGCAGAAACCCGTTTTGTTCGGCAAAACGGGTTCTTTACACTGGCGAGTTTTTCACGCTTACTCAGCGTGCTGCCGATACCAATCGATCGTGTTCTTCAGCCCTTGCTTGAAGTCCACTTGGGCTGTGAAGCCAAACTCTTGCTTCGCCCGTTCTGTATCTAAACAGCGGCGCGGTTGACCGTTCGGCTTATCGGTTTCCCAGATAATTTCGCCCTGATAGCCCATCAGTTCGCAAATCAGTTCTACCAAATCCTTAATAGAGATTTCATAACCCGTTCCCAAATTGACGGGTTCTGCGCCATTGTAGTCCTGGGTACCCATGACGATACCCAAAGCCGCATCTGTAGAGTAGAGAAACTCACGAGTGGGACTCCCATCGCCCCATACAGGTAGCTGCTTATCGCCTCTAGCTTGAGCTTCGTGGACTTTGCGAATTAAAGCTGGGATCACGTGGGAACTCTTGGGATCGAAGTTATCTTCCGGCCCATACAAGTTCACTGGTAACAGGTAAATGCCGTTAAAGCCGTACTGCTGCCGGTAGGATTGGAGTTGCACCAGTAAAGCTTTCTTCGCAACGCCATAGGGGGCGTTAGTTTCTTCCGGATAGCCATTCCAGAGGTCATCTTCTTTGAATGGTACTGGCGTGAACTTGGGATAAGCGCAGATAGTCCCTACACAAACAAATTTTTGAACCCCTGCTTGATAGGCCGCATGAATCAGTTGAGTGCCCATCATCAGGTTGTCGTAGAATAATTCAGCGGGTTTTACCAGATTCAGACCGATGCCACCGACGTGAGCGGCGAGGTGAATCACGACATCCTGCTGCTCAACGGCGCGTTGACAGTGTTCTAAGGAGCGGAGATCGTACTCGCGCGATCGCGGTATCGTAATCTTGTTTTGATCGGCTCCGGCTTTACACAACCGATCTACGACCTGACGCCCCAAAAAACCAGCTCCGCCAGTGACGAGAATCCGTTTATCGCTTAAATCTAAAGTAGCCATATCTCTTGCCATCCTCCACTGGATTCAGGATATCTCCAAAAATTGATGAGTGATGAGTTTTGCATTAACTCATCACTCATTACTCAGTAGGGAACGGGGATCGCTCTTGCCCCTACAAGTCAAAACGACTTAATCGTGCATACTACCTACATTCTGGCGAATCGTGGCAAGATCCAGAGGCGAGTGCGAACCATTGCCATTCGGACAATTCAAGCCCAAAGCTTGCATATCCGCTTCTACCATCAAGCGAACTAATTCTTCAAAAGTAACCGATGGTTTCCAACCCAGCTTTTGATGCGCCTTCGTGGGATCGCCAATCAGTAAATCTACTTCCGCTGGGCGCAAATAGCGTTCGTCAAACTCTACGTAGTCTTTCCAATCTAGATTGACGTGTTCAAAGGCAATATCCAGGAATTGACGAATGGAGTAAGTTTCTCCTGTGGCTACAACGTAATCATCCGCTTCCTGTTGCTGTAGCATCAGCCACATTGCTCTTACATAGTCTTTTGCATAGCCCCAGTCCCGCTTGGAATCGAGATTGCCCAGGTAGATTTTTTTCTGCTTCCCGGCAACAATGCGAGCGATCGCTCTGGTAATCTTGCGCGTTACAAACGTCTCTCCTCGCCGCGGACTTTCATGGTTAAAAAGTATCCCGTTACATGCAAACAGGCCGTAGGATTCCCGGTAATTCACCGTCTGCCAGTGAGCGTAAAGCTTCGCACAAGCATAAGGACTGCGAGGATAAAACGGTGTGGTTTCCTTCTGAGGCACTTCTTGTACCTTACCAAACATCTCAGAAGAACCCGCCTGATAAAACCGTACCTCAATGCCAGTACGTTGTTGGTAGTCCCGAATCGCTTCCAAAAGGCGTAGCGTCCCCATCCCAACCGCATCAACGGTGTATTCCGGCGAGTCAAAACTAACGCGGACGTGGGATTGGGCACCTAAATTATAAATTTCTACCGGCTGGACTTGTTCTAAAATCCGGCGTAGCGTCGTGCCATCGGTTAAATCGCCATAGTGCAGAAACAACCGCACACCCTCTTTGTGAGGGTCTTCATACATATAATCGATCCGGTCTGTATTAAATGTAGAAGTCCGGCGAATGATCCCGTGAACCTCATAGCCTTGCTCAAGCAAAAATTCGCTCAAGTAAGAACCGTCTTGTCCCGTAATGCCCGTAATTAGCGCTCGCTTGCGTTGCGTCATACTTAGTATTCCCTATAGCCTGTGACGAAACAATCGTCTTAACAGTAACTGGTAATTATCCTGTAAGCTTTCTCTCGCTAACATTGCAGCAAGAGTCACTTGCACCCAAATTTATGAAAAATCCCTCTGTAAGTAGAGGAAATCCTTAATTCACTCCTTAGGTTAACGCAAAATCTTTGGCGCAACATCAGGAATATACGTAGATTCTTCTAAGCCTCGGCAATAAGACTTACGTATTTCGACGGTGGACTAAATGTTGAGCAAAGAAGAGGGGAAAAGCTTCTTGCAAGAGTACCTACAATACCTGTTGCATAAATTCTGAGCGACACAAATTGATTAATCGCCATCACAACAACTCACTTACCTAGGTCGTGAAATCAGACATGAAGAGTCTACCCGCTCTAGAGGCAAGCGGAACTCCACAGTCTTCTAAAACTCATCAAACTAATGAATTACAAAGTGCTACAGCCCTCTCCAAGTAAGGAGGAAAGCTGTAGGAGTCGTTGTTTAAAGAACTTTATTTGAGTGATGGATTGCCGAACGTCGGCTATTTTTCAGTAGGCACCATTGTCTTTGGGGGAAACGACAACGCCAATTGTTTTTACAACTAGCCACAAATCCAGCCAGAAATTCCTGGCATTGACGTAATAGACATCTATCTGGACTCGGCGCGGATAAGGGATGTCATTGCGCCCAGAAACTTGCCATAATCCGGTGATTCCAGGTCGAATCGTCAGCACTTTGTCAATGTGATGTCCGTATTTTGACAACTCCTCGGCAACGAGAGGTCTTGGCCCGACAACGCTCATGTCCCCTTTAAGAACGTTCCAGAATTGGGGAAACTCATCCAGGCTAGTTACCCGTAGGAATTTACCAATCCATGTAATTCGAGGGTCGTCTTTGAGTTTGAAATTATCCTCGAATTCCTGACGCAGATGAGGTGAGGTTGCCATCATTTGCAGCAACACTTCGTCTGCATTTGGCACCATCGTTCTGAATTTGAGACAACCAAAAGGCTGATGATTTTTCCCGATTCGTTCCTGGACATAAAAAATTGGACCTCGTGTGCTCAGAGCAATCAGCAAGGCCAACAACAGGTAAACGGGAGAAAACAAAATCAAAACCGACAGTGAAAACAGAACATCAAAACATCGCTTAGCGAAATCTCGGTCTAGACGCTGTAGCGGGAGGTCTCGCTGTTTGCTCAAACCTCTGGGCCTACCTGTCGGCGCGAGTGGTTGAAAACCTCGCTTCACGAACGCCCACAACATCTTGCCGGAGATAAGTTGGCTTTCGGCAGTCATCTTACTCCTTCACTTCACACCACACAGTCCCGATCATAAAGCCACAAGACGCCTGAAGACAGCTAATGGAGTCCCAGAAAGTAGAATTTGGTCATTAGTCATGGGTCATTGGTCATTAGTCATGAGTTTTTAGCAACCGGCTAAAGAGCATGACTGATGATTAGGGACGAATGGCTGAGGATGACTGAAATTCTTGATAACAGCTCTCTAGAAAGGCTAGATAGCGCTTCTGGAAAGTTTGAGGGGCGAACTGAGAAGCGCGGACTCTAGCAATCTCCGGATTAAATAATCCTTGCGATGCTTCAAAGGTTTTTACCGCTTCTATCAAAGCCGCTTCTGTTTGGGCTGGAAAAAATAAGCCAGTTCCCTGTGTCGGGTGTTCCCGAATATCCAGAACGGTTTCTAATGCCCCACCAGCACCATAGGCGATCGCAGGAGTGCCACAAGCTTGGGCTTCTACCAACGCCATGCCAAAGTCTTCACAGGCTGCATATACAAATGCTTTTGCTTGAGCCATATACTGCTCAACAACATCATCTGGTTGTGACCCTAGCACTTTTACATTGGGTTTCGCTAGCTGGCGCATTTCGTCAAGTTCCGGCCCCGTGCCAATCACCACAAGCGGGCGTCCCAGTTGGTTAAAAGATCGGACAATTAAAGATACTTGCTTGTAACTCACCAGCCGGGAAACGGTGAGGTAAAAATCTTCTTTTTGGGGCTGAAAGGAAAATCGCTCAACATTGACGGGTGGATAAATGACTTCTGCTTGCCGCCGATAGCAGCGCCAGATGCGACGTGCGGTGTGTTGGGAGTTGGCGATGAAATAATCAACGCGGTTTGCGGAGAGTACATCCCACTGACGCAGTTGATGAAGGAGATACCGCGTCAGGATGCCTGGGAGACCCCGTCCTAGTCGGCTACTGTCTAGATAATCAAAAGTTAAATCCCAGGCGTAGCGCATGGGCGTATGGCAGTAGCAGATATGCAGTTGTTGTGGGCTGGTGAGGACTCCTTTGGCGACAGCGTGGGCAGAGGAGAGAATTACGTCATAGTCGCGTAAGTCCAGCTGTTCAATCGCTACCGGCAATAGGGGGAGATATTTCTGGACGCCACTACGGGCTTTCGGGAAGTGTTGCAGGAATGTGGTGCCAATGGGGCGATTGAAGAGATAACTTTCAGGATTGGTGGATTCAAAGTCAATTAGGGCATAGAGGTCGGCATCAATGTGCTTGAGGATTTCACGGACAACGAGTTCTGACCCGCCAGTAGCTTCGGGGGTCAACCATTCATGGACGAGAGCATATTTTAATGACAAAGCTGACTTCACAGTTGCGCGTACTTAAGGGCTGAGTGTAAATTTTACTCACTCCTCAGCCCGCGATCGCTAGCTCAAGAGCGATCGCTGTAGACTCTAAGTGCATTACCGCACTTTTGCACGCCTGACACTGGATTACAGGGAATTAAAAATAGACTTCCTAGAACTTAGCTTAGAAAAATAGCCTGATTCTTCTCTTCTACTACTTTTTTGAGCTTTAGAGAGCGAGTGGAAATCGCAGGCAGCTTTTGGTTAACTTCCACAGTAACTGTTTATCCCGTTTACTAAATTTTTTTCTGGATTATAGGATTTCTGCAATTTTTTAAATCCAGCGTCAACTGCGGGAAAATCCCTTTTTTTGAGAGCTGAAACATATTCGCGAGTTGCCTTACTACTCTCTCGATACATTCTAATAAAATCAGCTTGAAACTTTTTAAGCTTTGGATCGTTGACGCTAATATTTGTCATTTTTTGAGCTGATTTATCCCAAATCTCGGCTGTTTTAGCTAGCGCTTCTGGAGAGCTATTCTGACCTCCATTGGTCACGGTTTTGGTTTCATTCACCGTTTCATTGGTAATCTTGAAAATCTTTTGACACTGAGTGATTTTGCTTTCGGTGCAACTGACGATCGAGAAACTGACGGCGGCAGTCACGGGAAGGATGACAGCGTACCGACGAAGAAAGTGCATGAAAACTCTCCTGATGAGTTGATGGGTACTTCCACTTTATTTCCCTAGGATTGACAGCCAATCGGGATACGATGGCAAACCAGAGACCGAGATTAAGATTCGGTCTCTTCCGTTGCTTCAATGGCATCCACAAGGCGTTGTAAAGCTTCTGTTAGCTGCATCAACCGCACAAGAGAATCATCTTGGGTTTCTGCTAAAGTTTGCACCGCATCGCTTAAGGCAAAAATTTGATAGTGCTGCTGTTGGACTTGATGCCCCTGTTCTTGTACTTGAATAGTCAGGGCATCCACTCGGTCAGCAAGGCGGTTAATTGTCTCATTAGTGGCAATTACTGCCTCTCTAAGGTTTCCCTGTTGTTGTACTTGAATTGTAAGAGCATCTACTCGCTCGCCAAGACGGTCAATTGTGTCAGCGCTGGCAAGTACTGCCTCTGCAATTTGTTCAACAATCGATTCTAAACGACCTAATCTAACTTCCACTCCAGAATTATCCATGACGATGCTGATGCCATTGCCAAGCGTCAGCAACGATTTTACTCAGGTCTGCGTATTGCGGACACCAACCGAGGATTTTTTTTGCTTTATCGCTGCTGCCGACTAAAATAGGGGCGTCCCCGGCACGGCGATCGCGTTCTACTGCTTTGATCTCCCGCCCCGTGACCGCCTTGGCTGTCTCAATCACTTCTCTAACTGAGAAACCGTTGCCATTGCCTAAGTTAAAGACATCGCTCGTTCCCCCTTGCAGGAGATACTCTAGCCCTAAAACGTGAGCATCTGCTAAGTCGCTGACGTGGATGTAGTCCCGAATTCCGGTGCCATCTGGGGTCGGGTAATCGGTGCCGAGAATGAAGATAGATTCCCGTTTGCCCAAAGCTGTCTGAAGTACCAGGGGAATCAGGTGCGTTTCTGGCTCGTGATCCTCACCGAGTAAGCCATCGGGATTCGCCCCAGAAGCATTGAAATAGCGGAACGCCACGGACTTTAAATCGTAGGCAATATCAAAATCTGCCAGAATTTTCTCTACCATCCACTTACTCGTCGCGTAAGGACTGAGGGGATTTTGGGGATGGTGTTCGGTCATGGGAACTTCCTGGGGCATCCCGTAGATGGCGCAAGTGGAAGAAAAGACAAATTTCTTCACGTTTGCTGCCACCATTGCTTCTAGCAGTGTCAAAGTGCCAACGACGTTGTTCTGGTAGTATTTGGCGGGATCGGTGACGGACTCTCCCACCGCAATATAGGCGGCAAAGTGCATAACTGCCGCAATGTTGCGAGTGGCAAAGAGTTGGTCGAGGAGAGCGCGATCGCTCATATCTCCCACTACCAGTTCTACTTTGAGTACATTTTCCACCAATTCCCGATGTCCGTACACCAGGTTATCTAATACCACTACCCCATAGCCTGCCTTGATCAGCGCCAGTACGGCATGGGTTCCAATATATCCAGCTCCACCCGTCACCAGAATGGTTGGTTTGACTTGCGACACGTTCAATACCTTCTCAAACTTTGAATCAGTGCTTTATAAGGATAGCTAACTGAGGGCAATGCGTTGTCCTCGGTAAGAGAGCTTGTGTTCCTTATAAATACTTTCCTTCACCAAACTAGCGATCGCATACCTCTTTCGTCGGAAAATCGCACAGAAACGCGGAAGCATCCCCATTTCTGTGCGATTCAAAATTATATCTTAGAGATTTTTGCGGCTGAGCTTACAAACCAGCGCTTTAGCGACATTGATTACTTTTGAGGAACTGCGCGATCGCTTTGTTGTCGGGGAACAAACAGGGTTTTAGAGCTTGCCGGTGGTTGATTGCGGCGATCGCGGTGTTCTTGACAGCGAGGCAACCTGTGTAAAAGTGGCAGCTTTTCATCTTCGAGACTCTCTACCGTACACAAAATCGGTCTTTGATTTTCTGCACCCGCTACTGGTACAGGTGAGAGTGTATTTCCTTGAAAGTCTGTCACAATTTCTGTCTTGGGTTGGTTCCCAGGTTCCGGTTGGGGATTTGAACTGGGTACGGGGGTAGGAGTTGGCGCAGGACTTGGCACGGGAGTTGGCGCAGGACTTGGTGCAGGAATTGGCGCGGGAATTGGCGGTGGAGGAGTGGTATTGATCGTAATATTGCCCTGAACAGTTCCACCGGGGAAAGATTCGGGGGGCGAAATTGTCGAAGTGCCCGTGGTGATGGCTTGGGCAGTTCCATTCGTCGTGGGATCGCCAACAACAAATGGAGTCGAGGGGACTGGAACTCCCCCGTGATGATTGATATTAATGGCTCCACCCCCGCCCGTTCCGGTCGTGTTAATGCTGGGGTTATTGTAGGTAAAAGTAACAAACTTATTATCAACGGTGAGATTCTGTCCCGCCGCGATAGTTACATTACCGCCAGTGCCACTGCCAAGACTCTGAGCATCGATGATTTTGGCGGCGATATCATTACCAGCAATCAGCGTGATGTCACCACCATTGCCAGAGGAAGAGCAAGAATTGCACTTAGAACTGGAATCTATGGTTTCAGTCTTGATATTGCCTCCGGCGCTAATTGCGATCGCGCCGCCAGTCCCAGAAGCAGCCGTGCCAAAGTTATCAGAAGAGGAAAAGATATCTCCGGTTGTAATATTTCCCGATGGGGCGCTGAGGGTAATTGCACCTGCATTACCAGGGCGATTGCGAGAGTCTAAATTGTAAACTTGATTAACTGGATCGGCGGCATTAATAGAACCGCTGGTGCTGCTAATACTTATATTTCCACCAGACGACTGAATGGTTTGAACATTAATATCACCCGGTGCCGACAAGGTAACATTTAAAGGTTCCGCTGGTCCCAATAAATCATCAGATTTAATGGTTCCTGCAACTGTAATCGTTCCAGCTGAGGTAGGAGATTTCACAAAGGTTGTGTAGGAGGGATTTGCGCCTGCATCGTCAAAATATTCGGGAGGGGCACCCGGAAAGGGTTCGGCGAAGGGTACGTTATCAGTTGTCCCAGTCGCACCTGCTTGTAAAATCAGGGCACGACTATTAGGATCTACCTCTGGATCGATCGCATTAATGACGATATCTCCACTAATCGTAATTTTTCCGGCTGCGATTATCTTCAGGGAAGCACCCGTATAAGAATCAAGCATGACATCGCCATCAGACGTAATGATGGGGTCATAAATACTTTGAAACTTGCCGCCAGCCCCCGATAAGTTGAGAATTGAGAAATTCCCCCCTGCTGAATAGTGAGCATCTCCAGAAATCACTCCATCACTGATTAAACTGAGATTGCCGCCACTTTGAAAGGGTGTTTCTGGGTGATTCAGTGCCAAAATATCAACCGCTTTATTGCCTTGAACAGTGAGATTCCCTCCCGCCTTTGCCACAAAAGGAGTCGCGACGCTATCCCGCACTCGCACGGTATCTTTTGCCAGCAAATTCATATCCCCAGATGTCTGTATTTGGCTTTCAACCAGAGTCAAATTATGGTTGGCTGAAAGTGTAGCTGTTCCCGCATTGAGCTGACGGACTACCACATCCCCCGCTTCTACTTTGATACCAGAACCTGTTAGTTCTACCTCTCCTTTGCTATTTGTGGTGAGTCCCGTAGCATTTCCCGCTTTACTACCCGTTAGTAGTTGGGGTAGAGAGGAAACTGTTCCGGTTGAAGGCTGACTAGCATCAGAAGAAATGGGTTGAATCTCTAAACTTAGCAATTGACCGGGTTGACTAATCCGTACGGTATTCTGTCCTGGTACTGCTGCCACAATTAGTTTACCTCCTGGTGCTGACAGCGTTCCCTGGCTAACAACAGTGCCACCCAGCAAGGTAAGATTTTGTCCTTCTTTGACCGCTAGTTCTCCGGAGTTGACAATAGCACTCGGTTGAGCGGTATTAAACGAATAACTGCTAGGCGTTCCCGTTAAGGTTGCGTAATTATTATCACCGCTAGCATTAAAAGAATTAGAGCCAAAACCAATCCCTGTGGCACTGGTTGCGGTAAAGCTTCCCGGCACATCCAATCTGGCATTGGCACCAAATATAATCCCCGATGGATTCATCAGGTATAAATTAGAATTTCCTCCGCTGACTTTAATTAAGCCATCAATTGTAGAGGGATCTCCACCCACTACTCTGCCTAAAATATTTTCAATTTTGGGATTAGAAATAAAGTTAGCTATTTGGTCTGCATTGAGGTTAAATTGCTCAAAGCTGTGGAAAAGGTTTGCTCCATCACCAGACAGTTTTCCTCCGCCGATATTGATTGTATTGCCTTCAGGAGCGGCAATTGTGCCCGTACCGTCTTGAGCTGGAACAATCGTTTCTGCCTGTGCCGGTTTCACAGCGATCGCTGGTGCAACGGCAAGTAAGCTAAGCAATACGCCAGAACTTTCAAAAGCTGATTTCATCTGGTGTTAACCCATTGGGATCATGATTTATCCTGCTCCTCATTACCAGGATTGATAGAACTATCAGGATCTCAAACAGGCTTCATTAATAAATAAATTAAATATTTTTGAAAGCGAATTTTATTAAACTCTATTTGTGTAAATATAGGGATAAAAATACTTTTATCTTGTACGCACAAATACGAATCAATAGCTAATTCTACGGTTAACTATAATTTCTATTTTTAAATAAAAATATATTTGTACTTTGGCAATGCTTTAATAATATAAAACCTGTGTAAATTTACTGAACCTTGAAAAGGTTTCCGGATTGACAGCTATAACAAAGAACTATTTAACAAGGCTTGTTGCAAGACAATTTTACAAAGTTAAAACTACGTATATTCGCAGAGGATTAAAATTCCTATTTTTGGTAAAGACTCTATTTGAGATTACAACTTATTCCTCGATCTGAGGCTGCCGGATTTGTTAGGGAACCAACAAATATTGAGTCTGTCAAATATCTGGGTTGTTAGCTTAGCTTCTAACCTTTCTCACTTCCAACCTTTTTTTGCAATTGCACAGTATTCTACGCCCAAAAATAAGTAAGCTCATTTGGTCATGCAATTGCGAACAATAAATCTCTTCTAATATTGAATAATGAGGTTTTTGGTATGAAACAACCACTCTATTTCTTAACTCTCGCTTTCTGTGTTGCCTTAACGATTTCCTCACATCAAAAAGCTGAGGCGGCTGGAACTGTCGGGAACGGAACCGCTGCAAGTTGTACTGAAGCTGCTTTAGATACTGCTTTAGTAGGTGGGGGGACTGTAACCTTTAATTGTGGTTCTAGTCCGCATACGATTGTAGTGAAAGAAAAGGTACTTTCCGCGAATACAGTAATCGACGGACGAAGTGTAGTAACTCTCAGCGGAAATGGAACTAATCGGATTTTTTCCACTGATAGCCTCGTTCAACTGACTCTAAGAAATCTCACTATTGCGAATGGCTTTAGTACCGAAAATGGTGGCGGCGTTTATAGCGGCTACAGAGGTAAGTTAGTGGTACTGAACTGTACCTTTAACAACAACAAATCAACAATGCCGGGAGAGGCGGGAGGCGGTGCAATCTATAGTAAGAGTGAAAGTACAATTGTTGTAGATAAAAGCACTTTTACCGGAAATCAAGCTAGCCTCGGCGGAGCAATCTATGACTTGCTCAGCGACTTAACCGTAACGAATAGCACTTTCACGGGAAATACCGCTGGAATTGTGGCTCCTGGGGGGGCGGGTGGTGCCATTTATAATGATGGTGCGAATGGTAATTTAGGTAAAATTATTCTCCGGAACAACACCTTCACAAACAATATTGCCACCAATCAAGGTGGGGCTTTTTTTAATCAACTTTATAACAACAATACGACGACAATCGAAAATAACACCTTCTCTGGAAATAGCGTTACGGGCACTGGCGACAAAGGATTTGGCGGTGCTATTTTCGTGGTCGGTGGCACCACAACTGCCCCTAATTACACTGCCGGAACAAACAGCACTATTTTTATAGTGAGGAACACTACCTTCTCTGGCAACATTTCTGCGAATCAGGGCGGGGGACTGTGGACGGGAAATGACGTAAGCGCAGAAGTTTCTAATACTACTTTTTCAGGGAATCGTGCTGTGACTCCAGATGCCAAGGGGGGTCTAGGCGGCGCAATCATGAGAACCAGTGGCAAGATGACCATCAATAATGTCACGATTGCTAACAATTATGCTGGGTTTATGGGGGCTGGTATTTTTGGCAGCAGTCCAGATATAACCCTGAAAAATACAATTATCGCTAACAATAAAGCGGATAATGGCGGGAATACCTGGAATATTAAGCAGAATTGTTCTGACGAAATGACTAATGGCGGCAACAATATCCAATTTCCCGCCAAAAACCCAAACGATCCCACTGACAAAAACTGCGCGGTTGGCATCACGATTGTTGAACCAATGCTAGGTGCACTTTCTGCGACTGGTGGTTTGACTCAGACTCTACCCTTATTAGCAGGGAGTCCAGCGATTAATACAGGAAATAACGCGACTTGCTTGGCAACGGATCAACGAGGTGTTGCCAGACCGCAAGGTGGTGTTTGCGATATCGGAGCATTTGAAGCAAAATAATCAGATGGGTAGTTGGTAACGGGATGTAATTTACCAATTACCAATTTTTTTTAAACTATCTAGTGCCTGGAGCCGAAAACAAGAAGAAAAAGCGCTTTTGTCTTCTTGTTTTTGGCTCCTGTATTTTTATGTCTAAGCTTTGACATTTGCAGATTGTTACTGAATAGTTAGCTCAACAGGTGCAAGACTAGGAGATAGTCAAAGGTACTATTCTTCTCTAGTCAACATCATGCTGGATACGCTGGATTTGGATCTTTCCCTCGATAAAAATACTTACGAGTCTCAGATTGAGACGCTAATGCGTCAAGTGCGATCGCTCCAAAAGGCTTGCTGGGACAAAAAGCTACCCATGATTGTCGTGCTGGAAGGTTGGGCGGCAGCGGGGAAAGGTGCTTTAGTCAAGAAAATGGTCAATTACATGGACCCGCGAGGGTTTACGGTTCACCCGATTTGGCCTCCCAACCAGGAAGAGCAACAATACCCTTTTTTGTGGCGCTTCTGGCGGAGACTGCCAGTCAAGGGCAGTATTGGGATTTTTTATCATAGCTGGTACACCCATGTTTTAGAAGACCGGCTGTTTGCACGAATCGAGGACTCAAAAATCCCAAGCGTGATGGCCCAGATAAACGCCTTTGAGCGCCAACTGGTGGATGATGGAAATGCGATCGCTAAATTCTGGATTCATCTCAGCCGCAAAGAATTAAAGCACCGGCTAAAAGAATATGCCAAAGATCCCTTAGACTCTTGGCGAGTGCGTCCAGAAGACTGGAAACAAGAGAAACACTACGGCAAATATGTAGATTATGCCGAAGAAATGCTCGTCCAAACCAGCACTGGCTCCGCCCCCTGGACATTAGTTGAGGGCAACTGCCAACGCTGGGCGCAGGTCAAAGTCCTCACCCAATTCGCTGCCACTCTTACAGAAGCCCTCGACCGACTTCACATTCGGACGCCTATCACCCCTGTACCCCCTCAAAAACACCTCAACCCAGCAGAGCCGGATCTCTTAGCGCAAGTCGATCTCAATCTTGCTCTCTCCAGGGATGAGTACAAAAAGCAGTTACGCGATGCCCAAGTAGAACTGCTGAAGCTTCAGATGAAGATTCACAAACATCAAGTGCCCGTCTTGGTGCTGTTTGAAGGTTGGGATGCGGCTGGGAAAGGAGGAGCCATCAAACGCTTAACCGATGTCCTCGACCCCCGCAGTTATGCCGTTCATCCCTTCGCAGCACCTACGGATGAAGAGAAAGCGCATCACTACCTCTGGCGGTTCTGGCGGTGGTTGCCAACAGCAGGGACAATTGGCATTGATGACCGCAGCTGGTACGGGCGAGTGTTAGTAGAGCGTGTTGAAGGTTTTGCCACAGAACTGGAATGGCGCAGAGCCTACCAGGAAATCAATGAGTTTGAGAGCCAACTGACGAATGCAGGCTACGTTTTGGTCAAGTTCTGGCTGCATATTAGTCCTGAAGAACAGTATCAGCGATTCATATCGCGTCAGAATGACCCCTTTAAAGAATACAAACTCACCGCCGAAGATTGGCGAAATCGGGACAATTGGGCTTTCTATGAAGTGGCAGTCAATCAAGCAATTCAGCGGACGAACACTCCTAACGCTCCCTGGACAATTGTTGCTGCGAATGATAAATACTATGCCCGTGTTAAGGTAATTCAAACCGTAACCGAGGCGATTCGGGCAAAATTGAAACGTCAATAAGAGGCAATCGGTAATCGCTGGTGAATAGTCGTTACCAATTACCCATTACCAATTACCCATTACCAATTACCTACTATGTTTTTACTACTAACGCGGGTTCTGCTGTGGCTGCTGATTGGCACCTTAGTCTACTTTTTGTTAGTGCGATGGATTCCCAAACAATATCTCGCTTGGTTGGGCGGGCTGCTGTTGTTTGTCATCATGGTGATGGCGTTTTACAACCCCAATGAAAGGTTGGTATCGAGTGCCTGGAACATTCTTTCGTTTCCGCTCAAACCGTTGGGGTTGTCGATTATGCTTTTGTTGTTCGCCATCGGCGGAGTGAAAAAGAATGCGCTAACAGGCGTAGCTTGGAACCAACTTAGGATAGCCTTCTTCGTTTTGTTGTTGTCTAGTTTGCCAATCGTTGCCTACTGGCTGGCTCAGCAAGCGGAAGTGGAGGCGATTCAACTGGAGCAACGACGCCAACTGATTTGTCAAACTCAATGTCCGGCTGATATTACGCCAACCGGCTCTCAAATTGTGGGGGCGATTGTGGTGCTGGGGCGAGGGACGACACAACCAAATCTTCCCTACCGGACACAGATTCAATTAACTGATACAGGCGATCGCATTCTATACTCTGCTCAGCTGTATCAAGAACAGCTACGGAGCGGTAATGACCCCTTAGTGATTGTCAGTGCAGGACCTAGAGCGGAGCTGACAGGAAATCAAGATAGTGTTAACGAGGCTAACGATGTCGCGGCGCTACTGGTCAGGATGGGTGTACCCCGCAATCGAATTGTGATTGAACCGCGTGGGGTTGATCTCCGCACCAGTGCGGTCAGAGTTGAGGAAATCTTGAGGCAGCGCGGTATTCGATCGCGCCGGATTATTCTCGTTGCCTCCGGCTTAAATATTCGCCGTGCCAACCTTACGTTTGCCAATTTGGGCGTCACGGTCATTCCCAGAGCTACAGATTTCTTTACCTTTCAAAGTGGGGCAACGCCTGCCCGACGCATCACCGTCACGGATTTTGTTCCCACCGTGGAAGCGCTAGTCACGACAACGCGAGTGGTAGAAGAATATCTCACTTTCATCTACTACTTCTTACGCGGCTGGTTGACACCCCTCGTTTTATAGAAGCAGCACGAGCGCCAATTCGTCTACGATGGTTTGGGATTGGATGTTAGGCGAAAGCTTCTTGCAGGTTGCAAGAAAGTTTTTTGTCTGTTGCCTTTTCTCAGTTTTTAATCCTCAGTCCTCACAGAATGGCTCACTCTCGGCTGCAAAAATTGGGTGCTTATCTGCGTCCCCACTGGCGACAGGCTACCTTAGGCGTTATCGCGCTGTTTGTTGTGAATGCAGTGGGCGTTTATATCCCTTTGCTGATTCGAGATAGCGTTGACGAACTCCGCCAAGCGTTCGACTTCGCTCAAATCTGGAAGTATGTAGCGCTAATCCTGATTCTGGCTTCGGCAATGTGGGTAGTGCGGATGGCTTCGCGCATCTTGCTGTTTGGAGTCGGGCGACAAGTAGAATTTGACCTGAAACAAAAGATTTTTCAGCATCTACTCACTCTGGAACCGTCTTATTTTGCAAGCAACACTGCTGGAGATTTGATTAACCGGGCGACTAGCGATGTGGATAATATCCGGCGTCTGCTGGGATTTGCCGTGTTAAGTTTGGCGAATACAGTCTTTGCCTACGGACTGACATTGCCGGTGATGCTATCGATTAATTTGAAGCTGAGTCTGCTGGCGATCGCAGTCTATCCGTTTATGCTGATCGCTGTGCAGCTATTTAGCGATCGCCTACGGAACGAACAGCTGGTGTTGCAAGAGGAACTCTCTAGCATCAGCGAGTTGATTCAAGAGGATATGAGCGGGATTGGTCTGATCAAAATCTACGCTCAGGAGGAGAACGAACGCCGCGCCTTCTCCCGGTTAAATAATCGCCTGTTGCAAGCCAATATCCAATTAGCAAAGACCAGAAATGTCTTGTTTCCAATCATTCAAGGCATGGCTTTTATCAGCTTACTGATATTGCTATGGGTTGGAGCGCGATCAATTGTGGCAGGTGCGATCACAATTGGCGATTTTCTGGCATTAATTCTCTATACTGAACGATTAGTTTTCCCCACCGCTTTACTGGGTTTTACGATTACTGCCTACCAACGAGGTGAGGTGAGTATCGACCGCATTGAGTCAATTCTGATGGCAGAAGCCAAAATTAAAGATTCTCCGAATGCACTCGCATTACCCGTTGAAAAAGTAAGCGGTAAATTAACAGCCCGTCAACTCAGTTATACGTTTCCGGGAGCCGAAACTCCCGCGCTTAAGAATGTTAGCTTTACGATTGAACCAGGGGAAACCGTGGCGAT
Organism: Trichocoleus sp. DQ-A1; assembly: GCF_039961955.1. Taxonomy (NCBI): domain Bacteria; kingdom Bacillati; phylum Cyanobacteriota; class Cyanophyceae; order Leptolyngbyales; family Trichocoleusaceae; genus Trichocoleus; species Trichocoleus sp. DQ-A1. Next base: position 49,890 of record NZ_JAMPKE010000013.1, read on the forward strand.
TGTCGGACCAATTGGCTCCGGAAAATCGACACTTGCCAATGCCTTGCCGCGATTAGTGGATATTCCAAGCGATAGTTTGTTCGTAGATGGCAATGATATTACGCAGATCAAATTGCCCGATTTGCGCGGAGCGATCGCTTATGTCCCTCAAGACAGTTTTCTGTTCAGCACTACCATCAAAAACAACATTCGCTACGGCAATCCTCTGAGCGAACAGACAGAGATTATTAATGCTGCCAAGCAAGCGCAAATTCACCCGGAAATTCTCAATTTTCCCCAGCAATACGAAACCGTTGTGGGTGAGCGCGGCATTACCCTCTCAGGGGGACAGCGACAACGGACGGCTCTCGCCCGTGCTTTGCTGATGGATTCCCCGATTCTGATTTTGGATGATGCTCTCTCCAGCGTTGATAATCAAACTGCCACAGCCATTTTGAATAATCTTTCGGAAGGCATCCAGCGCAAAACGGTTATTTTTATCTCTCACCAATTGTCTGCGGCTGCAACTGCCGATCGCATTTTTGTGATGGATCGAGGTCAAATTGTGCAGTCTGGGACTCATGCCGAACTTTTGCAACAACCTGGACTTTACCGTTCGCTTTGGAACCAGCACGAGCTAAAGGAAATCCTCAGCTAATTTTAGTGGCACTCAAGTAGCGATCGCTATTTGAGTTTCTTGAGGTAATGCAATTTGATTCGTCGGGTTGGATGGTACTTCGGAAACCCTGGGTGTAAAGAACATTAAAGCCGAACCCAGCAGACAATTAACGCACATTTTTCCGATTCCTCCTCAAATAAAGCGGCTCTTGGAGTCATCTGTTTGAGGTTCATTTTACCCATACTTTTTAAAATGCCAGCACTGAAGTGATATGATTGCCCTACTCAATCGGTTCTGGTGGGGAGCAGCCACCAGAGGTAACGGGGAAAGTTCGGTGTAAAACCGTCGCTGTCCCGCAGCTGTAATGAGATCCGTCGTTTTGGTCTCTCAGCCAGAATACCCGCCAAGAGAAATTGATTTGCGAAATCTGCGAGGTACAGAATATGTCTAAAGATAGACGCTTTGCTTTCTTAAATCTGATGCAAAGCCGAACAGTAATTGTATTTTTGGTTTTAATTAGCACTTTCCTATGCGCCCAGCAGGCGATCGCTCACCATCCAATGGGTGGCAAGCCGCCGTCTAATTTATTTGAAGGGTTCTTTTCAGGGCTAGCCCACCCCTTAATTGGACTGGATCATTTTGCGTTCGTGGTGGCGATTGGTTTACTGGCGGTTGGGCAAGTGCGGGGCGCGTTCATCCCAGCCGGGTTTGTATTGGCAGCACTGGCGGGAACTGGGATTCATTTACTCAATCTAGATTTACCGGCAGCTGAGATAGCGATCGCAGGTTCCGTAATTGTTTTTGGGGCGCTGCTGCTAACGCCAAACAAACCAAACTGGATGGTTCTTCTGGCGCTGGGAGCGCTTGCTGGTTTATTTCACGGCTATGCTTATGGCGAGGCAATCGTTGGTGCTGGTATGACGCCGCTTGTTGCTTACCTTCTGGGTTTCACTTTCATTCAATATGGCGTTGCCTTGGTTGCCATGCTGCTTGGCAATGCAGTGAGCCGGAAATCTGCCACTCAACCGTTACCCTGGCAGCGATTCGCCGGTTTGGCTATCTGCTCGATTGGAGTGGTTTTCTTGAGTAATTCCGTCCTCGGTTAATGATAATCTCGCGCAAAGGTGCAAAGACGCTAACAAAAACTTTGCGTCTTTGCGCGAAATTTGAAAGGAAATTATCCTGATTGTGCAACACCAAAATTTAAGTGTGAAACGGCACGGTTACTAGCGGCAGAAACCCTAGTAGTATCCAATGCCAAAGCCATAAGCTGGGTGAAGCTGACTCCTCTGATGGTGCCAGAAGCGCTTCGATTCTCTCCTCTAAACGATTTCGAGGGGTCATGGCACTGAACGCTGCACAGAAACTTTCAGACTGTACTGGCGAGACACTCACCACCAATAGCAGAGATTCTGCTAACAACAAGGGATCTACCTGTTGCGCCGCCCATCGATCCGCACGAAGTTCCCGCAATAGTAAAAGTTCTTGCCACAAAGCTTCTGTATTCGGCAACCAAGCGGTTATCTGGCGCACCCAGCCAAGCCAGAAAAACCAAAACGTATCCCGATAATAGTAATGCGCTTGTTCGTGGGCGAGAACTGCTTCTAGATGATCTCGATCGAGGGTTTCTAACAATCCCTGACTGACGACTAATTCAGGCTGCCAGAAACCAATTTGGGCGCTAAATAGAACGCTGGCATTGAGAAGGCGACCCAATTTACCTTCAAGCTCAATTTGGGGATAAGTGCGTGTCTGTTGTACCGAACGCCATCCTTCATGTGCCAGCTTTAGACATAAAATTCCGGCAACGCCTAAAAATCCCCAGGCGAAGGAGTAACTGAACCATCCGGCTTGCAGTCCTCCCATTTTTCCGTCTGCACCCATGCAAATAACTGCGATCGCTGTCACGATCAATAGCAGCGGCGGAAACAAAAATAACCCAAAGGATCGTTGCCAGCGTTGCGTCCAAGTTCCCGATGGCTCTAACCCTGTGCATCTCAGACACCACGCCAATCCTAACGCCGTCAGAATCATCGCTAGATGCATGATTTTCCCTCCTCTCTCGCTTTGCGTGCGGATTGAAGACGAAGCGCGATCGCTTCTATTTGCTCTACGCTAGCGCTATCTAGGCTATCTGCAAAGGCGGCGACGACATCTGGGTTCCCCACTGCCAAAAACTGGTGTAACTGTTCGTGAGCTTTAATGACTTGCGCTTCTTCCCGCGATACCAAAGGTTGCCAGCAAAAGCTTCGTTCTTGTTTATCGCAAGCTAGCCAACCTTTTTGGGTCAGGCGACGCAGCACCGTAGTTACAGAAGTATAAGCTAACTCCCGGTCTGGGTCAGCCAGAATGCGATCGTGTACATCCTTAACGGTGGCAGAGCCGAGTTCCCAGACGATATTTAAAATCTCCGCTTCCAAAGGGCCAAGGGAAAGTTGTTTGGGACGGTAGTTAGGTAGAGGAACCATACATCTGAACTTTGTGCCTTGTGCAATCTCTGAATAAGCTTACACTCCAAACTTGCACTCTTGTTCAAGTTTGACAGCTTGTCTTTTGACGGCAACAACGACTCAACTCAAAATAATGGGGTTGCATCCCAATCAGAGCCAAATCTGCTGACATTGAGCCTGCGTAGGCAGGCTTTGTTTGTGTAGCCACAGACTTACAGCCTGTGAGCAATTGGCTACTAAATGACGGGTGTTACGCAGTGCTTTCTCAACATCTATGTTCTCAACGTCTATGTTATGAGTCGCCTTTCCCGCAAGATTGTCATCTTCAGCATTATCTTCAGCATTGTAATGGCACTGCTGAATTCGCCGTCGATGGCTCAAGCTCAGCCATTACAAATCACGCTAACGGCGAGTACCGATACAGATCAAATGAGCGCTGAGGACTTCTTCAAGCGCGGAGTTTACGAGGTATTGAGCGGAGATTACCCTGAAGCGATCGCTGATTTAAACCAAGCAATTCGGCTCAATCCCGATAATGCTCAAGCTTACACGAATCAAGGTCTTGCCCGCGCTGCCCTCGGAGATACGCAAGGAGCGATCGCTGACTTTAGCCAAGCAATTGAGATCGACCCCAGCCTCGCTTTAGCTTACTATAATCGGGGTTTTGTCCGCTCCCAACTACAAGATTATCCGGGAGCAATAGAAGACTTTAGCCAAGCGATTGAACTCAATCCTCAGGATGGCGATGCCTATCACTGTCGCTGTCTCATTCACTACACGTTGGGAGATAAGCAGGGAGTGAGAGCAGATTTTGAGAAAGCCACCGATCTCTATCTACAACAAGGGAAACGACAACAATATCAAAGTTTACTACAAGAAATTAAAGAGCTTCATTCGTCAAGTCATTTTCTGTTTTCTTAATCATTTGTTACCTTGAATCATCCATGCGATCGCTAAAGCTCGAAGCAATTAGCTAAAACGATTATTAACTAAAACTTTATTGGAAAAAATATATGAATAAACAATTATTGTTCAATAGTTTTTTGATGGCGAACGTTGTAGCAGTATTCATTGCCCCTCCAGTTCTGGCGGAAGTTACACAAGTCACTAGCATTCGTTTAATTCCCACAAGTAGCGGCATTCAGGTAATTTTAGAAACTACGGGTGGTAAGCTTTCTCAAATTTTGACATCCAGCAGTAACGATATCTTTATCGCTAACATCATCAATGCTCAGTTGAGCTTACCCGAAGGGAGTCGTTTCTATCAAAACAACCCTACTGATGCAATCACTGCTGTATCTGTTACTCCTTTGGATTCTAATAGTATTCAGGTAGTCATAATTGGAAAGGCTGGGATTCCGCCCGGAGAAGTTAATCAAAGTGATTCCGCGCTTATTTTCAACATAGATAATACTACTGATTCCATAGCATCTGAGCCTGATAGCGAGGCTGATGAAACGCCTGAAGCAGTTGAATCAAGTGAGTTGACAACTGAGCCAGAAGTTCAAGTAGGAACAAATGAAGAAATTCAATTAGTCGTAACGGCGAAGAGAGAAAATTTCCCGGAAACGTCTACGCCCGTCTATACAATTAATCAAGAAGAAATTCAAAAGCAAGGCGCTAATAGTGCAGCGGAAGTCTTGAGAGGACTCCCTGGATTTGCCATTAATGATGCCGGTTTCGGGGCAGATATTCATACTGGCACTTACTACCGGGGACATTCGATTAATCAGTCTGTTTTTCTCCTCAATGGCAGACCTATCAACACGAATATTAATACTTATCATGGTGCTACCGACCTTAATAGTATTCCAGTAGAAGCAATTGAACAAGTGGAATTATCTAGCGGCACCAGTTCTACTTTATATGGTTCGGAAGCTTTTGGAGGAGTTGTTAATATCATCACCAAACAAGGGCAAGAAGTTCCTAAACTCAATGCTTCAGTTGAATATGGCTCTTTTAATCAGTCCAACTATCGGATTAGCTACGGGGGTTCTGCGGAAAATCTAAGATTTAATCTCGGCTATGAAGAGTACGAAGCAGATAATCGTTATGCTGTCCCTAAAGGTGCAGCGAATCGGAATTCCGAAGGTCTTCTATTTAACGGAGATACCGCAACTAGCAACTACTTTGGCGGGATATCGCTAGATTTGAATTCAAGAAACACTCTTAGTTTAGATGCTTCTAAAATTAGCAGTCGTCGGGGATTACTTTATTTCGGGTTTCCTCTGCAAAGAGACAGATTAGACCACGATGCTTTTAATATTGGGTTATCTTGGAAGGCTTTGCTAGGAGAAGGGGAAGATTCTGTTCTGAGAACGACACTTTCTTACAATCAGGATTACTTTAATACTTATGGCCCGACTCAAAATATCTTCTACCGGACTGGTACTCTGAATTCCCAAGCTCTCAATGCTAGGGTAGAGCATCAATGGCAAACATCTCCTCGAAATACTCTAACTTGGGGCTTCGATGTACAAAATAGCTACTTAAATGGGAATGTTTTAAGTACAGTCCCTAATCAGCTTACCCTGAACGAAAGTGAAAACAGAGATAGGTTTCATACAGCAATATTTGCTTTAAATACTTGGAAAATAAGCAACTCATTACAGGCAGATTTTGGTCTGCGACAAAATTTTAATAGTGACTTTGGGAGCTATTTGAATCCCAGTGTCGGGGGACGGTGGGCTGTTACTCCAACGGTGGCTGTGCGGGGCAGTTGGGCTTCGGTTCAGCGCAATCCTGGATTAGATCAATTGTATGTTTTTGATACGGTTCATAACTGGTTGCCGAACCCGGATCTAAATCCAGAAACCGGCTCTTCTTGGACGGCTGGAGTCGATATCCAGTTTTTAGAAAATTTGGCAGGACAGTTTACCTATTTCGGCAGCCGTTTAGATAATCGCCTCGGAGTTATATCAGGTCGTTGGGCGAATATTGGTCTAGTTAATACAAATGGGTTGGAGGCAGCATTACGGTGGCAAATGACTCCGCAATGGTCAACTTTTCTTAACTATACTTATACAGATGCGCGAATTGAGACCGGCTTAGAGAAAGGATTACAGCTAGGTTTAATTCCTTACTCAGTAGGACAATTCGGGATTGGTTATGCGAGTGGAGGATGGCAATTGAATCTATATGCAAGTTACCACGGCGGGGCACGGAGAGCTTTCTTTAATAATCCTGGCGAGAGTAACAAAGATTTTTCCCCGTCCTTTTTAAATTTAGATTTAAGCGGTCGGATTCCGATTACTAAGAATTTTGGGATTACAGTGAATTTAGAAAATTTAGCTGATGTAAGGTACGAGAAAGCAAATCGAATCTATCACCCCGGTTTAACTTTACGAGTTGGCTTACAGTCCAATTTTTAAAAATTTTGGATAGGTATTGGATAGGGTAAGAGTAGAATTTTACTGCTTTTTGTCAGAGCGATCGCTTAACGCAATCCTGTCATCATCCCGAAATTACCTCCTTGAGATAGAGGTATTTATGCCGCTAGACAGGTGTAATTTTTGATGAAAGCGCAACTTTCTACCGAAATTGATTGAATTATGGCTCTTTATCGTCGAAATTTCCTGTTTCTGCTAGGTGGCACTGCTGGAGCAGCCGTCATTGGGGCTTTCCCCGCAGCTTGTGCAGCTCAAACAACTCCAAAAAGTGAAAACCAGCAAGCACAGCAGCAGACACCGCAAGCACAACAGCAGGGGCAAACGGCAAATACTTTTACACTGCCGCCTTTACCTTATGCCTACAATGCTCTGGAACCCCATATTGATGAGGCGACGATGCGGTTTCACCATGATAAACACCATGCCGCCTACGTCAAAAATCTGAATGAAGCCGTGAATAAATACTCGCAACTCAAAGGCAAGAGTCCTGAAGAATTGCTTCGTGACATCAATAGCGTGCCAGAAGATATTCGTACTACAGTACGCAATAACGGCGGCGGTCACGTAAATCATACGATGTTTTGGGAAATCATGGCACCCAATGCTGGTGGAGCGCCGACGGGAAGAATTGCCGAAGCGATTAATCAAAGCTTTGGCAGTTTTGATGCTTTCAAAAAGCAATTTAATGAAGCCGGTAGCAAGCGTTTTGGCAGCGGCTGGGCTTGGCTGGTTCGCGGCAAGGATGGTAAGTTGCAAGTGATGAGTACGGCGAATCAAGATAGTCCGTTGATGGAAGGAATGTATCCGATTATGGGCAATGATGTCTGGGAACACGCTTACTATTTGAAATACCAAAATAAGCGTGCTGATTATTTAGATGCTTGGTGGAACGTCGTTAATTGGAATGCAGTAAACCAGCGATTTGAGAAAGCATCAGCTTAGTTGAATGCCGCTGATTTCAGCCCTAAACTAAAGTTTGGGCTAATAGCTTAAACCCGTTTAAACGGGTTTAAAGGCTGACCAGTAAGTTAAAGCTTACTTCAGCTTTAATCCGGAAATTTATTTGCAAACTCTTTGTGTTAATGCCATCCCGGCCTAGCCTAGTTGCTCGAAGCCTTAGTTAGCAGGCTCAATTGAGGCTGTGAAGCGCGAGGTGGCTCTCGCAGTGCTAGATGGACTTCGTTTGTCTCGCCGGATTCCCGCCTCTGGGCAATTTGCTCTCATCGGGATGCTCCCGAGCCTGGGAACCCAATGCCTCTACAGCGCTATTTTTGTAGCTTAATGATAATAATTGACAATAACTCTTTTTGCAGCTATATTCAAAGGTTGTCAATTACGTTACTAAAAGTTGATAACACAGGCTATAGAAGATGGCTTCAAAGAAAAGCAACCCTTTGTACAGGTAGTGGGTGGAGAATTTGTTTGTGGTAACTTAACAAACGGTTCTTAGCTACCTAGTTAAAAAACATTGTCAATATAAGATTTTATTGAGGAGTAACCTGGTGAAGCGTCGAAAGTTTGTGTTTTTAATGGGACTGGCAACTGCGAGCGGTGGGTTAGCGATCGCCTGCTCTGACAACCAGAGTGCCACGACTCCCAATGCAACCTCCCCAACCAGCAGCCCTGCCAGTACGACTGCCGCCAGTCCATCTGCCAGCCCAGTTGCCGCCACCGGCCCATTGGAAAAAGAACTGGTGGTCTACTCAGGACGGGACGAGAAACTGGTTGGCGACCTGATTAAACAGTTTGAAAAGGAAACTGGGGCGAAAGTACAAGTCCGCTATGGCGACACCGCTGAGTTAGCAGCAGCCATTCTGGAAGAAGGTAAAAATAGTCCGGCTGACGTTTTCTTTGCTCAAGATGCCGGGGCACTCGGAGCAATGCAAAAGGCAGGTAGGGCATCGCAGTTGCCAACTTCACTGCTCGATCGGGTAGAAAGCCGCTACCGCTCACCGGATGGGAAGTGGGTTGGAATTACGGGTCGAGTGCGGACAGTAGACTACAACACCAAGTTAGTTAAGGCAGCAGATTTACCAGAATCTATCACTGGCTTTACCGATCCAAAGTGGAAAGGAAAAATTGGTTGGGCACCTACGAATGGCTCCTTCCAGTCCTTTGTCACCGCTTTGCGCGTCTCGCAAGGGGATGAGAAAGCTAAGCAATGGCTAGAAGGCATTAAAGCCAACAATCCCAAAACTTACCCCAAAAATGCGGCAATTGTAGAAGCGCTATCCCGTGGGGAAATTGCGGTCGGATTTGTCAATCACTATTACTTAGAAAAGTTCAAGCAAGAAAATCCCCAAGCTCCGGTGGATCATCACTTTACCAATGATGTTGGTTCCTTGGTTAACGTGGCGGGCGTGGCAATTTTAGAGGGTGCAAAACATCCCAATATTGCTCAGAAGTTTGTGGACTTCATGTTGGCTCAGGATGCTCAGAAATACTTTGCCACCAAGACTTATGAGTATCCACTAGCTTCGGGAATCGCTCCGGCGGGGAATTTAAAAGCACTCAACGGAATTCCCAGCCAAGCGACTGCCATTGACTTAAGCAATCTGAACGACTTGGATGCAACGTTGAAGCTTTTGCAGGAGACACAGGTAATTTAAGTCGTTTGTGGGAATGGGGAATAAGTACTGATAACTCTTATTACCCATTACCAGCCTTCAAAAGTGATGTTATTTCCGCAATTTTGTTGAATTGCTGGTTGTTAATCCCCATATCGATTAACTGATTGGAGAAAGCAGCTCGACCCCCTTTATTTCTAACTTTAACAGCAGCGGCAGTAGCGATCGCGATCGCTCTGCCTCTGACTTATTTGGTCATCCGGACGGCTGGTGTCGGTGGGGAAGCGCTCTGGGAATTAGTTTCCCGTGCCCGAACTCTCACCATTTTGCTCAACAGTGCGGCAATGGCGGCAATCGTGACCCTGTGTTCGGCATTGATTGCCGTGCCACTGGCATTTTTAACCGTGCGAACCGATTTACCGGGACGCCGATTTTGGCTAATAGCGACTACCTTACCCTTGGCAGTTCCTAGCTATGTAGGGAGTTTTACGCTGATTGCCACTTTTGGGCCACGGGGTAGTTTGTTGCAGTTGTTGCTGGAACCTTTGGGGGTACAGGAATTACCTTCCATCTACGGTTGGCCTGGGGTGATTTTGGCACTCACCTTATTTACCTACCCTTATTTGCTGTTGAGCGTCCGTTCTGGATTGCAAGGAATTGACCCCACCCTGGAGGAAGCCGCCCGCAGTTTAGGTCAAAGCGGTCAAGCTACTTTCTTTCGGGTTATCTTGCCCCAGTTGCGCCCGTCATTGGTGGCTGGGGGTTTATTGGTGGCGTTGTACTCGCTGCGGGACTTTGGGACGCCGTCGTTAATGCGGTTTGATGCCTTTACACGGGCAATTTTTTTGCAGTACAAGGCAAGTTTTAACCGCAATTCAGCAGCGGCTTTGGCGTTGGTATTAGTGGGGCTGGTGCTGTTGATTTTGTGGTTAGAGTATCGGGCGCGATCGCGTGCAGCATACTACAGTCGCGGCTCCACCTCCCAGCGCCCCCCTAAAGTTTTGCTGCTGGGGCGTTGGAAGTGGCCTGCGGTGGCTTTTTGTGCGGTCGTGACAGCGATCGCTTTAGTGCTTCCTATTGGCATTACCGTGTTCTGGCTGATTCGCGGACTCCATAATGGCTACAGCCTTCCGAATCTGGTACCGGCTGCACTCAATTCCATTTTGGCGTCAGGAATTACAGCGGGTGTCGCCACTCTTTTTGCCTTACCTGTGGCAATTTTAGCGGTGCGGTTTCCTGGGCGAATTACTTCAATAATTGAACGCTGTTCTTATATTGGCTTTGGCTTGCCTGGAATTGTGGTGGCGCTGTCGCTGGTATTTTTTGGGGCAAACTACTTGCCACAGTTGTATCAAACCCTGCCGATGTTGGTGTTTGCCTATCTTGTCTTGTTTCTACCCCAGTCGGTGGGAACCGTGCGGGGTTCGCTTTTACAGGTGAATCCGCAGCTGGAAGAATCGGCGCGGAGTTTGGGTAGAAGTTCGTGGCAAACTCTCAGAGAAGTTACGCTTCCGCTGGTGCGCCCAGGTGTTATTGCTGGAGCTATGTTGGTGTTTCTGACGGCAATTAAAGAATTACCGGCTACCTTGCTATTAGCACCGATTGGATTCGAAACCTTGGCTGTAAAGATTTGGAAAGCGACGGAAAATGTTGAGTTTGCTGAGGCAGCAACTGGCTCTCTATTTATGTTATTAGTTTCGATTGGCTCGACTTTATTACTGTTATCTCAAGAGCGCGTGAGGAGTTATAAGTAGGCGGAAATGGTTTGTAGGAGATTTTTTTGACGAACCGCCAAGGACGCGCTAGCGTTCGCGAAGCGGCGCGGATGCACGAGAGAGATGAGCATTAGCACTATAGGACGCCAAGGAAGAGAAGGAAGCGGGTTTCATGAATCACTAAAGATTGCTATCTATATGGTTTTTATCAAATTCAGGTCTTACGCAACTAGCACAGCGATCGCGAAGCGCTGCTGCGAAGCGCAGATCGCATAAGAACACCACGAAAGCGCGATCGCTCAGAAAAACTACGCTATGCCCCGTATGGCAAGGCGTTTCTCCTCATGCACGCGAGCCTTCCTGATGGATGATAGCGATCGCTGTGCTAATCTTTGCGGACATATTGACGGATACGTTGAGCCGTCTCTTCTGCCCGAACTTGTGCGGTTGCCTGCTTGCCACTTTCGGGTTCCCAGTTGTACTCGCGACTGAAATAGTGCTGAATTGCAACCTGTCTGTTGGAAGTCAACACCAAAACGATCTGATAGTTGACATCGTAGAATTTGTCACCATCACCATCTTCTTTTGCAACCAGTCTTCTACTAGGAGTCAGTTGAACCTGAACATCAACAAAATCCCTCAGCGTGTAGGTCTTGACCGTATTACTGTCCTGGGAAAGGATACAGTCGCCTGACCGATCGAAGACCCAAACTTTAGATGATTGCACGTTCGCTTTCAGCCACTGTGCGGTCACTTTTGCGTATGGGTTTGGAGCCACATATTTGTCAATCCAGGTTTGCCCAAATCCAAGTGCCAATTGCCAGGGACGGTAAACTCGACGACTGACCTCATCTGCTATTGGCTGCACTTGTCGCCACTCTGCTCCCTCCCAGGGAGACTTTACAGATGGGTGAGCCTGCCCACACAGACACAGTAACTCGCCCGATCGCATTTCGACAAAGAGCCGCACCTTTGCCCAAGGGCCTACATCTAAAATAACCCGATGAATATCTGAAAAATCATAATGTTCCTGGCGTTGTCTCCACAGACTCCCATATTGGTAAGTCAGTCGATTCTGGGTTTGGTCAATGCAATAAGACTCGATTAATTTAGAGCGGATACTCAAAAGACTGACATACAGCGCGTTGATTCCCACAAGGAAGAACATACCAGGGAGTAACCCAGACCACTGCAACCAGTCCACCTGTGCAATGCTTAAGCGATTTGCTGTAGGGTCTTTTAGGAAGGTGTTGATGCGATCAACACTCTCCTGCGTATTATCCAACCCAGAAGTTTTATATTCCCTTAAAGGAACTTCACCTTCACTGGTTTGTAACAGAACTTGGTAAAATACCCCATCATCTACATTTGTTGTCAACTCCACAGCCTGCAAATTACGAATGGGTGTGTTCTGCCACACCCCCAACCCCAACCAGCCCGGTTTGCTTAACTGACACGTAACCTGCGTCAGTTCTATCCGTTGGCAGTTCAATTTTGCAGGCCCGGTCCAGAGAAGGAATCCAACTCCTATCCCGGTCACGAGAATTTCTCGGAACACACGACCGAAGGACACGTAATTCTGGCGGAGAACTAATTTATTTGGAGACTGTTCAGCAATTTGCGTCATAGCAACTTTGAAGCAAGGATTGAAAATAAGAAATGTTGATGTTTCAGCTTTAGCAACCGAAGACGACTTCTTACAAGAACCTAACAAATTGGTTTTGCCATGCTGGGGCTATCAGCATTGCTACAGGCATCAGAGCTTCTGTTTAATTTAATACGCTTCGCTGGTGCTATATATTTGTTCTTAGGAGTACAAATGTTGATGAGCAAGCAGCAGGTTCAGTCATCGAAAACGGTTACTCCAATTGTTTACCGAAGACTTTTCTGGACTGGATTGGTCACCAGTATCACTAATCCAAAGGGAATTTTATTCTTCTTTGCATTCCTGCCAGAGCTTGTTGTTACCACTACAGGTCCCGTACCATTGCAAATGTTTGTCGTAGGGTTGACATTCAGGTTCTCAGGAGAAAATTAGTTGCTCAACTCAGGCGTCCAGCGTTAGCCATGTCCTTGGCCTAATTGTGGAGATGCAATCTGCGCTTCGCAGCAGCGCTTCGCTATCGCATGTGACAGTTGTGTAAGTCCTGAAATGATTTGTTGTGCCAAAGAGATATTTAATCAAGCCGCCTATTTTAGATTTTGAGTTATGCAATCACCGGCAATTTTACGCTTACAGAATGTAACGAAGCAGTTTAGCCAAAATACAGTTCCGGCTGTTGAAGATGTAACGTTGACTTTGCAGCCAGGGGATTTGTTAGGATTGCTGGGGCCATCTGGCTGCGGTAAAACTACACTGTTGCGGCTGATTGCAGGTTTTGAACGACCTTACCGCGGAAGCGTGGAGATTGCGGGGCGAACGGTTGCTGATTCCCGTTGTTGGGTGCCGCCAGAGCATCGGGACGTGGGAATTGTCTTTCAAGACTATGCCCTGTTTCCTCATCTGAGTGTGGCGGAGAATGTTGCTTTTGGGTTGCAACAGTTGAGTAAACAGCAGGTCAAGGAACGCACGCAAGATGCGATCGCGCTTGTCGGTCTGCAAGGATTAGAAAAGCGCTATCCTCACGAACTCTCTGGCGGTCAGCAGCAACGGGTTGCCCTCGCCCGTGCCTTAGCACCGCGACCCAAGTTGGTTCTCCTCGATGAACCTCTGAGCAATCTCGATATCCAAGTACGTTTGAGGTTGCGCGAAGAAGTGCGAGAGATTCTCAAGGCAATTGGCACTTCAGCAATTTTTGTCACCCACGACCAGGAAGAAGCACTTGCCATCTCTGATTGGGTGGGTGTTATGCGTCAAGGACATTTAGAGCAATTGGGCACACCGGAAGATATCTACACCCACCCCGCCTCGCGGTTTGTTGCCGAATTTGTTACTCAAGCCAACTTCCTTCCCGCCCAACGCCAAGGTCATCTGTGGGAAACAGAAGTCGGTTGTTTTGATGTCGCCCATAACGGACGGCAAGACTCTACTTCTAGCCTCACCGGCGAACTGATGATTCGCCAGGAAGACTTGATCCTACAGCCATCTCCTGATGCATCGGTTGTCATCCGAACCCGACGGTTTTTAGGGCGCGAGTACCGATATTGCCTCCAAACTCCCTCTGGCAAAGAACTCCACGCTCGCACGATGACTGATACCGCCTTGCCGGTAGGAACGCGAGTGCAGCTATCGATTGCCGGTGATACCGTTCGAGTTTTTCCCAACTAAAACTCCCGATAAATTAGGGAAATTGCTCATAGCCCCCTTTTTAAGGGGGTTGGGGGATCTCCAAATCCGACCCGGCGAACTGGGCTTGGTCGGGGCTTTTTGATTGCCATGCCCCTACAGATGTATCGCACTCAACAGCGACGCAAGCGAGTGAGTAGCAGCACAATTTCGTCCATCGCCTGCCGTATCATTGGGGCAGATTGGTCCGATTGATTGACGAGAATGCTAAAAACAATCGTTTGATACTCTGGATGATTCATATACCCGGCTAAGGAAACCGTTCCACTCATCGTTCCTGTCTTCGCTTGCACAATGCCTTGGGCTGGAGTATTTTGAAAGCGACTTTTTAGGGTGCCGCTGACACCGGCAACCGGGAGAGAGGCGCGGTAAATGGCGGCTTCTTTGGTTTGCGCGATCGCTTCGAGAGTCTGCACCAGTGCTTTTGGACTCACTAAGTTATGACGAGACAACCCGGAACCATCAGCCATCACGTAACTGTTGGGATCGACGCCTAATTCCGTTAAAGCTTGTTTAACAGCCGCCAACCCCATTGCAGCCGAATTTTCTGAAGGCGGGGTTTCCTCGCCTTTGCTGGCGGCACCCAGGGTTCGCAATAAAGCTTCTGCGTAGAGATTATTGCTGTTTTGGTTCGTCTCCATCAACAGAGTCTCCAACGGCGGCGACTCCACAGCAGCTAATTCCCGTTCGTCCCCCCTTTCTCTGCCAGATCCCACCTGCGACTGTGCGACAGGAATCCCCGCAATTACTAAAGCCCGCCGGAAGTGCTGCAAAAAATACTGGGCGGGGTCGAGAACTGCCACACCCAAGGATGCAGGTTCGGCACCCGCAGGCAGCTGACCTTTAATCTGTAATACGGGTTTCCCCAGTACAGCGCTAACGGCGATCGCTGCCGGTGATTTCGCTTCAGATGTCACCGTATTATTTTCAATTCGCCATTGCGCGATCGCAATTGGATCGATCCAAGCGGTTTGTAGCGGTTGCCCAGGCGATCGCGGTGATAGGGTCAGCACGGTAGCATTTTGATTCAAAATTAAACTATTAACGGGTACCGCATAAGGTGCCTGTAGATCGCCCCATTCCCAACTGGGATTTACTGCCTGTCCTTGAAAGTAATCATCCTCGACAATTAGCTGCTGCACCTGACGAATTCCCTGGCGCTTTAGCTGTTGTGCCAAACTTCTCACCTGGGTATCGCTAAAACTGGGGTCGCCTCGTCCGACAACGCGCAATTCTCCCCCGTTTGTGCCATAAACTGAGGTGCGAATCCGAAACTGAGAACCTAATTTGTTTAAAACCGCTGCTGTTGTCAACAGCTTTGTATTCGATGCGGGGATAAAGTAACGGTCTGGTTCGCGGCTGTAGAGGGTGCGTTCTGGAAATTTTGAATTTGTCGATAATGGTTCTATTAAAATTCCCCAACGAGTACGAGAAAATTCCGGACGGTTGGTGACAGCTTCAATCGCGTTTCCTAGTTGGGCAGGACAAACCAACGCAGGGGATTGGGGTTTTTCTGCTTGAGAAACCTGCTTTGAATTTATCGAAGAATTCGGAGAAACAGTGGGATTATTTGCCCTTGCCGCTTCCTGCCAGGATACCAATTGTGTGTTTAGGAGCAACAAGAAACCCAGGCATTTACTGATTTTAGTAATTTTTAGGAATAAGTAGGGGCGTGGGAAAAACCTAAAAATAGATAAACTTGTTTTTTTGGAACTACAGATTTTTTTATGCTGGGATAAGCTGATACTTTCTTTTGACAACCTACTTACCATTCAGATTTTTCCGAATAAAACTGATTTGTTACTGAAAATATTACCTTAGATAGGTGCAAAGCACAATTTGGTTTAGCAATAAAAATATTTCTAATGGTAGAGCTTATTGAGTCTTGAAAAGTGAATAAAATACAGAATAATCATAGCTTTTTTTGTATTTACAACCGAAAAAAATAGGTACTTATAATCATGGCACTTCAAGAGCGCGATTTTGAGAAAAGCAATCGCCATACAGAGGCACCCCGTCGGAACAACGGAAGTAAATATTTTTTGGTTGCTCTATTAAGCGCACTTTCGACATTGGGTTTAGTTGCTGCTGGTTGGTGGTTGTATCAGCGAATGCAGCAAGAAAATGCGATCGCTCCCGCAGAAGTTCCAGTGACGACCGCTAGCCCTACTGTCAGCTCAACCATTAGCCCCACCGTCGCCCCAACTGCTCCCGTCGCCCCAGTCGCCCCAGCGCCCAGCCTTGGCATTCAACCCGGTCAATTTGTTGAGCCTGCTTTAAGCAACAAAGGGCAGGTAGAATTAATCGCCGTCCGCAGAATTCTCGGTGCGCCTGATGAAGTCAGCGTGGATATGCGAATTAATCGTCTTGCAGACGATGTGGTGGGAGGAGACCTGATTAATGTCGGTGGGACAACTGCCCGGAATCCGATCACCAGCGAAACTTATCAAGCACTCGATCCCTTGAAGCGTTCATCAGGAACGGTTTCTTTATATCAGATGCGCCTGGGGCAACCGCAAGAAGGCTATGTCGTGCTAAAAGTCCCCGCAGGTGTTAGCACCCTCGATATCTATGTCGATCAAACGCAGGCGTTTAAAAATGTGCCGATTGCGGATGCGAACACCAGCCCAGTGGGTGGAACCGCCCCCGCTTCCCCAGTACCCACCATCGCGCCATCGCCCCAAGCTCAAGCACCTGCAACCACTGCGCCAGCTGCGCCAGTGCCCAGCGCTGACATTCAACCCGGTCAATTTGTACAGCCTGCCTTGGGCACCAAGGGGCAAGTAGAGTTGCTGTCTGTGAAGCGAATTCAAGATCCCGATTCCAGAAACCGCGACGTGGTAAACGTGCAGATGCGCGTCCGACGTCTGTCAGCGGATCGAGTGGTTGGGGGTGACATCATTACTGTGGGCGGAACCACTGGGCGGAATCCAGAGACGAGCGAAACCTACAAAGCCGTTGACTTGATTAATCGCTCGACGGGAACCGTTTCTTTGTTCCAGCTGCGCCCACAAGCGTCAGCAGATGCCTATGTCTGGCTGAGGGTGCCAGAAAACGTCAATTCTATTGACCTCTACGTGCCGGAGGTACAGGCATTTAAGAATGTGCCCATTTCTAAATAGGAGGGAATCGGTAATGGATCGTGGAGATTTGTCAGTCATTATTCGTCCATAATTATGAGTCTTTAGTCATTTGTTCTGAGTTCGTTGGTACTGACTCACGATCCATTACCCCTTACCAAAACGGTATGAGCAATTTTTTATCTGGCATCGCAGTTGTACTTTCAATTTTGGCGATTATTGGCAGTGGCTTCAGTGCCTATCAAGTTTTTGAACTGCGGGAGGAACTCAACGCGATCGCTAATTTAAAAAGCGGTTCGACGCCTATTGGAGAGCCAATATCTAGCCCAACACCAGATGCAGACAGCACTCCCACCGTCAGCCCTACTAGCGCCGCCTCTCCAGTGCCTACTTCGACTGACGCCACCAACACCAACGCCAAAATTCAACCAGGGCAGTTTGTGCAACCGGCTTTTAACAGCAAGGCACAAGTAGAATTACTCTCGGTAAGACGCGTTGCCGATCCAGAAACGGGATCTCGGAATGTCGTAAATATGCAGTTTCGGATTCGACGGGTTGCAAGTCCGACCGATCCAGATATAGATGTTTTAAACCCATCTGCAATAACTGCCCGCAATCCGAATACAAACGAGACTTACAAGGCGGTTTCTCCTAAACGTGCGACTCCTTCGGTGGATTTTGGCAGCATTGGACAAGGTGCCTCAGCCGATGCCTATGTTTGGCTACAAGTTCCGCAGGGAATCAATACGTTAGACATTTATATTCCCAATACCCAGCCATTTAAAGGCGTGCCGGTTTCTAATTAATTTAGCGAGTGTAAATGCAAAGTTCGGATAACATGGCTCGTTAAACAGCGAGATTGTAGAGACGCAATTCATCGCATCTCTACGCAGCGAAAATTCTCGCGTCTTTTTACGAACAAAACTGGATGGAGTCTTATTAAATTTGTCAGATATTTTTTTAAGAAACCGCTTTGGCGAGCTAAATTTTTGAAACCAAACGAAGACTAAGGATAAAACAATGATGATAAGCAATCTGCCTAACCGGACAAACGCGCATTCCACGTCCACAAAATCACCACCCCAATTGGGGTTGGTGTGCATCACAACGTCTGACAAAGTGCGTTACCGCGCCCTCACGCGCAAACGACTATTGCAACTAGAAACAGCGGAACAGCAGCAAGTGTTGCGGGAATTGTATACGGACAATTTGCAACGCCTAAATAATGCGCTGGATTTCTGCGTAGAAAATAATCTCCGGCTTTATCGACTTCCCTCAGGGATATTTCCTTTTGCCGATACCGATCTGGGTAAGGCGGTGCTGGAGGAGTTTACGGAACAGGTAAGAGCAACAGGCGATCGCGCAACGGTTCTTGGTATCCGATTAGTCGTACACCCGGATCAGTTCGTTGTCCTCAGTTCTGATACACCCTCTGTCATTGAGAACAGTATCAAGATTCTGCAAATGCACGCCCGGAATATGGATTTATTGGGGCAGCCGCGATCGCCTTGGGCGATGATGGAGATACATGGTGGTAAGGGCGATCGCGCTGAGCGACTGATCCAAGTCATCCGCGATTTACCCGATGAAATTCGCTCAAGATTAGCCCTAGAAAACGACGAATACGCCTATAGCGCAGCCGAAATTCTCGCTGTTTGCCAGGAAGCTGGCGTGCCAATGGTCTTTGACGCCCATCACCACGTTATTCACGAAAAGCTGGACAGCTACGAACATCCCAGCATCGCTCAGATGAAGGCAGCAGCGCGGACGACTTGGCCCGTCCCAGAATGGCAGCTAGTTCATATCTCCAACGGGCGGGAATCGTTTGGCGACCCGCATCATAGCGATTTTATCACCGTGATGCCCAGTGCCTACTGCAACGTTCCCTGGATTGAGATAGAAGCGAAACTGAAGGAAGAAGCGATCGCGAAACTGCGAGAAGAATGGTCGCCTGTCTTCGGCACCGCACCCCCACCCAAACCACTAGAAGAAAAGCCACTGGACAAGGTTACTCAACCGAAAACTCAGCAAAAAAAACGCACTTCTAAGAAAGCTGAACAACCCAAGGACAAAGTTTTGAGTTCAAACTTGGACGGCGACTAATATTTCTTTGCAAACCTTGGCGTTGTCCTTGGCGTACCTTTGCGTTGAATATTGCAACTTAATTTGGTAGTCCTAAACAGGTAATGATGCGTTGTAGTAATGCACAAAATACCAAATTGCCCAGAAGTGTTGAGTTATCTTTCAACACTTCTGCCAGTTTTTAAGAAAATTTGTCCCGTCACTCATCTTTATAATTATCGCAACAGATATAGAAAAAAGATTATAGAACACGCCAAATAAGGATTTTAGCCAGGTTCAATCAAGTTGAACCATCAAGTTGAAATAGATGTCTTGCAAACTGTCATTTAGCTGACATAATTTTAGAATTTATAATTATAGGATTGACTCAAAACTTACAATCAAGTTTATTAATCTTAGAGTATCTTGTTGCTTGTTTTATGATATAGAAATCGCAGCGGTACCGATAATCAAGGGCATCTGATACCACTTGACACGCACTACCAGAGGCAAAGGCTGATATGGGATTTGAGAGAACGCATTCATTCCAAAAGCAGAAGTCTTACATATCACAGCCGACGATTCAGTTGAGAAGTCGCCCGTTTGCGGCTCCCATACAGATGAAGCCGAAGGAGCAACAGACACCAGAAGAGTTAGCGAATCAAGCTTTTAATCAGAACAAGTTTGAAGCTTTTGGACTTCAGCTCAAGGAAGAGCGTGGCACCATCACCCCTGTCGAGCAGGAACAGTTAGGTCTGTTGCAAGCGAAAATGAATGATTACTGGGAGCAGAACCAGGAAAGGGCATCGCGAAGCGGATTTGACTTTTCTAAGGTTGCGGTTACTTTGCCTGGGGAACAAGCTGCCCCACAAATCCAGCCTATGGGTCGGCTAGGGACACCTGGAGTGCAACTGGGGGGAAAGCGATCGCCCTTGAACTCTTCGCAACAGTTGTCAGAACCACCAATACAGGCAAAGTTGACCATTGGGGAGCCAGGAGATAAGTATGAGCAGGAAGCGGATCGTGTTGCGACTCAAGTAATCAATCGCTTAAACTCTCCAACAACCTTGCAACCTTCACTGGGAAAAACTGTACAGCAAAATAGGGGAGCTATTCAGCGCCAGTTACAACCACAGCCTAAAGGAAAGTTAGTTACTCATGTGAATCATAGCCCTACACTCCAGCGTGCGAAAACAGTAGCAAATGATGTAGCTGGTGTAGCCCGGAATGAGCTTTTTGGGGACGAGACCGCTCGTCGTAATACCTTGGGTGGGGGATTAATAAATCCTAACGCTATCGCTACGCAAGCGGTTTCGATTCAAAGCACCAATGGAAATACTCTTACAGGAAAACTCTACAGACCTGTTGGTGGTGGAGCAAACACAACAGTTCTGACTTTATCGGGAAGTGGGAGTTCAGCAGAGGACTATATGACAAAGATTGCTCGTGAGTATGTTCCTGCTGGGGCACAAGTTTTAGCTATAAACTATCGAGGGTTTGGAGACAGTTACAAGACCGTCAATGGACCCGGTGGCGGCGGGGGCGATCCAAGCGAAGCCGGACTCTATGAAGATGCCGAAGCTATGTATGACTATGTGAGAAATACATTGAATGTCCCATCAACTGACATCATTGTTCATGGCTATTCGTTAGGTAGTCCAGTAGCTGCTACTTTAGTGAAGCGAGTTATGAAGAGTCGGGGCGAAAACGTGAAAGCTTTGATTTTAGACCGGGCAATGCCAAGCACCTACAAAGCAGCAAAAGCGAAGGGTAGCAATGAAGTAGAGGCACGTATTGGTCAAGCTTTAGCAGGCGACATGGATACGAAAGCAAAACTTAAAAAGATATTGAGTTTGGCGGGAGGAGCCAATTTACCTATACTCTTTACAAGCGGTGGAGCAGCAGACGTATTATCTGCTGAAGATCAGGCACTTGCAGCTTGGGCAGGGCAAAATAACAAGTTTGGCAACAATGCGACCTCTGTTGTAAATCCGAATGCTGATCACGAAGATCATCGGCTAATTATGAATATGCTAATTCCTGAATTACAAGTGCAAGGGTTAATCTAGAGGTCGATGTCAAACAAAATTTCATGTATTGAAATAAATTCTCAATAAAAAACGTGGTACAAAAGAAAGAATTTCTGCAATTTTCTAACGGAATCTAATGTGAAATTCTCTTTTTAGGTTCAATAACGCAATTGATAGTTATCTAAATCCCTGTACATCGGCAACTGTCCATTAAGCATTCCTATCCACCAGGACTCAAGAATCGCTGAAATTGTCCTGTTTATTGCATCTCATGAGTGATACTCACAACTAACCTCTAAAACATCAATCAACACTGCCATGCTCAACCTGTCCCCCAAATTTTCAGTGGCGATCGCTATTGTCACTCTTGGTTCTGCTGCGATCGCAACCAGTCAAGCCCAAGCGTCTATCGTTACCTATGACTTCACGGTTAATGTGACTCAAGGGTCATTAACCGGACAATCATATAGTGGAACGTTTAGCTACGATGATTCAACCTTAAAAGGCACTGGAGTTGAAAAATTGGGCGTTGCTCAGGGCTTAAGAGTTTGCATGAATTATTTCGGACGCAATTACTCAGAAACGAGCGATCGCGACTATCCAAAATTTCCAACGCTTGTGTTTAAAAACGGCGATATCAACCATCTAGACTTTTGGATACAGCCGCAAAAGCGTGTTGTCTGGTGGAACTTACCTGGATGGGAAGTCAATTTATCAAAGAGACAAGCTGGTGCTGACGTTCCAAATTGCGCTAAGTCTAATCCCTAATTATTACGCCATTTGTCATGAGTCATTAATCCGTAGCAAGGGCTAATGACTCACGAATCAATTACCCAAATAGCTATTTGCTATCGCCTTGACCTGTTACTTTCTCAACCAGTTCTTTGGCTCCTTCAACTAAGCCATTCTCTGCCTGTGGCCCTTTGTTTGCTTTTACACTTTCGTTGTAAATCTCATCCTGCTTATCTGGATTCCGAGCTTGTTCTGCGGCTTCTTCGTAAGCTTCTTCTCGAAAACTAGCGTCTTCAGTAGGGTCTGAAGTACGGTTAATATTTGCACTTGAGCTTGTCGCTGCATAAGCAGGCTGATTTGCAAAAATGAATAAATTGGAGAGGCTAAGCAAACTCACCGTAACCAGAATCAAAATACTGTTGCGAAATGCTTGCCCTAATGCTGAAAAAATGCGCTGCATTATTTAATTCTCCTTGTTGTTGTATTTCGTAGAATCTGGCAATACGCGAGAATCGCTGACCATCAAGGTCATTTATAGAACCAGTGGTCAATTGATTAGACCAGAGAGATTCTACGGGTATGGCGATCGCGCACCCTTCTGCCGCAAGATATATTCAAGGAGTCAAAATAATTAAAGATTGTTACAAGTCATAGGTCATGGGTCAGTAACAAAGAATGCATGACCCATAACGATGGACTGGTGACTAATGACTTAATTAGCCTTAGACAAGGGATTTTTTATTCGGATACCGCAGACTCAAACAATTGCCCAAAGGCATCTAGGATCTGCTTAGGGATGGCTCGCGGACGCATTGCGGCAAGATCCACCCACACCCACAACGCCTCTGCTGTCACTAATAGCGGAGCTTCTTCCTGTTTGCGGATTTCATAGCGACGGATGGCACGGGTTCCTTGAATTAGGTGCAGCCAGGTGGTAATTTCTAAGCGATCGCCTGCAACAGCAGAACGCAAATAGTCTATCTCGATCCGCCGCATTACAAAGCCGCCGCCGAGTTCCTGGTAGACTTTCTGGTTAAAGCCGAGATGTTCATCGTGTTCGACTGCTGCATGTTCTAGGTAATGCTGATAGACTGCGTTGTTAACGTGCCCCAAGGAGTCCATCTCGTGGTATCGCACGCGCAGTCGGCTTATGAACTTTTGCATCCGTTAATCAGAATATTTTTTCCAACTTTCAGGCTAGCCCATCGTTTTACAGAATAAAAGCTCCTTTTGCATCCCTAAAGCTATGTGCCAAAACCGATACCGCTAGTCCCATCTTTTAAGCCACTTTGTTGATTCTTGTGTTCTTTCGTGTGTTCATTTTTCGGTTCATTGTCAGTATCACTTTCATCGCGCGGCTGCAACAATGCCAAGTGAAAGGCTTGTCGTGTTTGGGAATTTAAGTAACGCTCTTGTAGGGGTTGCCACTCTTCCCAAGCTTCATAAACAGTTTGATCTAGCTGTTCAGTTAGCGTCGGTAGTTGATGTTTGAGCTTGGAGTGCAAGACATCACTCAGAACATCTACTAAAACAACGCAGTCTTGAATTTTTCCCAAAGTTTCCTGAACTGACTTTACGTCTTGCAGATAACCTGCATAAGCAGGGCCATAGAAGTCAGAAAATAGTTCCATTTGGTAGCGCACGCGCTTGGCTTCTTTCCGCAAGCTGTGGAGAACTTCTCCCTCATCTGCTAAAAGTCGCGATACAGCTGATTGTTTTAGTTCTTTACCTTCAATCTGTCCTGCTTTAAATTCAACTCCTAGCAACCAACCTGGATGGAGCAATAACTGACTTATCTCTGGCAACAGTAAATCTGGCAGAACCGGCTCTACCGGCATCTGAGCAATTTCTTGATAAGTCGGATGCTTCAACCACCCTT
Organism: Trichocoleus sp. DQ-A1; assembly: GCF_039961955.1. Classification (NCBI taxonomy): domain Bacteria; kingdom Bacillati; phylum Cyanobacteriota; class Cyanophyceae; order Leptolyngbyales; family Trichocoleusaceae; genus Trichocoleus; species Trichocoleus sp. DQ-A1. The sequence continues at coordinate 73,677 of NZ_JAMPKE010000013.1, forward strand.
GCAACGATTGCTTGAGTTTGTTGTATTGCTGATGCTCTAGGGTATCCCGGACTTGTTCTAGCGCGTGCTGGCGCTGTTTATCTAGAGCATTCATCGCCTCTTTTAAAGATTTCTGTTCTTTAGAGGGTAAATTCGGATGGTAACGATTTTTTAGGGCGTCCTGAAGCACGTCTAAATCCCGCAAACCGCCAAGACGATGACCAATTTTACCAATCTTGTTTTCTTGAGCTGACTTGGGAAGATCCAGCGCGGGTGCAAAACCTTTTACCGCCGAACGTAGACGACGAATTCCCACGCGCATCTGGTGTAACGCTTCTGGATCTTTGTCTTTGATAACATCAGATTCGTGCTTAATCGTTTTTTGAAAGTGTTTTTCAATCGCTAGGTATGCCCAGTCTCCTAAAGTCTTGGCTTTTTCTTGAGTATGCTTTTTCATGACAATATTGGCTCTAAACGCGATGGATTGGATTAGTTAATAGCAGGACAGGGTTGAGTTGAACGGTTAAAGTACCACATTTCCACCCAGGTTTTGGTATTGGAGCCTATTGCATCCAGGGAGTATTTGTGATATGACCCGGATAGGAAACCCACAAGTCGTATCGGGTTACGGCTTCGCCAGTTTGTAGGTTTTTGAGGAACGGCTTGCCAGTCCAGATTTGGCAGCTACAGAGGTTTTTTACTTCCTGAATCTCAAAAAATTCAGCTTCGGCGGGTTGCAGTCGAAAAAACTCAATATGCCAATGAGCGGGTTCAACGGCAACATGAGTAGTAGAGGAAGTCTTTTCAGTTAGCTGGGAATTTCGATTATCAAGCTGAATGGCGCTGGGGAGAAAATCGATATCCAGCACATAAGATTCAAACCCATGCTGTCGGGCAAATTCTATGATTTGCTGCCAATCATAGATGGGTTTTTGCTCTCCCTGCTGGGGAGTATCGTCTCCAAAGCAGTAACCGCCAAACAGCCAAACCAGTTTTGACAGGATCGATTCTACACGGAGGCGATCGCTTCTTAAAAGTTCTATATCTTCCGGTAGCAAGATGCGCCCCGGAACACACCACCAATATTCCCAGAAAGTATTCGCATCTAACGAAACTATCCGCTTGACGACTCCCGGAATGCGATCGCGTTGTTGGATGTGACGAATTTTTTCCTTAGATGCGCTTTGTCCCGAAATCGGCAAATCTCGATTTGCTGCTAGGGGATGTTCGGGCGCGGTCGTCATTTCTTGGGGGAAAAAGGAGTCGAGGTTCAGCACGGATATTCTCTCACTACACCTAATGCAGTGTTCCATTCTAGATCCTAGAATAGGCTCTTGGATCTAGAGATTTGTATACCTTTGGTTGAATAAGTTTAAGCTTCATTGGCTCTCTTTCGAGATAGAGGGAAATCACGCTAACCTTAAAAATAGAATGGTTAGTGTAGCGGTACGCTCCTTGCAGACTGAAGACTAAAGAATAGACGTTAATAACTTCCATCAATTAGGAATGTGGCGTTTCAGACCACTCAACCTAGAGAATGTCTGGAAAGTTATAATCGAGATGCTTAAACGGCAAAGCGAATTTAGCCTTAACTTGAACAATAGAGAAACCCATTATTCGCAAAGTTTCAATGGGTAGTGCATAAGCTAAACTGACTTTACAAATACTTACGGCTACCTACTTATATGAATCGGGTAGAATTGTATAAGGATAAGATGAAGGGATAAGCGTGTGTTAGAAATTCTCCTCATTTTTGTTGTTAGTCTAATACCAGGGCTGCTTTCAGTGTGGCACGTTCGCAGGATAGAAGCACGAAACATGGCGGGTTTGCAAGCAGCGATGCGGAGGATAGAAGCTCGGCAAATGCAAAGAATGCAAATGCCTTCAGATCAACATTACATTGAAGGCGTGGGTTATTTAATTGGGGATATTACTTGTCAGTTTAATGCTCATTCGGCTTACATCCGTTGTGCAGTAAATCCCTTTGGGCCTTGCCAAGAATGTTCTCATTATCAATCTAGAGAATACAATTAAGTTAAATCAATAAAAACATGAATCTGTCTGAGCTGGGAATGGACACTAGAAAAATATTAGTAAAATTTAGCTAAATTACCCTTATCAGCTTTTAGAAATTTAGATTATTTGTATCAACTTACTGAGCAGCTCGACAAGATAAAAAATTCAACCCTAAGAAAATAGCAGCAATTGTTCCAGAAACGCAAATTTTCCCCTGGGCAATTGTTTCTATAACTTCTGAAACAGGAATCAAGACAACTTCAATATCTTCGGTAACATCTAGCCTTTGTTGACTAGCTAAATGAACATTTTCAGCTAAAAACAAATGGATATTATTTGTATCTTTTGGCGGATTATCATATAAAGTTGCCAATTGAATGAGTTGCTCGGCAACATATCCCGTTTCTTCTTCTAATTCTCTGGCGGCGGCTACAACACTATCCTCTTCCTCTGGATGAAAAGCACCCGCAGGGAGTTCTAATAAAATTGCTCCGACGGCATGACGATATTGCCGCACAAAAACAATTTCTTTTTGCTGAGTGATTGGTAAAATAACAGCAATATCAGGTCGAATATTTACAAAAAAGTCATCAACGATTTGCCCGTTGGGTAATTCGACTTCATCTTGCCTAACTTTACACCATTGATTATTTATCACCATTTTAGAATTTAAAATTTTCCACTTGCTAAGGTTTTTCATAAACTAATCCAAAGTAGATTCAAAAATCATAAAGCATACAACAATGCAGATTAGCGTAGAAACCTTTACAGTAAACAAGCGATTTCCTTTAACCATCAGTCGCGGCACGACAGCGCAAACCATGAATGTGTGGGTACGCGCGATCGCAGAGGGGATTGAAGGCTGGGGGGAAGCTTCGCCTTTTTCCATTGGAGTCGGACAACCGCGACAAACCACAGAGATTCTCTTGGAGGCATTGCAAGGCATCGCGCCGCTGTTGGAGGCATATAGCCCTTGGGAGAAGCAGAAAATTGAGGAGGTGTTGCAAACAGCGCAAATCCCTTCTGCGGCGTGGGCGGCAATTGATATGGCGTTGCACGATTGGCAGGGAAAGCGTCTAGGATTACCGTTGTGGCGTCTGTGGGGGTTGGATCGAGATCGGATTGTTCCCATCTCCGCAACGATTGGGATTAATTCCCCATCTGGGGCTGTACAGCGATTGCGCGACTGGCGGCAGGTGACAGGGGCAAATGTTTTGAAGGTGAAATTGGGTAGTTCCGAGGGAGTTGAAGCGGATCAAGCGATGCTGATGGCGATTCGGGAGGCAGCACCGGATGCTCAGCTAAGCGTCGATGCCAATGGGGGTTGGAGTCTGGAAGACGCTGTGACGATGTGCAGTTGGCTGGCAAAGATGGGCGTCAAGTATGTGGAACAGCCGCTGGGACGAGAAGCAGAAGTCGGGATAATGGGGGAATCATCGTTTAAGGAATTGTACACGCGATCGCCTCTACCCATTTTTGTCGATGAAAGTTGCTTTACGAGCCAGGATATCCCGCAACTAGCAGACCGCGTTCATGGCGTTAACATCAAACTAATGAAATGTGGCGGCTTAACGGAAGCGATTCGCATGATACATACAGCGAAAGCTTGTGGATTGCAGGTAATGTTCGGTTGTTATTCTGACAGCGCCATTTCAAATACGGCGGCGGCACAACTCTCCCCCCTAGCGGATTATCTAGATTTAGATAGTCATCTGAATCTCATCGACGATCCTTTTAGCGGCGCATCCATACAAGATGGGCGATTGCTACCCAACGATTTACCCGGATTGGGAGTTATCAGAAGGACGGAGAATATTAGCGAAGCAGCGCCTTAGTGCTGGATAAATTTCTGTTCCCTATTTTCTAAAAAGCTGTGCATTTGACATCTAAACATCGAGTCGCAATTCTGCTACATGAAGGGATTCGCGGCATCCACGGCAAGACCGGACTGGCGCTATTGCGCTACAGTGAAGCGCTAGTAGTGGCAGTCATCGATCGCCAGTGTGCGGGAGAGTCGTTGCGGGAATTGACAGGTATCCCCCGCGAGGTTCCGATTGTCCCTTCTCTGGAAGAGGCGCTAGCTTATACACCCGATATCCTGGCGATTGGGATTGCACCGCCTGGGGGTGCCCTGCCAGCCGAATGGTGGCAGGAAGTAAAACAAGGGATAGCAGCGGGGTTGTCTATCGTCAATGGACTGCATACTCCAATGGCGTTCCATCCGGAGATCCAGACATTGTTGAAAAATGGGCAGTGGATTTGGGATGTGCGTCAGGAACCCGCAGGATTAAAGATAGGAAGCGGACAAGCGCGCTCGCTCGCTTGCAAACGGGTTCTCGCTGTCGGCACAGATATGGCAATCGGCAAAATGTCAACCTGTTTGGAACTCAATAAAGCCGCATTGCAGCGCGGTTTGCGTTCCAAGTTCCTAGCTACAGGTCAAGCGGGTTTAATGATAGCGGGGGATGGCATCCCGCTGGATGCCGTACGGGTTGACTTTGCTGCGGGTGCTATCGAGCAAATGGTGATGCTGTTTGGCGAAGAGCATGAAATTCTGTTTGTGGAGGGGCAAGGTTCCTTGTTGCATCCCGGTTCAACTGCAACGTTGCCACTGATTCGGGGGACTCAGCAGACGCATCTGGTGCTGGTACATCGAGCGCAACAAGCAACCATTCGCAATCATCCCCATGTGCCCATTCCGCCGCTGCCACAGGTAATTCAGCTTTACGAGGCAGTGGCAGCGGCAGCCGGTGCATTTGCGCCAGTGCGAGTGGTCGCGATCGCCCTCAACACCGCCCATCTTGACGCTGATACTGCACAACGAGCGATCGAGCAGATACAGGCAGAAACAAAGCGTCCCTGCACCGATCCAGTCCGCTTTGGTGCTGACACACTATTAGATGCCGTAATGTCTAATCTTTAATCTGGGGCTTCTGACTCTTCGCTGGTTTGACGGCTGCCGGTTTCGTAATCAGCAGCCAACCCTCCGCCTGATTAATCGCTTTTACCGGCTTTAAATTCAGCTGCTTAAAGGTGGGTTGGTCAAGTAAAAAATAAGGTTGAGCGTCACCTTTCCAACGTTGCTGGAGTTCGGCATCCGTTGCGGGGATGACTTGGCGATCGCTATAAAAATTCAGAGAAGGACGACCATGATCGTAGGATGTGTAGATTGGCTTATTGATGGGAGTTTTGCGCTTAATCATCGCGGCAACGGGTTTAACCGGATAGGCTTCTGCGAGTTCCCAATTCCAGTGTGGCGATGTCATGAGTAGCAGTAGCGTTACATACGTACCCCAAAATAGCAGTGGAATAAATTGCAGGTCTTTTTGATAAATCAAAACTGCCGTTATCAATAAAGTCAAAGCAGCCGATGCAAACACCAGTTGCAAATTCCAGTTCGGTTGGGGGCCAAACGCAGCAAAATAAAAACTACCGCTTAGCGCCGCTAAACCCATGACTGTCAAAAGCGGTACCCAAGAGCGGGGATAGGATTTCTTACTCGGCGCATTCCAAATTTCAGCAAGCTGGGCACCTCCCAATAAAGCCACTGCTGGGTAAATCGGCAGTACATACCAGGGAAGCTTTGTTCCCATCACCGAAATGGCTACTAGATAAACACTCATCCACACCAGTACCAGTTTTGCCCAGCTCATATTGCGATTTTCCCAAGCAAGGCGCAATCCTTGGGGCAATAAGAATAACCAGGGCCAACCGTACTTTAAGATTTCCAACAGATAGTACCAGGGGGGACCCGCGTGATTCTCGACGGGTGCCCAAATCCGCTGCAAGGATTGACTGAAGATGCCGGTGTTTACGAAAGCCTGCCCGTAGTGGAGAAATTGGGCACCATACCAAGCGGCAACTGGCACACTGCCCAAGAGCAAACCAATCCAGAAATAGAGGGAAGTTAACAGTCTGGGAGTATCCCAAGCTAAAAATACCAGGGCAATATTTAAAAGTAATAATCCCATCATGCCTTTAGTCAGGCAAATCAACCCAAACCCGATACCGGCACCGAGAGCGTAGCGCAAGTTTCGACGCGATCGCAACACGCACCACATCATGAACAGGAAAAAGCACAGCACTGCCCCATCCAGCATCGCCAGACGCCCATGACGCACAACGGGCAGTAGCGTTAAGTAAATCAAAGCCGAGAAAAGAGCTGGAAGGCGTCGCCGGAATAGTTCCCGTCCAATGCCATACAAAAGCGGCACACAAGCTGCACTCAGCAGCGCCCCAGGTAGGCGCGTTGTCCACTCATTTACACCGCCGATTGCGTAGGCACCAGCAATCAGCAGATGCATCAAAGGTGGTTTATTGAAATACTCCGTACCTCCCAACGTTGGATACAGCCATTTCAAAGAATCAAACTTTGCCTGCCAAATCTCACGAGCAACCTGGGCAACCGTTCCCTCATCCCAATCCCGTAAAGGCAGCACGCCCAGATTGATTCCAAATATCAGGATAGCCGCTAGGAATAACCCTAAGACCCACAGCCTTTCCACCCATCTATCAGCCCCTATAATCTTCTTTTTTGAGCGACCCCACGCAAAAGTTTGACGATCCATATTTAACAAAGCCCGTGGTATTTAGCGGCAATCCAACTTCATTCCCTGCGATTTCTCTAACTTAATCATCTGACTAAAATCACAAGGTAAGTTTCCATGTCCTTATGAAGTTTGCATAACTCTATAGAATAAAGCCGGATTTTCTATCTTAAAGTGACCGAGGAAAACTCTCGCCATGCCTGCCCTAACCCTGTAGGACAATCTCAGGGTTGGATACACTCGCAGCGTTTAGACTCAGTTTTATAGCGGTTAGACGCTCGTTGCGTTCCGAATTATAAAATTTATACCAGTAGTGAGAGTCATACGGAAAGTTTTTTTAGTCATCTATCAGCACATTTAGCATCGCCACCATGCAAGTGTAACGCCGACTTACTCTGTTCGCGTAAGTGTTGCTAGCGTACGTGTTGCGGCTTTGTGAAGAGCAAGCGCACTCCTCAACGATTCGGGAAGGCGAGATAACTGACTGCTGTGAGAAGCCGGGAATTTGAAGTGCTGGCTCACAGCTCAAATAGAATTGCGATCGCAACACTTTATCGTTAATCGCTAAAAGATGAAAACTAGCTGGATCTCCCAAGATGAATCCTGGCGGTTAATTTCAATCTGGCGAATAAATTCTCGAAAGTAGAATCGTCGCTCTGATTCTGACAAATCTAGCCAAAATTGTGAGATAGATACAGCCTGCGCGATCGCTTGTAAATCTACTGGCGGCAGACTCGCCATCTGCGATTGCAATTGAGAGATTTCTGTGCGTAGCTTGTAGGCGCGTAACTGGGCAGTTTCTGAATCTAAAATGCCATTCTCTGTAAGCGTCGGCAACTGAGCTAAGATATCTTGCTTAGCGGCAATTTCATGGGTAATCGTGCCCTTAATTCCATCCATATTGGGAACATTCACCGCCGCTACTGCACGGGGTAAATCTTGGCAGATTCTCTCAATCGTTTGCTCCAATACTTCCTGATAAGAAATAGCCCGACATTTGGGCTGTTTAAAGCACTTGGTTGGGCGCAGATAAAGATATTCTCCCTGTTTGCGGGAGGCGGTAACGCGGGTAATCGTCATTGGCGACTGGCACTCCCTACAAACCACTAATCCCGCTAGAGAACGGTTTGCACTAGCGGTACGAGGAGGCAAACGGCGGTTACGGCGCAGCAAGCGGTCAATTTGCGCGGCTTCTTCCCTAGATACGATGGCAGCATGGGTATCAGAAAGAATCTCACCATTTTTATACGCAGTGTCACCCCGATAGACTGGGTTCGTTAGCCAGCGTTGTCCAGTAGAAGCGGAAATTTTTTTGGCGTATTTCTTTTCTAGATACCGCACTGCACCGCGTAAAGAACCATACAGCAGAAATTGTTCAAAAAAATCTTTGACGACCGGCGCGGCGCTGCGGTCTAGGATATAGCGGTCTTTACCTCGTCGGTAGCCATAAGGAGCTTTTCCAGGCGCTGGCGACGCTTTGAGCCGCCGCTGAGCGTGTCCTTGACGGATGCGATCGCTGCGCTGCCGATTCTGAATTTCTTGCAGGAGTTGCAGGGGTGTCTGATGATACGCGACTGACTCGGTAGTAATAATTTGAATGCCGAGGGATTCGAGATCGAGGATGCGATCGCATACTTCTTCCACCGAGTTTCCCAATTCTGCCAGTCGTCGGATTAATAAATAATTAGCGGGTTCTTCTTTACAATCTTCTAACAGCTGTCCTAGTTGTTGACGTTCCCCTAAATCTTGATAAACGCTATCTATTTCCCAACCCCACATCAAGGGATCGGGTGCAACTTCAAGCAACGGGTCAGTATAGGAATATGCAATGATTTTCATTGCACAATTATGTACCAAGCTGCCAGGAGCAGCCTGAAGAGTTTAATTTTAGCTTGTGTAGGTAGGCTTCGTTTCTGTAGCCCCACGCTTCTATCGTGCAGACAGGTCTTCGCAATTCGCAGGATGCTCCCAAAGTGCCCTGATTAGGATTCATGATTGACAGCTCATTCACCTAACTCAATGATGTTGCCATCAGGATCTTGAGTAAACAGCGCAGCGCGACCAGAAGCGCTCATTTGTAGGGGGTAGTTGTGAGCCATAAGCTTCTCCTTAGCAGCGTCTAAGTTGGCGACCAAGAAGGCTAAATGCCGATTCCGACCTAATTTCTCAGAATTGACTAAATCTGATGGTATAGAGTCGGCAACAATCAGATGAATTTGAAACTCGCCGACTTGATACCATGCGCCGGGAAATTTCAGCACTCTATCCACCTTCGATAATCCCAACACGTTCCCGTAAAATTGCTCGGCTCGTTCCAAGTCAGAAACGAGAATGGCTGCATGGAGACATTGAGTAATCTGCATTGCTAGTTATACTTTTGCCTGTAATCATACCATTTTTACCTGGAGGTAAACGAATTCCTTAGAACCAAAAAATAAGTAAGAGAAATCGAGCGATCGCTTGATTTCTCTTACTTAAAGAACTGTCTACTTAAAACCCATGACCGGAATCATCGTCTTCGCCTAAAGGGTATATAAACCTTCGGCTGTCATGCCAAATCGAACAACAGGAATTCCGTGCTATTTTTGGCTTCTATGGCTATCTGGTTTTCGTCACTGATTGCAGCGCCATCTCCAGCAGCCAGTGGCTTACCATTCAAACTGATATCGCCTTTGATAACTTGCAGCCAAGCATGGCGGTTAGGGTTGATTTGATAATTAACCTGCTGTCCAGCATCGAGCAAACTTGCGTAGAGATTGGCATCTTGGTGGATAGTAACCGAACCATCTCGACCATCTTGAGAAGCAATTAAACGGAGATTTCCGTGCTTTTCTTCAGCCGAATACATTTTCTGCTCGTATCTAGGTTTTAATCCCTTTTGATTAGGCGTAATCCAAATTTGCAGAAAATGCACTAAGTCAGTTTTAGAATGGTTATATTCGCTGTGCGTAACTCCTGTACCAGCGCTCATAACTTGCACTTCACCAGGAAGAATAATGGAGCTGGTTCCCATGCTATCTTTATGCTCCAAAGCACCTTCTAGTACGTAGGAAATAATTTCCATAGCTCGATGAGAATGTGTCCCGAAGCCTTGGTTCGCTTGCACTCTATCTTCGTTAATTACGCGCAGAGTTTTAAATCCCATGTGCTGGGGATCGTAATAGTTGGCGAAAGAGAATGAGTGATAGGAATTGAGCCAGCCATGATCGGCATGTCCGCGTTCTTCTGCTTTCCGAATTGCAATCATTTTCATCTCCTATTTAACTTAAATGCCAGCGGCTAGAGCCTAGAGTTATCCTGGTTGTAGAGAGGCGATTTATTGCGTCTCCCTTCGCAGACTAAAAAAATGGGATCTGTTGCCAGTTGGTGCAAGTAAAATTTATTTAGACAGGCTACGCTTTTGTCATGAAGAATACTAAACTTTACTGTGCGAACCATCACAAAACGGTGGATTTCTGGTGTACTTCCACTGGCATACTGCTACCTGTTTTTTGTCTTTCATTACAAACTTTACAGGGGGGGATTCCGTGTTTTGATGGGAACCATCGCCATAAGGTTGATTGTGAGATTGACCGCAACTGCACCAAAATTTAAGTACCCGATTCAAGCGCAAGCAGGATAGGTTTTGTATCAACAATAACGGGTTCACTCATTTTGCTTGTCCTTGGCTTTCTTGGGTGTCTTATTTTTGTATATTTATAGTTTAAAAAATGTAACCATAAAGTGTAAAGTATGCACTTTAAAGTAAGATAGTACCCAAAAAGATACTATGGAAGCTAAAAGCGAGAATTTTGAAAGGAAGACTTGTCCAGCAGAAACTACCTTAAAAGCAATTAGCGGACGCTGGAAGCTTTTGATTGTGGCAGAACTATGGTCAGGCGTTAAACGGTTTGGGGAACTGCAAAGAGGGCTGGAGGGAATCACTCAAAAGATGCTCACGCAGCAACTTAGAGAAATGGAAGAAGACGGAATTATCCATCGTCAGGTTTATCCGCAGATTCCCCCAAAAGTGGAATATTCTTTGACCCCTTTAGGAGAAAGTTTGAAACCGATTATTCAGGCAATGCACGAATTAGGCACGCAATTATAGAAATTATTGGCAGAAATTATTGGCGAGTATAGCGATGCTTCACCCCAATCGGAAAATATTCTGGATCGCCGGTGGGAGTTAAGGTAACTTGCGGCATTTGGTAGGTTGGGGGGACATAGTTTGCAAACTCGCTGTTGAGGCGTTGTAGCTGGGACAAAATTGAAGATGCGATCGCTTCCTGCTTGTCTTCACTGGCTTCCACTTGGGGCGCTAACTCCACAACCACCGACAGGAAGCGGTTTTTATCTGCATCTTCCTGAACTTGCATGACAAACTTACCCGTCACCCACTCTCGAATCCTGGGTTGTTCTAACCCCACCGTCACATTTTCCGGGTAAATATTTGCGCCGAAATAGGAAACCGTGAAATTAGACCGTCCAAACACATAAACAAACGGTAAGGGAGGAATTCCTCTTTGTGTAGCCCGCGCCGCCGGATTGAGTTCGGGTAGCCCTAAACCGGAGGTTTCGGGATGAGGAATGGCACTTTCACCTTGCAACGCCGCGACTGGATCGAAGTCCCATTCTGCTAAAAACTGGAGCATTTCATCGTAAGGGATTAAGCCTCCCGTATCGGAGATATGATAGCGGATCAGCGGAATCCCGTTATCGCCGGAAAACAGCAATGTGCCCTCGTGAACCTCGAAAAAGCGACTCAGTGGGTCATACTGTACCAGCGTTGGCAAGCGAGATTCTCCAAATAATGCCTTAGCAGCATCTGGATGTTCTGCCAGAAATCGACGGATGCGGATACTCAGCGGGGTTTCGTTGCCCAAAACGCCTGCATCGGCTGTCCCATAAAGCGAAGCAGAGTCATAACAAGGATTTTGAGAACCGACTCTTTCTCCGACAAGATTGCGCCATTCTTCGCTAAAGACTTCTCCCGCAAACACCATTTTGATGTGATATTGCTGCCACTCCACACCCCGCGCTATGCCACTATCAATGACATCCTTCAAAAATGGTGGATATCCCAGCAGCACCACTTGCTCAAATGCAGAACCCAGTTCTTGCACGACTCGAAATATCTCTTCTTTATTATTGCCAGGAGTAATCACTGTAATCGGGTATCCTTTACTGGCGAGATAGCGACAGCAGTTTGCTGTGTATATTCCCCCAACCCAAGTCCCTAAGGTAAAGCAGATGACAGCCAAGGTGCGGCGGGTATCAGCCTGAAAACTATCATGAAATATCTGTTCAAAGCGAATCGCGATTTGCAGTTCATCCGTGAGGAAACGAGGCCAAAATGTCGGCTTTCCCGTTGAACCGGAGGAAACAGCAATCGTATCGCACGCTTCTAATTGTCCATTGCGGCACAAGTCTGCAAGGGAGTGACGCAACAGGTAATTTTCTTTGGTAATGAAGGGAAGTTTTTGGAAATCTTCAAAAGTTTGTATCGAATCCGGATCGATACCTTGTTCCTTCACAAAAGCTTGGTAGGCGGGGACACTCGCAGAAACCTCGTGGAATAATTGCATCGTAGCGGCTTCTGGGGAGGTGCTGCGATACTGTTGCAGCCGCCACTGGAGGGGAGTACCCAGGAACGATTGAAAAGCGGTGAGTACCCGTTGACGTTGTTCTTCTAGCATTGTCCTCCCTCTCAGTTTTGTATTTAAGATCAGGCTAACGTAGGGAAGGCGATCGCTTTCAATCGCTTTCATCAATCGCATTACTTGGTAGAATCTCGGTCAATTTGTTATACCGTTACTGGATCTTCCACAGAATTGCCCCAGGTTAATCATGCCCCTCTATTGCACCAAAGGACACGAGAATCCCATTGATGGTCGCTTTTGCCAGCATTGTGGCGAACCGCTACCTGCTGTGGTGAGTAATACTGTTTTACCGGGGATGACGCTGGGCGATCGCTATCGAATTGTGCGCGAATTGGGGCACGGTGGCTTTGGACGCACTTATTTGTCTGAAGACCTCAACCGCTTCAACGAACCCTGTGTTTTAAAGGAATTTGCCCCCAAGGTGCAAGGCACTTACGCTTTGCAAAAAGCTTCCGAACTGTTTGAACGGGAAGCGGGTGTCCTTTACAAGCTGAAACACCCGCAAATTCCCAACTTTCGAGAGTTATTTCGGGTAAACCAGCGAGGGAACGGACGCCTGTTTTTAGTCCAAGACTATGTGGAAGGTCAAACCTATCGCGCGCTTCTCGAAAGTCGGAAACATCAAGGAGCGCGGTTTAGCGAGCCAGAGGTACGGCAGATCCTGCTGCAAATTTTACCAGTTCTAGAATATATCCATTCGATGGGGGTCATTCACCGCGATATTGCCCCAGATAACATGATTTTGCGAGCTTCTGACCAACTGCCCGTCTTGATAGACTTCGGCGGCGTCAAGGAAGTCGCAGCCACCGTGGAATCGGAGTTTAGCGAGACACCAGGGATGGAAACGGCGACCATCCATACTCGGTTAGGTAAGCCCGGATACGCCCCCGATGAACAGATGCAACGGGGAATTGTGTCTCCCCATAGCGATTTATATGCTTTGGCGGCAACAATGTTGGTGTTGCTCACGGGTAAACAGCCGCAAGAGCTAATCGACGATGGAACGCTTTTGTGGAACTGGCGGCGGGACGTGAACCTTAGCCCTGCGCTGGGAGCAGTATTGGATAAAATGCTTTCACGACGACCGGGCGATCGCTATCAATCTGCCAGCGCCGTGCTACAGAGCCTTTCCTCTGCCCACCCGCCTGCCCCAGCACCCGATCTTCCTCCCACTCAGCCGCCCACCAAACCCCCGATGCCACCGACAATGGTGGTGGCTCGTGCCCAAATTCCCCCGCCCCCCCAGCCAATCGCCAACTCACCCCAGCCAATCCCAACCCCCCATCCATTACCACCCCCAACGCCCAATCCATTACCGCCGCCAACCCCCAAACCGCAATCTCCCTTTCTCGGTTTAGTGGGAAAAACTTTGGTCGTGTCGCTGCTGATTACGGGCGCGACTGGAATTGGCTGGTGGGCTGGCAATCTTTGGATACAATCACTATCGAAGTCTGGGGAAGAAACCTCCGACGCCACACCGTCACCTAGTTCTTCGCCGCCCGTCGATCAGGAAAATCCTTCCTCGCAGTTTTCGCCTGCGGAACAGGCACGCAAGCAACAGCTGCGCGATCGCCGTCAAAGTCTCGGCGTTAACTACAATTTCTATGTCAACTGGGTGAATGAAGTTTTCTGGACTCAGAACCCCAATCAACGAGGGCGCACGCTGGGGAATGGGCCAGAAAATGAGCAATTACGAGAGCAATGGGATCGGATCGCAACTGAATTGCTCGATAAGCTAGATCAGGCGAAATTACCAGGCGCAGCGAGACAGCGTTTAGGAAGCTATGGTGCAGCGGATCGCGATCGCTGGAAAGGGCAAGTCAACCAGCGAAACCTGAGCAGTCGCGCCCTCTACGATCTCGCAGATGTGGCATTTTTCCAAGTATTTCCAGAACAGCGGGGCAGAGATTTTATCAATCAGCCAGTCGGTCAAATCTGGCACGCGATCGCTGGGGAGAAAGTCAAAGCAGTGCAATCTCAAGAGGCGCTGGAAACAATTCGCTTTGCTCCAGGGGCAGTGGGCAAACGAGTCAGCGGCACCCTCCAACCAGGAGAAGGAAAAGCCTACATCGGCAACTTTGCCCAAAATCAATTATTAGCAGTTAACTTTACGGGGAGTTCAAAACTGCGGCTTTCCCTTTACCCCCCAACGAGTACATTTCCCCCAATCCTCGAAGACTCCACCGAAAAAACTTGGTCGGGAACCTTGCCTCAATCAGGCTACTACGAATTCATCGTTGTTTCCGAAGCTTCCCAGCCCGTTGATTATCAACTTGATATCGGCGTGGAAAACCCTCCGGCTCCCTCACCTGAACCGGCTGAAACGACCACTGCTTCTCCTGAACCGGCACAAACAACCACTCCATCCCCCTAAATGAAACCCCTTACTTCTTTGGGGGAGAGTAAGGGGTGGGGTTCAGATGAAAAGCTCGGATAACGTCTACAGCCGTACCTGCGGCAAATTGCTGCGGGGATTGAAGGTGCGGCTCTCCCGGATTTTCTCGTAATATTCTCGTTCCGTAGCACTGAGTTCTTTCGGCGTCACAATCAAAATCTTTACCAGCTGATCGGAACGTCCGCCTTTGGGGTTGGGCCAACCTTTACCGCGCAACCGCAGAGATTGTCCCGAACGGACACCAGGGGGAACGTTGACAGTGACAGAACCATCCGGCGTCGGCACTTCCACGGGTGCCCCCAACACGGCCTCATCTGGCGTTACCGGCACTTCGCAGACGAGATTATCACCATCGAATTGGAAGAACGAGTGGGGCAGCAGCTCCACGGTTAAGTACAAGTCACCCCGCTGCTGAGTATAGGGGCTGACTGAACCTTTGCCTTTGACGCGAATTCGACTGCCTTGTTTTGTACCCGGAGGAATCCGAACGTCAATGGCTTCATTGCCTAAATCTAAACGCTTCTGGACGCCATGAAAAGCCTCGGATAGGCTGAGTTTGATGACCGCTTCTCGATCGGCGGCTGCGGCGGCTTGCGGATCGAAGCCAGAATACCCGCCAAAGTCTGTATACCCAGTGGGGCCTGTAGAAGTGCGATAAGTCGTGCGGCGTCCAGCACGGCTGCCAGAACGGGCACTGGCACCCCCTAAACCGCCCAGGAGATCGTTGACAAATTCATCAAAACTGCCGTACTGACTAAAGTCAAAGCCGCCAAAATCAACGTTCACTCCGCCTGGATAGGGCGACGATCCTTCCCCGACTTGTTTCCAATACTGTCCGAACTGATCGTACTTTTTACGTTTTTCTGGGTCGGATAGCACTTCGTAGGCTTCGCTGACTTCCTTGAAGCGAGCTTCAGCTTCTTTGTTGCCAGGGTTCATGTCGGGGTGGTACTTTCGTGCCAGTCGCCGGTAGACTTTTTTGATTTCATCGGCACTAGCGGTTTTAGTAACTCCCAGGATGGCGTAATAGTCTTTAAAATCGGTCGCAGCCATCAACCTCCCTCCTCTCGTCTAAATATTTAGTTTAAGTTTTATTTTTTACCTTCTCAGAGATAGGGTATCAAATCAGTCAATGGATATAAGTTCGGCTTTTCCGCACTGAGGCGATCGCGATTTCCGTACTTGTCGCTGAGTAACGGATTAAACGATCGAGTCCATCAGCTAGGGTGGGCGGAGCGTCTACCAGTTGGCGATGCATCTGTAAAATAACTTCTTCCGGGACTTGGCGCAGTCTTAATCGATTTCTTTCTAGACATTCCTGCACTGGCGTATCCAGCCACAAGCCGGTAATGTGGGTAAAACCGCGATCGCGAGAAGTAGCGATCGCTTCCCGACGATGTTTACGAGCCGCATTCGTCGCGTCGAAAATCGCTTGTCTTTTCTCCTCAACTGCTTGGCTTAATTGGCGCTTTACTTCGCTCCACACCAACAGCCACGACCCTTGAATCGCTTCATCCCCAAACAGTTGTTCCCGGATTGCGTCTGTGGCAATCAGCCGATGCTGAGGCCATTCTGCTACGAGCTTTTGTGCCAGAGAAGATTTGCCGCTACCGGGCAACCCAATTAGGAGAATTAATCGAGTCATGTTTCGGTGTTGGGAGCGGGTAATTAGAGTTTTGAGTTTTGAGTTAAAGAGAGTTCTTTAATTCAAAACCCAAATTCAAACGCGAGAATCGCGTCTCTACTTCAACTTTTTCCCAATTAGCAACTCCCCGGACTAATTTCCATCCTAAATGACGGTTCCATCCGGAATCACGGCATTTTTCAGTACCACAACAATCCCGCTACGGATGTAGAAACCTTCGCTTTCGCGGTTGGCTTCTTCCACCCTGTCTTTGTTAATGATTTGCACATTGCAACCAATGTGGGCGTTTTTGTCAATGATAGCGCGGCGAATCCGGGTGTCCGAACCAATTCCCAAGGGAACTTTACCGTCTTCACAGTGAGCTTGTCGTTCGGCGAAGGGTTGGTATAAGTCGGCACCCATGACGAGGGAGTCTTCAATTAAGGAACCCGATTCAATGCGCGATCGCACTCCCAAAACTGAATGCTCAATCCGGCATTCTTTCAGGATGCAGCCTTCCCCAATTATCGACTCGGTGATTTGGCAATCTAACAGCTTACTGGGCGGTAAGTAACGAGCGCGAGTGTAAATCGGAGCATCCTCATCGTAGAAACTAAAAGGCGGCTGCGGTTGTCTGG
The DNA here is from genome assembly GCF_039961955.1 of Trichocoleus sp. DQ-A1. Lineage (NCBI taxonomy): Bacteria > Bacillati > Cyanobacteriota > Cyanophyceae > Leptolyngbyales > Trichocoleusaceae > Trichocoleus > Trichocoleus sp. DQ-A1. The sequence goes on from NZ_JAMPKE010000013.1 coordinate 90,518, forward strand.
TGAGAGCCAAGTTCGCCTCGTAGAACGACTCCATCGTTCCAATATCTTCCCAGTAGTCATTAAATAAATAAGCTTGAACGTTATAATCCTGCGCCGAAGCGGGGATAATCTCCTTACCAAAATCGGTTCGCTCTTGGTTAGTTTGCAGCAGATGCATCAGCACGTCTTTTTTGAAGACATAAATCCCCATTGAGGCGATGTAGGGATTTTTCTTCGCTTGTTCCGCACTCAATCCCAGCGTTGTCGTATCGACCTGCATCTCCTTGAGAGCATCGCCTTTAGGCTTTTCGCTGAAATCTATCACCCGTCCGGTATCATCGATTTTCATTAAGCCGAAATCGGACGCCCGTCGCTCATCCATTGGCACAACGGAGAGGGTGATATCGGCATTAGTGTCGCGGTGGCGTTGCACGAACTGGCGATAGTCCATGCGGTAGAGATGATCTCCTGACAAAATCAGGTACTCATCAACATCCCACTCATCCAACAGCCAGAGATACTGACGGACAGCATCGGCAGTGCCTTGGAACCAGTTGGGGTTTTCTGGCGTTTGCTGGGCGGCTAGCACCTCCACAAACCCTTCTGTGAACCCTGCGAAACTGTAGGCGCGGGCAATATGGCGGTTGAGGGAAGCTGAGTTGAATTGGGTCAGAACGTAGATTTTGTAAATTTCTGAGTTAATGCAATTACTGACCGGAATATCGATTAGGCGATACTTTCCTGCCAGAGGCACGGCTGGCTTCGCTCGCAACTTGGTCAGCGGGTAAAGGCGGGTGCCAGCGCCACCTCCGAGAATAATGCTTAGAACTTTTTTCACTTCAAACCTCTCGATTGCCAGTCAACTCCCAAAACCAGTGTCGGACGGTCTGGAGCAGTTGGCAAGGGGGGGAGGGGGAATCGATGTTAGGGGTTATGGATAATTCGGAAAAAGTTTCAAGGAATCAGTGTTGAGTTTTGAATTAAAGCACTCTTTTTTATTCAAAACTCAAAATTCAAAACTCAACACGCTCATTTCCCACCGCCCTATTGCAGTGCCATTTCCATCAAAATTTTCTGGGCACTTTGTTCTCTTTCCTTGTCACCGGGGTGGCGTTGGATGTAACGACCATCTGGTTGTAAATCCCAAGCGTGACGGTTATCGGCGAGCATAATTCCTAAGATTTCTTGTAAATCTTTAGAAATTTCGGGATCTTCTATTGGCGCGATCGCTTCTACTCGTCGATCCAAGTTGCGGCGCATCCAATCAGCACTGCCGATATAAACTTCCTCACTGCCAGCATTTTGAAAGTAAAAAATCCGCGAGTGTTCTAGATAACGCCCGACAACACTAATCGTCCGGATATTTTCACTGACTCCTTCCACACCGGGTCGCAGACAGCAAATTCCGCGGATAATCAAATCGATTTTTACCCCAGCGATGCTAGCTTCGTAAAGCGAGGCAATGAGTTGGGGATCTGTCAGTGAATTCATCTTGGCGACAATTCGACCGCTTTTGCCATGATGGCAATGTTCTATCTCGCGGCGGATCAAACTCAAAAAGCGATCGCGGCAGTTCACCGGCGACACCAACAACTTGCGGTAAGACCGTTGCCGCGAGTAACCCGTCAAGTAATTAAACAAATCCGTCAAATCCGCCCCCAAGTCTTCACGGCAGCTTAATAGCCCCACATCTGTATAAATCCGAGCGGTTTTGGGATTATAGTTCCCCGTGCCGATGTGGACATACCGGCGAATTTGGTTTTCTTCTCGGCGTACCACCAAAACCACTTTGGTATGCGTCTTTAAACCCACCAACCCATAGACCACATGAACGCCCGCTTGTTCTAACTTGCGTGCCCAGTTAATATTGTTCTCTTCATCAAAACGGGCTTTTAGTTCCACCAGAACCGCTACTTGCTTGCCATGCTCAGCCGCTGTAATTAGGGCATTGAGAATCGGCGAGTCCCCAGATGTTCGGTAGAGAGTCATTTTAATCGCCAGCACATTTGGATCGATTGCCGCTTGGGTAATAAAGCGCTGTACCGTTCCTCCAAAAGATTGATAAGGATGGTGAACCATCAAATCTGCGGTGCGAATGACCGAGAAAATATCTTCTCCCTCATCCAAATCTCCTTCACTGAGCCGCCGCAGGCGTGGGGGTATCCCTGGCGTCCACACAGGGTCTTTCAGTTCCGGGAGTGGCAATTGCATGAAGTACATCAAGTCTGCCAGCCCCAATAGCCCGTCCACCTCGTAAACATCCCGCTCTAACAGCCCCAGTTCCCGCATCAGCATCCCTTTCATGGATTCGGGCATTGAAGCTTGAATTTCCATCCGTACCGCCGAACCACCCACCCGACGTTTCCGCAGTTCTTGCTCAATCGCCAGCATCAGATCGTCGGCTTCATCTTCTTCCACCTCCAAATCTGCATTGCGAGTGATTCGGAAGGGGTGATATTCCTGGATATTCATCCCCGGAAATAGTGACTCTAGATTATGAGCAATCACCTGTTCTAGGGGCACACCCATCCAAATCAGGCGTTCATTCCGGAATCGTTCCTCTTCGAGTCCAGACGACCGACTTCCCAGCCCGGACTCCAACCGTAAGGGCAAAAATCGAGGTAAAACTTTTGGGACTTTCACTCTGGCAAACAGTTCTTCCCCCGTGTCTGGGTCTTTCACCACCACAGCCAGATTCAGACTGAGGTTAGACATATAGGGAAAAGGATGGCTGGGATCAACAGCTAAGGGGGTCAGAACTGGGAAAATTTGCTCTTCAAAATAGTTTTGCAGGTAAGCCCGCTGTTCCTGGTTCAGATCCACGTAGTCTAGAAGATGAATGCCTTGCGCGGTCATCAAGGGTCGCAATGCTTTCTCAAAGTGTTGATGCTGTTGTGCTACCAGAGGTCGCGCTGCCAAGCTAATCTCTTCTAGCTGGTCGCTTGGTGTCCGACCATCGGGCGTCAGCTGGCTCACTTTTGCTTCCACCTGTTGCTTAAGAGCAGCAACGCGCACCATGAAGTATTCGTCGAAGTTGGCACTAAAAATCCCCATGAATTTCAGGCGTTCTAGCAGCGGCGTCCGAGGATCGATCGCTTCATGCAAAACTCGATTGTTAAACTCCAACCAGCTGAGTTCGCGGTTGAAATAGTACTGCGGATGGTTTAGGTCAATATTATGGTGTGTTGCTGCGGTCTTTTTCGCTTTTGACATAATTCTAATGGCAGTCAGGCTGGCAGGTATTCATTGTTACTTGCAACACCAACCAGTGAATTCCATCTGAATTGATCGCAGATTCGCGCTGATTGTTTTAGCACTCATTTTTAAAATGCGCTTATCTTAATTCTGGCTGTGTTATTAATTCATCGTATCCTGACTTAGAGGACCCAAAACCTATCTACAGAAAGGCGTTAAATATCATGACCTCATGCAAAAGCGATAGGTTTATGCTCTCAAGGCAGGCTCCGGGCGAGCGATCGCTACTCCCTCCTTTAACTGGATACTTCACCCGCACGCGTTGCCAAGTCTCTACCCAGCTGACGATAGCGATTCGATGAGTTTTATTAACCAAATACCTCATCTTCCCTTCCCCGCCACCACTCACCCAGATTCATCAAGTCCTGATGAATATCTGCTAATTCTTGAACATATTCCTCTGGAGAGATAGTCGGGCGGCGTTCTTGGAGTTTTTTTAGCCGCAATTGCACTAATAGCCAAGGCTTGGAAATGCTATCTGTGGCTTCAATGTATTGGGCTAGTTCTTTGCTATCCATGATTTATCTGGTGTGAATTTATCTTCTTTAAAGATACAGGCAGCCGAAGTTTACAGATAATAAAAAAACAGCCACTACTAACGTGGCTGTTTTCCAGATGATTAAATTTGATGTAACTGAAACATCAGCTGTTATTTAAGCAGCAGCCGTTAAATTCTGGGCAACAAAGTCCCAGTTGATCAAGTGGTCAACAAAGTTCTGCATGAAGTTGGGGCGGCTATTCTGGTAATCCAGATAGTAGGCATGTTCCCAAACATCCATTGTTAGCAAGGGAGTTTGTCCGTAGGCAATCGGGTTTTCTGCGTTCGGAGACTTGGTTACTTTTAGGGTATCGCCATCCTTGATTAGCCAAGCCCAACCACTACCGAATTGAGTGCCTCCGGCATTTTTGAACTCTTCTTTGAATTTGTCAAGGCTACCGAAGCTGGCGTTAATTTTTTCCGCTAGTTCGCCACTCGGATTGCCGCCTCCATTTGGCTTGATGCCATTCCAATAGAAGGTATGATTCCATACCTGAGCAGCGTTGTTGAATACAGCAGCTTTGTCTGATGCTTTGTAGGTTGCCTTGATGATTTCTTCAAGCGACTTGTCGGCTAGTTCTGTGTCCTTAACTAGATTGTTGAGAGTGTTCACGTAAGCAGCGTGATGCTTGCCGTAATGGAACTCAAGTGTCCGCGCCGACATACCTGACGACTCTAAAGCGTCTTGATCGTAAGGTAAAGGGGGTAATTCAAATGCCATTGTGTTCAATCCTCTGCTAACTGCTTTCTAGCTTAAAACTAAGGGAGAAGTTTTTTCTTCTTAAGGATCTAAGTCTCGTCCGATCGAGGTTGCGATCGCTAGCGATATAAAACTTAACCACTGGATTGTACCTTAAAAGTCGAGAGACAGCCAAAATCAACGCTATGTGCCAATTTAGGCAGGACTCCCCACTAATTTCTCCCTGTTGCATCTACCCAAAGGGATAATTAATGGCGATCGCTCAAAACTCCTCTAACCATTTCGATTGCCGCTGCTGGAGTATTGGCAATCAAAATAGAGTCTTCAGACAAGCTTTGGAAAAAAGCTTTACTTTCTGGATGATTCGTTAATAAAATCACTTTTTTATAGTTCTTCAAAGCCAGGGCAATTTCTGAAGCGGTTCCTGCACCCATGCCGCAGGCAATCACAACATCAGAAGAAAGGACATTAATATTATTTCTCGCATTTCCCATATCGGTAACAATTGCAATATCTACAGCATCAGAAACCGCGCTGGTATCGTTAGTGGGAAGAATGCCAATTGTTAAACCATTAGCAAATTTTGCCCCTTTACTCGCCGCATCCATCACACCAGCATTTCTGCCACCAGTCAGCAAAACCCATCCTTCTTGGGCGATGAATTGACCGAGTTTATAAGCGTTTTCTAAGTCAGTTTCTGTGGCGTTGGCTCCTGGTCCCATAACGCCAATTAGGGTTTTTTTCATGGCAAGCTGACCTTACTCCTAAGCGTTGAAATTTTTAACGCCGAGGTACGCAGAGTTTTACGCAAAGGTAGGCAAAGTAATAGAAGTGCAATGAATTAGCATTTTCCTCAGCGTATCTTTGCGATCGCCTTTGCGTTCTTTATCTTCAAAAAACTTACTCAAACCTACAGAGAACCAACAATCATTCCAGCCAGTAAAACAAAACCAATCCAAACATTTTGGCGAAAAGTTTCCCCATATACTGGCGTTGGGATATCTTTCCGGCTGAGTCGAGAATATTGCCAAATCCAAGCTAAGGTTGCCAAACTCAAAGCGATCCAAAAGCTAAGCTTTAGATCCATCACAATTCCCAGCCATTCAAGCAAAATAACCGTGCTAGTAAAGAAGACACCAACAGCTTCAGCCGCATAATTGCCAAAAAATAAAGCGCTGGAATTAATGCCAATCCGCCGGTCATCTTCCCGATCTGACATGGCATAAACGGTGTCAAATCCAAGTGTCCAGAGTACCGTCGCGCCCCATAAAATCCAGGTGGGTTCTTCTAGCTTGGCAGTTACAGCAGTCCAGCTAATCAGCACGCCAAAACCCCAAGCAATCGACAGCACTAGCTGAGGCACTGGAAACACCCGCTTGGCGGTGGGATAGAAAATAATTACGGGAACTGCCGCCACGCACAACCAGAAAGTAAGGGAATTAAGGTAGAGTGCGAGAACCCCAGCGCAACTCATCGCTACCAAGGCAACGACGATGCCAGTTTTGACCGACAAAGCGCGAGAGGCGAGGGGACGCGATCGCGTTCTTTCTACTTGCGGATCGATATCCCGATCCCACAAATCATTGACAACACACCCGGCAGCACTGGTCGCTAAAGTACCCAGTACAATCACGCCTACCAGCGGCAACGGTGGCTTTCCTGCTGCTGCCAGAAAGACCGCCCATAGTGCCGGAATCATCAATATCAGGCGTCCTGCTGGCTTATCCCATCTCAAAAGCCGGACGACTGTAAGCCAGGTGGGTTCTGTTTCTTTATGTTCTTGCTGGGTCAGCATGGTCTAGAAAAATGAGTATCCAGAAATATCATTAATCACATCTTTATCCCCTATAGAATATCCTTATTCATCAAATCTCGGCTGGTTCTGCAACCCTGGATACATCGAAATGGTCAATTTAGTTGCCAACGCTAAAGATAATTCTGCGGGTGTTTCAACTCCTAGCGTGGATCGAGATCGGATTCTCGCCGCGATTGACTTAGGTACCAATTCCCTGCACATGGTAGTCGTGCAAATTCAACCAAAGCTGCCTGCTTTTTCGATTATTGCTAGAGAAAAAGACACGGTGAGACTGGGCGATCGCGATAAAAAGACGGGCAATCTGACACCAGCGGCAATGGAACGAGCGATCGCGGCGCTAAAGCGCTTCCAGGGAATTGCCCAAAGTCTCAACGCCGAACAAATAATCGCCGTGGCAACCAGTGCGGTAAGAGAAGCCCCCAACGGGCGAGACTTTTTGAAACAAGTAGAATCAGATTTAGGCTTATCTGTCAATCTAATTTCCGGTCAAGAAGAAGCCCGGAGAATCTACTTAGGCGTGCTGTCGGGCATGGAATTGAACAACCAACCCCACATCATTATTGACATTGGCGGCGGTTCGACCGAGTTAATTTTAGGGGATAGTCACGAACCGCGATCGCTCAGCAGCACTAAAGTCGGTGCCGTCCGACTAACCGCAGAATTGATTACCACAGATCCCATCAGCAATGGCGAATTTCAGTCCCTACAAGCTTATGTGCGCGGACAGCTAGAACGAGCCGTTGATGAATTGCGGGCAGTTCTCCAACCAGGGGAACAGCCGCGTTTAGTGGGAACGTCCGGGACGATTGAGACGCTGGTGACGATACACGCGCGAGAAAAACTAGGTACTAACCCCTTTTCGCTAAATGGCTACCAGCTGAGTCTTAATGACTTGAGAGACTTAGTGAATCGCTTGCGAAGGCTCAATTACTTAGAACGAGCCGCCATACCAGGAATGTCAGAGCGGCGGTCAGAAATTATTGTTGCCGGGGCGGTTATTTTACAAGAAGCGATGACGCTGCTAGGCGCTGAATTGCTAACGGTCTGCGAACGGAGTCTCCGCGAAGGAGTGATCGTCGATTGGATGCTCGCGCACGGCTTGATCGAAGACAAGCTGCGCTACCAAAGTTCTGTACGCGAGCGTAATGTAATCAAAACCGCCCGTAAATACGGCGTTAACCTGGAATACGCTCAGCGAGTCGCAGAATTTGCCCTTAGCTTATTTGACCAAACCCAAGGCATCCTCCATCACTGGGGTTCAGAAGAACGGGAACTACTTTGGGCAGCCGCAATTTTACACAATTGCGGACACCATATCAGTCATTCTTCCCACCACAAACACTCTTTTTACTTAATTCGCAACGGTGAACTTTTAGGCTATACGGAAGCCGAAATTGATGTAATTGCGAATTTAGCCCGCTATCACCGCAAGAGTGCGCCGAGGAAAAAGCACGAGAACTATCAAAATCTGCCGACTAAACAGCACCGACAGATCGTTGCTCAGTTGAGTGCCTTGCTCAGATTGGCAGTTGCTCTCGACCGGAGGCAAATTGGTGCAATTCGGCAAGTGCAGTGCGAATACAACGCGGAAACTAAAGAACTTCAGCTCCACATAAAACCCACTCAGCCAGATGATGATTGTGCCTTAGAAATCTGGAGTTTAGATTATAAAAAAGACGTTGTTGAGGCAGAATACGGCATTAAACTACTGCCGGTTTTGAACGCTCCTGCTGTTCCAATTAGCCAATAGCTCAATAAAGAGCTTTTCGAGCAATCGTCAAAAATCAAAAGTCTGCGTCTCAAATAACACGGAATCTTCAAGCTTTGAAACGATCTGGCAAATAAAATCCCGGCTCTAAAATTTCCAGTTACTCAGCTAAGGGAGGAAAGAGAATACTAGTTCATATAGCTACAACAAAGCCGTTTACTGCCGCCATTGAGCCGGGGTTGAGGAATCTGATGTGTAACGTCACAAAAAGAAAGCGATATTAAGATGCGAGCGCTCTGAGGAAGGGTAGAATATCTACCCTTCGCAGCTCAAATCACTTCATAGAATTCATCGTCAATAGTCGCGATCGCTCTTGGTGAAGCAGCATCACCTATCTGCATCATGAGTTGTTGCAATTCATTACCAAGCGACTTGATCTCATCATAATTCCCTTGAGCGATCGCTTTCTCCAAATTCTTTAACAGTCCTTCGATTTGCCTTTTCTGGGCGGCAAGCACTTGCTCTACCAGGTTATTCGTCAAATTAAAAAGAACCCGATAAGCATCATTCATCTTTCTAGAATCTTCAGTTATAAAATCTGCGTCAACGTTAGATGTAAGTTTCAAAGAGTAACTTTTAAGTTTTTGTCCTTCATTTTTACGAGCTTCTATCAAGTTCGCCATGTCAATCTTTTGGCGAAGTATGCGATCGGCTTCGGCATTGCGTTCTGCATCTCTCACCATACTCTCCACTTCAGGTGCAGGGATAGTGGCAGTGCCGATAATGCTAATTGATTTCTCTTGCCCCGTGCTTATTTCTTTGGCATAAACATTCAGAATACCATTAGCATCAAGGTCAAAAGTTACTTGAATTTCTGTTCTCTCCAAAGAAAGCCCATCTAATCGAAGAATCCCCAAACTCTGGTTATCTTTAGCGAATTCTCGTTCACCCCTTAAAATATTTATTTCTACACTGGTTTGCCCATAAGTTGCAGTATAAAACTTTTGAGATTTGATGACAGGAATATTACTATGACGGGAGAGAATTTTTGTCATAGTACCCTCTATAGTTTCGATTCCCAAAGATAAAAGAGTGACATCCCTCATGCAATAAATAGAATTGTCTCTTCTGGCTACTTTCCCCTGAATAGCAGCCCCAATTGCTACAGCCTCGTCCGGGTTAATGCTTTTCAAGGGTTCTTGATTCGTCACCTCCTGCACTAAGTCTTGGACAGCCGGAATGCAGCTAGAACCACCAACCAGGACAACAACATTAATATCACTAAGGCTTAGTTTCGCCTGTTTAATTACTTGTTCGATGTTAAGGCGACAGCGAGCTAAAAGCTCAGAACACATTTCTTCAAATTCAGCTCTAGTAAGGGTAGCGTTGAGATGTTTTGGCTCATCCGGGGTGGCTGTAATAAAGGGTAGGTCTACTTCTGTTTGCGTTCCGAGGGAAAGCTCTATTTTTGCTTTTTCGGCTGCTTCTGTAAGCCGCTGGGAAGCCTGTATATTTTGGCGTAAGTCGAGACCTTCTTGACTTTGAAATTGGTTAGTCAGCCAATCGATAATTTTTTGGTCGAAGTTGTCACCACCAAGATCAGGGTCGCTACTGCTAGCCAAAACTTCAAATACACCATCACCTACTTCGAGAATGCTAATATCTAACGTGCTACCGCCTAAGTCAAAGACGAGGATAGTTTCGTTATTTTTCTTATCTAGTTCGTAGGCAAGGCAAGCAGCAGTCGGTTCGTTGATGACGCGGAGGATTTCTAAATTCGCTAATTTGCCAGCCTCTTTGGTGGCTTGACGTTGAAAATCGTTGAAGTAGGCAGGAACAGTAATAACCGCTTGAGTTACTTCTTCCCCTAAATATTTGCTGGCATCATCGACAAGTTTACGCAGAATTTGGGCAGAAACTTCTTCAGGGGTAAATTCTTTGCCTATACGATGACAGTTGATTTTAATGCCACCATTGCTATCGGGTAGAACTTGATAAAAAACTTTATCTACTGCGTTGATGACTTCGTCGTATTTGCGTCCAATAAAGCGTTTAACAGCGTAAAAGCTGTTTTCTGGCTGCATCAGTGCGTTACGTTTGGCAATCCCACCAACCAATTTGTCCCCGTTCTTAGTGTAAGCTACAACACAAGGAGTGAGGCGGAATCCTTCAGCGTTGGTGATGACGATGGGTTGCTTACCATCCATCACTGCAATACAAGAATTTGTCGCACCTAAACTAATTCCAGCTACCTTTCCCATGATGCTCAATGTCTAAAGGTGGCTTGAGCTTAACAGCGGTTTAAAAAATAGTAGGTTCGGTTATACCTCCAAGGCGAGTTCTCATTTCCGTACCTTAGAGGGAATTCTTTTTTATTAGTTTCGCTCTAAAGTAGAATTTAGCATTCTCATCAGTCTGCTAACTTTTACCCAAGAAGTATGCAATCGAAACTCCGCCTCGCAATTCCAGTCGAAATAAAAATATTTGGCAGCTATCTTAACAGTAAAGCTTAGTTTAGTTAACTCATTTTGCTCAAGGTTACTCTATCAAGGCGATCGCCTCCACTGCTTCTAGGCTAATTTTGCTGAAAGCGATCGCTAGAATGCCATTGATAATCCACTAGCGATCGCGCTGTTCCTTAGGGTAGAAGTTAGAATCAGCCGTAAAAGTTATCTTTATAGTTAAGTACCGTGCAGGAAGCTGTTCTCAAAACTTTTGCTTGGTAAGAAAAATAGCAATATTCCTTACCGAGCTATTAGAGATAAAGTATCAAGGTAAACAGAAAGTTTTGGATTAAATTTGTCCCTTTTTAAGCAAATTCAACTAATGACATTTTGAAAAAAATATTGATAAGCTTCCTAAACTTAAAAATGCTTTGTAAAAATCAGTTTATAAAACTAGCTTTAGCACTTATATAAAATTTTAGTAAAATAACCGATTGTTCAATATTTTAGCAACGCTGAAGCCTTAATTTGCGATGAAAACACTATATACACTTTTTACCAAAGAACGCAGCGAAGTTCAGACAGAGATTGATAAGGCAACTAGCCCGGAGCAGGTCGTTAAGCTGGTTCAAAAGCGACTCGATAATATTCAGAGCAGTTACGTTGGCGAGTTAAGCGTCGCTCAAGTACGTCTGGCTTCTTTATTCCTGGACACTTTGCGGCAGTCCTTGGGGACTCTCACCGCTGCCAATGAGACGAAAGTTTTGGAGCCAAAGCCTCAGCAGAGTGCTAACCCAGTCGGAAGGGTTTCTCCCAAAACCATAATCCTGAAAGTGCTACAGGGACTCATCTGCGTAGGAATTTTAGATTCTCTATTCTCCTTGGCTTCAGATGCACCAGGAGCTTGGATGGATATATTGCTGGTGTCTCTGCTGGTTGGACTAGAAGTGGTGTTCCAAATCGATAAACGCGATCGCGCCAATCGTGCAGTTTCTCTTCAACCTGTAGAAGCGCCCCAGCCGATCGTTCGCGTTGATAGCCAAGTCTTTCTGGACAACCTGACCGATGCGCTAAACACCATTGATTTGGCAGTCGCCCGGACTCAGGAAGTAAAAAAACCGCTGGATGCTAGTGGAATAGAAGAGCTACCAGAACTGTTGAATCTGCTTCAGAGACTTATGGGTGCGTCAATTCTGGAGAAACCCCAGATGTCGCTTCAACTCACCAAATTGCTGCCACAGATTTTAATGGAGCAGGGAATTCGGGTTCAGATTTACCAAGGGGACGATACGCATCGCGAGTATTTTGATTTCGAGCCAAGTATCGATCCTGCCGCGAAAGAGTCTGTAACGATAACTCCCGCTTTGTTTAAAGGCGATCGCTTGCTCCGACGCGGTCGAGTGATTGAGCCAGCCTACTCCGAGGCTAGAGAGTAAGATATCTTGTCATCGTGGCTGTTTGTAGTCGCCAAGTCTTCATTTAGACAGTATTTCCCTTGTTGCGTAGTCCCCTTTCCATAGGGGTTTGGGGGGAGCAAAAATTTCAGCGAACAATGGAAGCTCCCTCTAGCCCTCTTAAAAATAGGGTAATTATTCGGAAATTTGTACCTGGTTGATTAGCGGAAAGTATAAAAATGGAAGTTTTAGAAACTATCGGATTCGATCTGGGGCACGGTGAAACCGCTGTCGCTCAGGCGAGAGTGGAGAGCATCGAGCCGCCAGGGATGCTTGAAGTTAATAATAAAAAAGTTCAAATCACAGCACTAGCTTGGCATCCCGATATCGGTTATCTAATTGGAGAACAAGCATTAATCCAAGCTGGCGTTACTCAGCTCAAAATCGCTTTCAAACAAAAACCAAATACCGACCCGACTTATCGGGAAACAATTAGCAAGTTTCTAGAAACTTACTATCGTCTTTTGAAAGAAAGCAAGCAGATTGAAGGTGGAGAAACCAGCCAATTTTATGTCGGATGCCCTTCAGGATGGTCTGTTAACGAACGAGAAGAATACCAAAAGTTACTGAAGGAATCTGGTATTCCTTTAGTGAGTGTTGTCCCAGAATCGCGGGCGGCTTTCATGCAAGCCAAGGAAGCCGGGAAACTTTCTTATGACAAACTTAAATCGTCGGTGCTAATCGTTGATATTGGCTCTTCGACTACAGATTTTACCCTGGTTAAGAGTTTGCACGAAATCCCGATAGATTTCGGCAGTAATGCGCTGGGAGCTTCTTTAATCGATAAAGCGATTTTTGCCCAGACTCTCGCTAACCACGAGGAAAAAGCGTTGCTCGAACGAGTATTTGAGGCATATCCTCATCACCAAGCGCGTTGCGAACTTGCTTGTCGCAAAGCGAAGGAAGATTACTTTTCTAACGAACAGGTATACAGCAATCCACAATCCTTTGCACGCGGCTTTGAGTCGATCAACGAACAGATTTACTTTGTGCCTCAAGTTAATAAAGCGATTATGGATGAAATCTTGAACCACCCCTTGGCAGAATTGGGCGGCAAGAGTTGGCTTCATTCGTTCCGGGAATCAGTGAATGAGGCGAAAGAAAGGCTTGAAAAACAAGGTTTTGTACCGCAACTTTTGCTGATGACTGGCGGTGCATCCCGGATGAAATTTACGCGCCAGATTTGCGAGGAAATCTTCCCGGAACCGGACACTCAAGTTCGCCCCGATCCAGAACCCGAACGCTGTATTGCCTTAGGTCTAGCACGGGTAGGAAGATGGGATCTGCGTGCTGCTGCCTTTAAAGAAGAGGTCAATACACTATTTGACTCAAAAAAGTTAAAAGACCTGGTCAAAAAACATATTCCAGAGTTAATCGAATTGCTGGCTAAGCCACTATCAGAGGGGCTGATTGAAAGCACAATTCAACCAAGTTTAAAAAACTGGCAAAACAACAAAATACGCACTTTGGCTGATTTGGAAGAGTCTATGAAAAAGCAGGCCGAGCAGTGGATTGAAAGTCCTGGCGCTCGGCAAATCGTCAATACGCAATGTGCTACTTGGTTTAACAGTAAGATCCAACCCGAATTAGCTGAAGAAACCGACCCCATTTGTCAAAAGTTTCAGATACCCAGAAGTAGCTTAAGGTTTGAGGAAAGTATAGACCCCGATGTGGTTAGTCCAGACCTATCGATTGGCGACACGATTCTTGCCGAAACGGTGGGATTTATTGTCAATGTAGTGATTGGTGGAGGGACTGTCGGTAGCATCATCGCTCTAATTTTAACCGGGCATTTGACCTGGCCCATCGTGCTAATCTATGGTGCCTCAGTTCTTGCCGCAGGAGTGGAGATCACCCGCAGTAAAACCCAAGAAGCAATTAAGACAAAGGTAGATGTTCCGAGTTGGACTCGTTCTCTTCTTTTGAGCGATAGCAAGATCGACTCTACCTGCGAGCAAATGAAACCTGAGTTAGAGAAGGTTTTCAGACAACAACTAACAGAGAATCAGGAAGCTTTTGACGAACTGATTGGGAAAGTTGGGCAAGAATTGAAAAAAGCTCTAAATACCAAGGCGGAAGAGGCAGTAATTCTCATTCAGTAGGGATGCGATCGCTCTTTCCTCGCTGCTTATGGCTGATTGGGTGAGAGCGATCGCTACAATATTACTGACAATCCATTGGGAGAAGTCTTGTGTCAGCTAGTTCGGGACTTTGAGAGGAAACGGTTATGACAAGAGAACTAGAAGCTAACCGACAGAGTTTGTACGAGACGGACTACCTGAAATGGATTCAAACTACTGTAGAAAAGTTGCGGGTTGGAGACTACCCTAATATCGAATGGGAAAATCTAATCGAAGAAATCGAGGACATGGGACGAAGTGAGCGCCGGAGTCTAAAGAGTAATCTTATTATTGTCCTGACTCACTTACTTAAATGGCAATTTCAGCCAGAGAAAAGAAGCGGTAGCTGGAAAGGTAGTATCGTTGAGCATCGCAGACGCATTCGTGAAGCTCTAAAAGATTCTCCCAGCCTCAAGCCTTATCTTGAAGAAGTCTTTGCTGAATCTTATGCAGATGCAGTTGAACAGGCGAGTGCTGAAACTGAACTGCTATTAGAGATATTTCCGCAATTATGTCCCTATACATCCACAGAAGTTTTAGATTCTAACTTTTTGCCAGAATAAGCGATCGCCTTCCCTTCTGACTGAAGATAGCGATCGGGCTACTCATTCAGGCTAATTACTCTTGCCTCATTTCTGACAGTTAGAGGAATTAGAAGGTATTTAATATTTAAATATGGATTGATAAGCGAGACTATTTTATTAAGGAAATAAGTCATGTTTTGGGAATTTTAACAACACCATTTAAGTCATTTCATTCTATGAATGATTGAGGGATTGATTCCATTCGATATCCTTACGTGGCTCTAACGTATCTTATGCGAAAGATGAGTATATTTTTGGTAATGAATATGCTAACGGCGCTCGTCCTTCGACCTCTTAACTTTTTTTGCTATCTCAATTTCATCACTAGATCCGTAGGGAATATCTGTCACTTGTTTTTCTATTATCAGGTCATAGACAATATCTGCACCTTTCTTAATACTTTCTGTTAAGACACCAATACCAACATCTAACTGAGGTTTAACCTCATCACGAGGTATCACTTTTCCAGATGGTGATATGTCCGAGAAAAACTTTCTGACAGAGATGTGTTGTCCTTGGTTAAAACAAGCAGCATATTGAGAGGCGCGGAATTCATGAACAAATGGGCATCGATAGTATTTATATATAAGCGCGGCATATGTAAACTTGGTAAGCACAGCGTCTATATCCTTGATGATTTGTTCGGGAGGAATAGTGTTGTGTTTATGGCAGTTTATATATAAATCCTTAAGTTGATCAATTGTAGGATCGCAGTAAACTCTATGAGATTCATTCTGCTTTCTGTTATTGACCCATTGATTTTGAATCTCTTGCGTGAAAGGTTCCTCAATTTTATCTTTTTTCAAAAAGTAATTTAGGAAAGGGGTACTCACACGATCTAAATACTTCTCTACCTTTACATTCAGCAAAAAAGAGACAAATCTTTGTTGGTTGCCGATTTTTGTTGTTGGTGTGCTGAGTGCCTGCCATACAGACGATAAACCATCGAGAGCGGCAAACCCTACCACGTAGGCTTCAACAGAAAGATTTTGAAAAGGGTTAAACTCTGGAGGAGACAGCTCTAGCATATGTCCTCTTATGACTACCTCACTGTTAATTAACTTTTCACAAAGCAAAGCTCTGTAGTAATAAAACTTTTTAAAACGCTCAGCAAAATCTCTAACTTGGTTACTATCCATAACTAACTATAGTTCCATTAAAACTTTATGTATTATACTGTAGTACAATAACTTTCTTATTACAACCATCTTTCTTCCACATAGGTAGAAGAAAGCTAGAGATTTTCCTGGATAAACATATTGAAAGCGATCGCCTAACTCAAACAGACCAAGACGCGATCGCTATTTAATTTAAGTTACGCCAACAGCCAACCAAACAACTCTTCTACTGTCAGTCGCAGTTCATTAGCAAAAGATGGCACGGGAAGTTGCTGTTCTGGTTCATCAAATAATTCTAAAAGTTGAGTTGGAAGATAAACAAACACTGTGTGCTCTTTTGGATCGATCAACCAACCCATTTGAGTTGCATATTTTAGGCAATGCAGAATATTCTTTGTGACTTTCGTTTGGCTTTGGTCGGGCGATAAGATTTCAATTACCCAACCAGGAGCCGATGGGAAAACGTTAGCAATTTCGCCATTCTCATCGCGGGGAATTTTATCCCAGGTAAACACTGAGACATCAGGGACAATTGAACGTCCGCCAAAAGTACATCGCAGTTCTGAAAAAGCTTTTGCAACACGCTGAGGCTTAACAACTGTGTTGATAACCGTGGGTAGTTCTGTCTGAATTATGCTGTGTTTCCCCTGCGGCATTGGCTTTTGAATAATTTGTCCATCAATGTATTCACTGGCGGGTTTGGTTTCTGGTAGCTTCAGAAACTCTTCCAAGGTTAAGGATTTAGATGGTGTCCTGACCATTTGCGATCGCCTCCAAAAGAACTCGGACGAGCTTTGTCTATTCTACGGGTCGCATCCAGCGAAGGAAGCCGGAATCAAACAACGATGTCCGGCTAGTAAGGAAAGGTGCTAAGAACGGATACGCGATGCGATCGCTTATCTTCCCATAACAGTTTTATTGTTTATACCGAATGGCGGGGTCGCTATTGCTGAGGTGTATATATACTTTTGTGAAATTAAGAAAATAGATTTCTATCTCAGGAGGAGTAAGGATGTACATCGTACAAATTGCCTCTGAATGCGCTCCGGTCATCAAAGCTGGTGGTTTGGGAGATGTCGTTTACGGGCTGAGTCGGGAGTTAGAAAATCAGGGAAATTGCGTCGAGCTGATTTTGCCTAAGTACGATTGTATGCGGTACGACCACATCTGGGGACTTCACGATGCTTACCGTGATTTGTGGGTACCCTGGTATGGCGGTAAAGTCCACTGTTCTGTTTATTGTGGTTGGGTACACGGGCGGCTGTGTTTCTTTATCGAACCCCACTCTGAAGATAATTTCTTCAATCGAGGCTGTTATTACGGGTGCAACGACGACAATATGCGGTTTGCGTTCTTCAGCAAAGCCGCTTTAGAATTTCTCCTCCAAAGCAACAAGCGACCCGATATCATTCATTGCCATGACTGGCAGACCGGCTTAATTCCAGTCATGCTCTTCGAGAATTACAAGTATGAGATGGGTCTTCAACGGGTTTGCTACACCATTCACAATTTCAAACATCAAGGGATGGGCGGTAAAGAGACCCTGTGGGCAACCGGGCTGAATAACGAATCTTGCTACTTCACTTACGATCGCCTGCAAGATAACTTCAACCCTTTTGCCTTGAACTTTATGAAAGGGGGGATTGTTTATGCCAACGCTGTGACGACCGTTTCGCCCCATCATGCTTGGGAAGCCCGCTGCACGGAGATTGGCTCTGGTTTAGGTCATACCTTACATCTGCACCAGGATAAATTCACTGGCGTACTCAACGGCATCGATCGTGATTTTTGGAATCCCGAAAGCGATCGCTATATACCGGCTCATTACAGCAAAGAGAATCTAGAAGGGAAAGCCGAGACTAAAAAAGCCCTCCGGGAGAGACTTTTGCTCCGCGACGTTGATAAACCTATCGTTGCCTACATCGGTCGTTTAGACGCTCAAAAAGGCGTCCATCTTGTCCATCATGCGATCTACTACGCGCTTAACAATGGGGCGCAATTTGTACTGTTGGGTTCGGCAACGGAACCGGGAATCAACACCCATTTCCAGCACGAAAAAGCCTTTTTGAATGAGAATCCTGACGTTCATCTAGAACTTGGCTTTAATGAAGAGTTATCCCACCTGATCTATGCAGGGGCGGATATGATTATTGTCCCTAGCAACTACGAACCCTGCGGACTGACTCAGATGATTGGCTTAAAGTACGGCACGGTGCCAGTCGTGCGGGCAGTTGGTGGACTGGTGAATACTGTGTTTGACCGAGACTACGACCAAACAAAGCCCCCGGAAAAACGGAATGGTTTTGTGTTCGAGCACAGTGATGAGCCTGCGTTTGAATCAGCAATGGAGCGTGCTTTTAAGCTGTGGTACAACCATCCCGAAGAGTTTCGTCAGCTTGCGCTCCAGGGTATGGAGTATGACTACTCGTGGAAAGATCCAGGGGCGGAATATTTGAAGATTTACGACCAGATCCGACACAAATGAAGCGAAATTGCGATCGGTGGAATCTGTAAAGTAAGTCTTTTGTGGTTGTGCCTCGCTTTTGGGGGCACAATTACCTAACTTGGGTAGAGACTTTGGGTAGAGACGGCATTCTCTAACAAATTCTGTCAGAACTGCGATCGCGCAACAGAACGCTTGTTGATGGTTGGGGATTTGGCAACGACGAAAGCGATCGCGAAAGATTAATTTCCACGTAAATTTTGGTAACGATAAAAGGCGTAGGTGTCAAACATGGCTCCAGCAACGCTACAGGTAAAACCGATTACGAGGAGACCTTCAATGGAACATCCGCTGCCGAAGACGGTAAGAAACTCTAGAATTACCGCTCTGCCGCACTGACTGACTGCTTCAAGGAGGGGAATGTAACCTAGTATGGACAGACTTGCCAACACACTAGCGAACAGCAGAATCGGGGCGGTGAAGCTAAGAAAACTCGTCAAGAGTAGGGAACGGAAATAGTTAGGCAAAATGTTCATGAAACCGTAAGTGCGAATGAACTGCCGAGCGGGGAATTGGGAACGAGACTTTCAACTTCTATATACGATAGAAGCGATCGCTGTCACTATCCCGATCTGTCAGAAATCTTAAATAAACCTTAAAAATCTTGTTTAAAGTCCGTAAACATATCTCAGAAATTCATTCATTCCTTCTATAGGAGTGCCGCAGAGGGGGCGAAACCCTTGAGAATCCTCACTTCAGAACGCAAACAGCACAAAAGAGATTCTTGTAGCTCGCCGCTCATCAGCTATGCTTTACACATCTATGCTTTACACAGTCGTTAAGTCAGCAGGGCAACCTTGAGCGAGACTTCTTCCGGTTCCAGCTTAGAGTTATGGGGTCAGCGGTTGCTGGCGGCGATTTTGCTGGGTGGGCAGGTGGTCGTTCACCTTCTGACAAAAAAAATCCATCGGCGCAACACCCTCGACCAAATGGCGATGGTTGGCCCAGAATCGCTCTTAATTGCGTTGGTAACAGCCGGTTTTGTCGGCATGGTATTCACCATTCAGGTGGCGCGAGAATTTGTCAACTTGGGTGCGGGCAGTGCTGTGGGCGGAGTGTTAGCGCTTTCCTTATGTCGGGAACTTGGTCCCGTCCTGACTGCCGTAATTTTGGCAGGACGAGTTGGTTCGGCGTTTGCCGCTGAAATTGGCACGATGCGCGTCACCGAGCAAATCGACGCCCTCTATATGCTGAAAACTGACCCAATTGATTACCTAGTGATTCCCCGCGCGATCGCCTGCTGCTTAATGCTGCCAGTTTTAACCATTTTGTCTATCCTCACTGGCATGGCAGGGGGATTGCTCATTGCCAGAAATCTCTACGGAATTGCCCCAAATGTATTTTTAGAGTCTGCCCGAAATTTCCTGCAAGTCTGGGATTTGTGTAGTGCCTTAATTAAGGCATTTTTCTTTGGGGCGCTGATTGCCGTAATTGGTTGCAGTTGGGGCTTAACAACCACTGGGGGCGCAAAAGGTGTTGGACAATCGACCACTACGGCAGTCGTTACAGCTTTGCTCGCTATCTTTATTTCTAACTTTTTCTTATCGTGGTTGATGTTTCAGGGAACGGGCAGTGCCGTACTCAAAGGGGTCTGAGGCGGAAAACCTTTAAAATAAATAAAGTTACAATCCTGAGCTTGAATCTCGAATCGGGATTTAAACTGCCGCCCCACTTAAGCTTGTACGCTAAGAAAGTGGGTAGGTCTAGTACGATAGTTTACAATATCGGGTTTATGCCTGTGACTACTACTACATCTTCTTTACCGTCACAAACTGTTGAACTGGCACCCAGCTACGCAATTCCTTTGGTGTTAGTGGCGGCTTCGATTGGGCTGTTATTCGTTCAACCTTGGGTGAGTTTAGCGATCGCTGCATTTGGTTTGTTCTTGCTGTTTCAGGCGGCAACGATTCGCCTGCAATTCACCGAAACAGCATTAGATGTTTATCGTTCCCAAACCTTAATTCGGCGTTTTCCCTACCAGGAATGGCAAAATTGGCAGATCTTCTGGACTCCAGTGCCGATTCTGTTTTACTTCAAAGAAGTTAAAAGCATTCACTTTTTGCCGGTTCTCTTCGATCCCAAAATGCTAAAAACTTGCTTGGAACAACGCTGTCCAAAAGCAAGTGCGTAGGGATACACAGATGCGCGTCCTTACAGATGAGTAGTTAATTGTTAGTTGTTAAGTGTTAATTGTTAGATGAATTCAGACGAACCTCAAACCCAAGAACAAGAACAAGAGCAAGAACAAAAGCAACAGCCAGTTGTTGAAGCATCGGACAATTTAGAAGCGCCAGAAGAGGAAACTGTAACTGCCGATCCAGCCTCAGACAATCTTATAGCATTACAAATTGCCGCTGTTGTGGAGGCATTTGATGATTCAGAAGCGGAAATTGCCGCCGTTGTTGAGGAATCAGATAATTCTGAGGAGCCTGAGGAGCCAGATATAACTCTAGTCGCCGTTGTTGAGGAATCAGATAATGCTGAGGAGCCAAATATAACAGTAGCGATGGAAAATTCCGTCTCTGTTTTAGAGCAACGGGTGGCTGATTTACAACAGCAGGAAGAGGCATTAATTCAGGAAATTGCCGCCCTGCAAGCTTCTCATAATAAAGTTCTGCAAGACCAGCTGGCTCAAACCCAAGCGGCGTTAAACCGTCTGGTGCAGGAGTCTTTGAACGATCTGGAACAACGCAGACAAACACTACAAATTTCCGTTGAACAACTGGAACGACGACGGGAACGCATCCGAGAGGAAATGCGAAGAACCTTTGCTGGCACCTCCCAAGAATTAGCCATTCGGGTGCAAGGCTTTAAAGATTATCTGGTCGGTAGCTTACAAGATTTGGTAGTAGCCGCAGAAGAATTGCAACTCCAGAAGGAACCAGAACCCCCGAAGGCAGTTCCAGTCGTGGAAGAGTCGAAGGCTGCATCGCCTGTAAACCCCAAATTTACAGAACAGAGCTTTCAATCAACTGCAAAACAAATTCGCAGTATTTTAGACCAGTACCGGACGCGACCTGACTATTATGGCCCGCCCTGGCAATTGCGTCGTACCTTTGAGCCGGTTCATGCGGAGCGAGTTGCGAACTGGTTTTTCACGCAAGGAGGAAGAGGCGCTTTGCGGACAATGGGCAGTCGCCTGCAAAATATCCTGATTGCTTCTTCCGTCATCTCGGTATTAAGCACGCTGTATGGCGATCGCGTTCGTGCCCTGATCCTCGCCAACTCCCCAGAACGATTGGGAGAATGGCGACGGGGTTTGCAAGACTGTCTGGGCATTTCCCGCTCTGATTTTGGTCCAGAACAGGGAATCGTTTTGTTTGAATCCCCAGAAGCGGTCGTGCAAAAGGCAGAGCGTTTAGTTAAGGAACGCCAGATGCCGCTAATTATCATTGATGAGACAGAAGATCAGATTAATCTGTCGCTGCTGCAATTTCCTCTGTGGTTAGCTTTTGCACCCGATCCTCAGCAGATGTCCGCTGATATGAGATATTAGCGACAGACGAATTGAGCTACAAGCAAGAGGCGTTAGATGGGTCTACAGCTGGCTTTAAGTGGGGCATTGTTAATCGCAGCCTATCTCTTAGGCTCGATTCCTACGGGTTATTTGGCAGGACGCTGGCTCAAAGGGATTGATATTCGAGAGCAGGGATCTGGTTCTACAGGTGCCACCAATGTTCTCAGAAACTTGGGAAAAGGGCCAGCCATCGCGGTGTTACTGATCGATCTATTTAAAGGAGTCGGCGCGATCGCTTTGGTTTACGCCTTCTATGCCTTCGCGCCAACTTTTGCGCCAACGTCTGTCCTGCCTGTCACCTGGGAATCTTGGTTAGTCGCTGGCACCGGATTCGCTGCCAGCATCGGTCATAGTAAATCTGTCTGGCTGAACTTCACGGGCGGGAAATCAGTTGCCACGAGCCTGGGCGTTTTATTTGCCATGTCCTTACCTGTGGCGTTGGGAACAGCAGCGGTGTTTGGCACAGTTATTGCCTTTTCCCGAATTGTTTCCCTCGGTTCCATTGCGGGTGCGATCGCGGTTTCGGTTTGGATGTTAATTTTCAAGCAGCCGTTACCTTATCTAATCTTTGCGATCGCTGGCGGTATCTACGTCATCTGGCGACACCAGAGCAACATTGAGCGTTTACTTGCCGGTACCGAACCCCAAATCGGTCAAAAATTATCAACAGAACCCGAACAAAGTTCCTAACTTATTTCCTAACTTATAGAGATGCGTAGGCGTTGTGATACTAAACGTCATTTCGCATCTTTACTCGTTTTTATGCTGTTATCTCCCTGCGTAACCAAGAGTTAGCCCACCTTTTCACTATCAGCATGGTGCTAACAGCTAGTGCCATGCTAAATAGTAGATTATCCAGCCTAATTGCTCTCTGGGTTCCAATCGCTAATATGACTTCTAATATTAAAGATGGGAATAAAATTCCTCCAAAAAGCAATACAGCATAAAAAATAAGTTTTCCCCTGGCTCTTGCACTAATGAGTGCTAGAAAGAAGCCAATAGGGATAAAAATCAATCCATAATAGAAAATTTTGTAGATTTCTAGATTAATACTATTAGCATCAAAAGGTAATAACTGAAAAATCATCACCTCCGGAACCAGTTTCAGTGAATAAGGTTGTTTCAATCCATCTATATAAATTTTAAGAATTGACCCTTCATAGGTAAGAAGTATCTGATGATTCTTGGTGTCACCAAAAACATTTGGAACAGCTAGTTGATAGTTTGTTGCATTTTTTCCGGTGACTGGAGTTCGCACTCGAAACACCAAATCCGCTCCCTTTTGCCCAAGGGTAAAATTGCGGCTTTCATCATCTGCTGAAAGGGAAATAATTCGAGCAGGGCCAGCCTGCATTGTGTCAGCAGTAGCGACAACGGCACCTATTGTAAATTGAGAAGTTTCAGCAATCTTTTGGGTCATTAAAGCTACAGAGCTTTTTGTCTCTAGCCAATGATTGGAATCGAGAGAAGCACCCCTTTGATCCTGAGTAGTTGGGAAATTGCCTCGCCAAGATAAATCTGGAAGGTGCCCAGTTAAATCGGGGTAACTACCTGTACCAGTCAATTGATATACCGCTACTAGGTCTTTTTTGATTGCAGAAAATGGAATTTCCGAGGAAAAGGCGGATTCTGCTTCTTGATCTGAAACTGCTTTATTCGCGACGTATAGCTCTGAAATATATCCTTTCCAAGGTCTATTTCCGGTTGGCTCGTTGCCAAGACTCAGCGGGAAAGTGTGATTCCAATTACTGAGACTTCCAGAATTTTGCCAAAGGAGCGTCGTTATAAAAATCAATATAATATATCCAATAAAAGCAGCCGTTAACTTTTTGATTGAAAGAAAACTCTTACTACTTCTAAGAAGATTTAAGGCTGCTCCTAGGCTTTTATCTCCCCCTAAACGAAAGCTTAAAAAACCGATAAAAGCACCTAAAATACTGGCACCAATATCGACAAAAGAGGAACTTCGAGAAGGAATAAATAACTGTAAAATCTCAATTGTAAAACTTAAACAAAAAGAAGTTAATAAGATGAAAACAAGTGTCTTTCTCCCTAAGAATCTTTTTTGCTGCATCAAGCAGGAAAAGACGAAACCAAAGGGGGAGAATAATAAAACGTTAGTGATTAAGTCGTAAAAATTTCTTAACTTAAAAAATTCTGAAGTGAGAAAGCGATAATTTATTTTACTAGCATTCTCTTTAAAGGCAAAATCGTAAGGAAAAAGTGTAACGACCAGTATCAGCAAAAGGCTAAAAATAAAGACTTTATTTGCCCATTTTTGCCGCATAAAGGATTTTTAACAAATCATTTTACTTTTGGTAGCCGGAAAAGAGTATTCAGCGATGCATTAACGACCAAGCTCCTGAGAGCGCCGAGAAGCCGCCACCACTGCCTCAATCAAAGCTGAGCGGAAACCAGCCCTTTCTAACTGGGCAATCCCAGCAATAGTTGTACCTCCAGGGCTAGTCACGCGGTCTTTTAGTTGAGCGGGATGCATTCCCGATTCGTGCAACAGATGGGCAGTCCCCAAGACGGTTTGCAGGGCTAACGAAGACGCGATCGCTCTTGGCAATCCAGCTGCTACCCCACCATCTGCGAGTGCTTCCACCATCAGCGCCACATAAGCGGGACCCGAACCCGAAAGCCCTGTTACCGCATCCATTAAAGATTCTGGCACTTCAACGACCTCTCCCACCGCCTGGAAAATCGCCTTTGCCTGTTCTAGGTGCTGCTGGGTGGCGTACTGACCCAGCGCGATCGCACTCATTCCTGCCCCTACCGTCGCTGGAGTATTCGGCATCGCCCGAATCGCTGGAGCCTGGGGAAAAGCTGCTTCCAGTTGCCTCAAAGAAACACCCGCCATAATCGAAATCACTACTGGCGGCGACGCTTGGGCAGAAAGTTCTTTCTCCAAGTCTGTCGCCACCGCTGCAAACACTTGAGGTTTAATCGCCAGTAACAGCACATCCTTTGCCGCCGCCACCGCCCGATTCTCTGCCGTCACCTGGATGCCGTACTGCTGTGCCAAAAAGTCTCGCCGCTCTTTTTGCGGCTCACTCACCAAGACTTCTTCTGTGGCATAAAGTTGTTTTTGCATCAGGCGGGATAATAGAGCTTCTCCCATTACCCCGCCACCAATCATGCCGAATTTAGTAGCCAACCTCGTCCCCCAATCCCTATCAGCATGAAAAGTCCGTTGTCGGCGGTCAGTTGTTTTTAGCCGTTACGACTGACCATTGACCGCTAACAAGCGTCTCGACTCAGAAATTTTACTGCGCCATCCGGGTCGGTTCGTTTGACCAAGCTGGGGAGGGGGCAGAGGGACGGGGAATCCGGACTTGTGGTTGAGGCACTTCGTGAACCACGCCAGTCTGGGTACTGACTTGAACACAACTCGGTGTAAACAGAAAGATACTTTCGCCGATCCGCTCTTGGTGCCCATCGATCGCATAAGTGCCACCAGCCACAAAGTCTACAGCTCGTTGCGCCTGATCTGGGTCCATAATTGTCAGGTTTAACACGACTGACTTCCGCTCGCGCAATGCTTGAATTGCCTGGGGCATTTCTTCAAAAGAACGTGGCTCCATCACGATCACTTCCGAAATTCCATTCACCGAACCGGGCATCCCAATCACATTATTCATTGTTGTCCCCATTTCTATTTCTCTTGCAACAGGTGTGTTTGTCCGCGCTCGACGGCTCTGGCGACGTTCTTCTTCTGCTGTCGTCGGTTGAGGATGCTGTTCTTGATAGAGATTTTGGTACTCTTCTCCCTCGGCTTCTTCGTACTCGTCATACTCGTATTGAGCTGGCTCATTGAGACCCACGAAATCTCGTAGCTTAGAAAAAATATTATTCACAGTTCACGCTCCATCACGATTTAAGGTTAGACTTTGGGGCTGGGATCGCAGGGCACCCTTGAGGCAGCAGTCCTAGTTTAAGGAAACGACAATAATAATCATATAGTCGTGCTGGCAATATAATATCCGATGCCTCTTCATTACCCCACTCATCTGTTCGGAATAGATGTTGACATTTGTAAGCATAGTGGGGCTTTTCAGGATGCCCGTTCTCCAAAAATAATTCGCCCCAAACGTATCATTGTTGCCCCAGATTGCACAGCTAGCGGGTAATCACCTGACATTCCCATTGATAGCTGCTGCATTTGAATATTTGACCAGTTTTGCTGTCTGATTTCATCGGCTAGTTTGCGGGTTCTATCGAAAACTGACAGGATTTCAGAAGCCTTGAGATCGAAAGGCGGGATTGTCATCAAACCTTGAATTTGCAGATTGTAGCACTCATTCAGGGCTGGTAAATCGGCAAGCAGTTGAGGAACTGTCCACCCATACTTGTTGGGATCTTGCAGTAGTTTCACTTGCAGGCAGATGAAGGGCGATCGCGACAGCTCAAGCGCCAGTTCGTTTAATCGTTGGGCTAATTTTAAACTATCTATCGAGTGAATCCACTGAAATTGTTCTAGGGCTTTTCGAGCTTTATTACTTTGAAGGTGTCCAATCAGGTGCCAGGTGATGTCTGGTAAATCTTGCAGTTGCGCTTGTTTAAGTTCAGCTTCAGAGATGCGACTTTCGCCGAAATCCCTTACTCCCGCTGCATAAGCTTCGCGCATGGCTTCAGGGGAAACCTGTTTCGTAACGGCGATGAGGCGGACAGATTCCGGTAGTTGCTGGCGAATTTCAGAAAGGCGTTGGGCGATCGCTCCAGTCATTTGACTTCACTTGAAAATAAACAGGGAAGCAAAAATTAAAAATGCTTGCATTAAAAAGGATTTTTTAATTTTTAATTGCTTGCCCCTATTGAAATGTTCGCTTATGAATAGCCTGAAGTTGGGTGTACTCCTCCATTTGACCGTTGCGACGGAGCATCCGCAAACGGTTTTCCACCATGAGGCGACCATCGCTGCGGGTAATCGGTTCAAACGTGATGCCGGTAGGACTGGTATTCACCAAAAAGAAGAGACGCTGGGCATAAAGGGTCGTAAATAGTTCCTGGCTGTCCTCAAGCAGACACACTCTGTAAAGTAAGCCAAATGTAGGGTGATTTAAATAGGTTTCGCTGCTCATTAACATCCACGCGAAGAATGCCCATCCCTAAGGGAGAGATTGGGAAAAGTCGAAGAGTTTAAGCGGCAGTGCGACTCGCGCCAGCCGCTCTCTGTTGAAACCCAAGATGTTTCACTCTAGTTCAAACTATGCAGATGATAGCTTGTATTCGGGCACCTCAGAGAGAATGTTTGGGAATTGGCGACACTTTTCAGGGTGAGCAAACGAGGATGGCGGTGGCTACCGAATAATCGCCATCATGGCTGATGCTTAGCTGCCACTGACAATCTTCCCACCCTGCTGTCTGGGCGGCGGCTGAATGGTGAAGAAATACTTGCGGCGCACCTGTGGGTAAACGTCGAATCTCAATATCGGTGTAGCTGACTCCCCGCCATCCAGTTCCCAGTGCTTTAGCAACGGCTTCTTTTGCCGCCCAGCGCCCTGCTAGCTGGTTGATAGAGAGGCGACTGATATCGTCCTGAGTGTAGCCGCAATCTTGTTGTTCATCAAAAGTATAGACGCGCTGCAAGAAGCGATCGCCAAAGCGTTCAACAGCGGCTTTAATTCGAGGCATATAAACAATATCTGTTCCCAGCCGAATCATTCTGTTGCTAGTTGCTAATAGAAGAGTGGCTCTTCAAAACCCTGTCTGGCAGCCATTCGCCAATGGCACTGGACTGATGACCCAGAACTAATCACTAATAACATTAAAACTTCCCAAGGCTGCCAGCAGAGCTTGAGCTTTGTGTAGAGACTCATGCCATTCTCGTTCTGGATCGCTATCGGCAACGATTCCCGCCCCGACTTGCCCGTAAACCATCGCTGCATCGGCACGCTTGGGATAGAGGAGAGTACGGATCAAGATATTTAAATCTAGGTGCCCGCGCCAATCGAGAAAGCCACAGGAACCGTAGAACAAATTGCGACGCACGGGTTCGAGTTCTTCAATGATTTCCATGCAGCGGACTTTCGGACACCCAGTGATAGTACCGCCAGGGAAGAAGGCGCGAATCAGGTCAACAGCGTCGTAGTTTGGGCGAATTTTACCGATAACGTTGCTTACGAGGTGCATGACATGGCTGTAGCGCTCAATTGTGAAAAGTTCGTTGACTTCTACAGAACCCCACTCGCACACACGCCCCAAGTCGTTTCGCTCTAAATCCACCAGCATAATGTGTTCGGCTCTTTCTTTGGCATTGGCAATCAAGTCTTGCGCCAAATGCTCGTCGAGGGCGGGTGTAGTGCCGCGCGATCGCGTTCCCGCAATCGGTCGCGTTTGCGCTTGTCGATCGTGCATCTGAACCAATCGTTCTGGAGAACAGCTGATGAGTGCCCCCCACGGAGTCTGCCAATAGCTAGCAAAGGGAGAAGGATTAATTTGGTGTAACGCTTGATAAATTGCCCAAGGACTGGCGGTTACGCGGCTTTCAAAGCGTAGGGAAAGATTTGCCTGAAAGATATCTCCGGCTCGGATATACTTTTTCGCTTGCCGCACCGCATCTTCGTAGTCAGTTTGGGGCGTCCAAAAATGGAAATGAGGGGATTTCGGATTTAGGATTGAAGATGCTGGCTCCTCTGCTATCCCGCACTGCGTTCGGCTTTCTAGCAGGTTTTGCAAGGAATCGAGTTCAGCTTCATCGCTAGCGGCTAGCCATAGGGTTTGTTCCCAGTGATCGAGGACAGCAAAGGATGCTGGTTCATACCAATAAGCAACCGGGAATGGTAGGGGGTCAGAATTTAAATTGGGTAGCTGCTCAATCTCCCAAGCGAGGTCATAACCCAGCCATCCCAGCCAGCCGCCAGTGAAAGGTAGTGACGGCTGTAGGGACTCATGCCTGAAGGCAGAACGTTGCCGCAAGCGGCGTAGGAAGGGGAGGATCTCGCCAACGGGTGGAGTCCACACTGCTTGCACGCCATCTATAAAGCGCGGCGCACCGGCACAAATCGAATATCTGGCGATCGCGTTCTTGGCTTCAGGTGAGTGTTGAAGGAGCGGATTGTAGGGACTTTCGAGTAGGGTAGCAATTTTACCAGCGTCCAGAAACAGGGCGGCGAATACTTCTGAGCCAGTTCGATGTTGTAGAGGAAGCGATCGCCAAAACCAAGGTTTCATATGAATTTTTAATTCTTAACTCTCCCATCCCCACATCAGCCGTGCCCCCCAAAGTACGGCTAAACTCACCAGTCCCGCCCAGTCGCTCTTCTTGAGACGCAACTGGTGCCATTGGACGCGATGGCTATTGGGGCTGGTAAAGCCGCGAACCTTCATGGCGCTAGCAATTTGCTCGGCTCGTAAGAGGAGATTTTCAAGCAATCGTTCGGCGACCATCAACCAAAGTTGCAGACTTTTGCGGATACCCAGTTTTTTCCAGTTAATTGCCCGTGTCCGCACGGAACGAACTAAATTCTGCACTTCTTCTAAAACCAGGGGAATAAAGCGCAGCGATAAAGTTAAGGTTAGAGCAACTTCTGTCACGGGAAATTTGAATGCTCGCAGGGGTCGCATCAAACTCTCGATCCCCGCAGTAATCTCCTCTGGAGCTGTGGTTAGCAAAAACAGGTTGGTGCTGTAAATTAAGGTAAATAGTAAGGTACTCACGTTAATCGCTAGCGCCAAGGACTTGCGAGTAATTTTGACTGGCCCTTGATGGAACAGCACGTAACGGTAGTTTGAAGGGTTTTGAGAGGAGACTGGTTTTGTCGCCTCTGGTTTTTGAGTTGCAGCGGATTTGACAACTCCTGGCTTGGGAGTAGCAGGTTTCTGAATAAAAGATATTTCATCGGCTGGGAGGCGTCGCTGAGAGTCCGCTCCTAGCCCATCGGGAGCAATCATGCTCAGGATGAACACAAAAAAGCACAGCATCAACAGCCAACCCATTTGTTGCTTCCATACGCGCAATGGAATCGCCGCCGTCACAGTAATGGCAACTAGCAGCACCGCCAGAGCGATGCGCCAGATGGGATTTGCCAGGACTGGAGCGATGAGAAAGCTCATCAACCAAGCTATTTTCACCCTGGGGTCGAGGTGATGCAGCCAAGTGATTGGTTGTTCGAGGTACAGCCCCAGCGGCAGCGATCGCAGTAAATCCATAGAAAATTAAAAATTAAACATTAAAAATTAAAAATGCAAAAATTCATTTTACATTTTTAATTTTTAATCGATTAAACGCGAGTAGCTCGGTTACTACGACTGCCCGCTTCCACCTCGCGGACTTTTTTCCCTCTCCAGAATAAGCGTACTGGGGTTCCAGTAAAACCCAACTGTTTTCGGAATTGACCTTCGATGTAGCGGCGATAGTTGTCATTGAAGCGTTTGGGATCGTTGACAAATAGCGCGATCGCTGGAGGTTGGCTGCTCACTTGGGTGCCGTAATAAATCTTGCCCTGACGTCCTTGGCGGGTCGTGGGCGGGGAAACCCAAGAAATCGCTTCTTGTAGCACTTCATTAATTACAGCAGTCGTGACGCGGCGTTTGTGTTGTTCGGCTGCTGTATTCACTAAATCTAGAATTTTTTCCACCCGCTGACCTGTTTGAGCGCTGACAAAAATTGTTTCTGCCCAATCGATAAAGTTCAACCGTCCTTTAAAGTTGCGTTCAAACTCGTAGATGGTGTAGGAATCCTTTTCAACAGCATCCCACTTATTGATGACGATGACGCAAGAGCGACCTTCTTCATCAATCCGCCCAGCCAGTTTTTGGTCTTGTTCGGTGATGCCATCCACCGCGTCAATGACTAATAAAACTACGTCGGCGCGACGAATTGCTTTAAACGCACGATTAATCCCAAAAAATTCCGGGCCGTATTCAACGTTTTTCTTTTTGCGAATCCCGGCGGTATCGATCAGTCGGTAGGTTTTACCGTTGCGTTCTACTACCATATCGATGGCATCGCGGGTCGTGCCAGAGATGGGGCTAACGATAGAACGATTTTCGCCGACAAAAGCGTTCAACAAGCTGGATTTCCCGACATTGGGACGTCCGACAATGGCGACTTTAATTTCTTCTGTTTCTGGGATTTCTCCTGCTGGCACGATATAGGTAATCAGGGCATCGAGTAATTCGCCGGTACCACTTCCATGAATGCCTGAGACGGGGAAGGGTTCGCCCAATCCCAGTTCCCAAAACTCCATTGCTTGGGTGAGACCTTGTTCGGAGGATTCGCATTTATTCACCGCTAGCAGGACGGGCACGGGTTGTTGACGCAACCAGTCGGCGATCGTTTCATCCGCTGCTGTTAACCCACTCTGACCATCGACGACAAAGATTGCTGCACTCGCTTCTGAGAGTGCCAACATTGCCTGTTCCCGAATTAGGGGTAAAAACTCGGTGTCATCATTAAACACCAAGCCGCCGGTATCGACGATGACAAACTCCCGGTCTTCCCAGAAGGCGGAACGATAGGTGCGATCGCGCGTGACTCCAGGTTCATCATGCACAATGGCGTCTTGTACACCTGCCAATCGATTGACAAGAGTAGATTTGCCCACATTCGGGCGACCGATAATAGCGACAACAGGCAGGGACATAACCAGATATGCTCATCCGAGTGGATGATGACAGCTCCAAATTTATATTGTATCCATCCTGGATAGACGTGATGTTTTCTGCGGTGACTATCCATGACACATCAGCCAAAGTTCGGAAAAGTTTTCGTGGCGATCGCTTTGGGTGCAGTGACGACTTTGACTGGGTGCAGTTCGCTCGAATCCTCTGCCAACCCTGTAACAGGGAAGGATTTAACCTTAGCCTATACATCAACTACGGCATCCCCGCCAGCCCAGCCACTCAACACGCTTACAGGGCATTCTAAGTATGTGCAGGCGATCGCCATCAGTACCGATGGGCAGATTCTTGCCAGTGGCGGTGAAGATGGCACTATCAAGTTGTGGAATTTACCCAAAGGTATCCGCATCCGTACCCTAGCAGGACATATCAAACCCATTCATGCCGTTGCCATTAGTTCGGATAAAAAACTTGTTGCCAGTGGCAGTTATGACGGCACCATCAAGATATGGCAACTCAGTAACGGGGCACTCATCCATACCCTTAACGGGGATTCCACCTCAGTTTTATCCATTGCCATCAGTCCCGATGGAAAAACTTTAGCCAGCAGTGGTTTAGACAAGACGATCAAGCTTTGGCAGCTCAGTAATGGGGAACTCATCCGCACCCTGACGGGGAATTTAGATGCGGTGAATTGCGTTACCTTTAGCCCGGATGGGCAAACATTAGCCAGTGGTAGTGCCGATCGCTCGATCAACTTATGGAATCCGCGCACGGGCATCCGCATTCGTACCCTAGAAGGGCATTCTGATTGGGTAAATTCCGTCGCCTTTAGTCCCGATGGAAAACTCCTGGCGAGTGGCAGTAATGACGGCACCATCAAGCTGTGGAATCCTCGTAACGGGGACGCGATCGCCACTTTGAAGGGAAATGCCAATTTAATTAATTCTGTTGCTTTTAGCCCCAAGGGGCAAGCGATCGCCAGCGGCAGTTTGGACAATACGATTAAGCTATGGAATCCCCGCACTGGCGAACTTAAAAGCACTTTGGCAGGAGATGATAGCCAAGTAAATTCCTTCGCCTTCAGTCCCGATGGACAAACTTTAGCCAGTGGCAGTCATGATGGCAGCATTAAGATTTGGCAGGTGCCTTCCCAGTCATCAGGATTGTAAGCGAAAAGCAGGATAGTTTTTTATTCGCTTAAGACAGTTTTTTACAGCAGCCAGATTCAACAATTAACGACCGCTAACAAAGGCGTTAGTTAAAAACCTGCTTGATTAATCGTTTTGTCATGTACTCCGTTATCAAAGGTTTTTGGGTAAATCTAGCTGAATTATTCTCAATTAGCGATCGCTTCAATAGGGATTCCAGAGTTTCTAGTAACTCCGACTGAGATATGGGAGGCAAATCCCCTCGCAACTCAGTCAGCGAAATCGACCCCTGTTTAATTGCTAGCCAATACATAACTTTCTTTTCTAAATCTGACAAGCGATTAAACTGCTGGTCTAAAAGAGCGCAAATGTCGCCAAAAACTAGATTACCTTGTTCTAGAAATTGGGATATATTACCCTGAAACAACGTTAAAATCGTGGTCGCGACTATCTTTAATATTTGCGGATTGCCTGCATAAAAATCAATTAATGCTATCCATTCGTCCTCAGAACCAAAGAAGTCTCCTTTTGTCTTGAAGATTTCCCGTCCTTGTTGCAGTTTTAAACCACCCAACTGTAACGATCGCACGGGTAGCTTATTGCCTTCTAAGGATACCAATTCTCTAGGTTTTTCCCGGCTTGTCAGCACCAGACAGCTTTGATGCAGTGTTTCTCCCACTCGCCTGAAAAGTTCTCCGTAACCTTCATATCCTTGGCGGTAGCAACCAGCGCGATCGCCACTTTGTAGAATTGCTTCGGCATTATCTAGAACTAGCAGACAGCGTGAGGAGCGTAAGCAGTCAATCAACCGCGATATCCTAGCATTTACGGTGTCTGGTAAATTTGTTTCCGAATTGTTTGATAGAAACTTTAGCACGGTTGCCAGGATGTCTTGGATGGGTGGCGCATGGTGTAGCGATCGCCAGATTACGTAATCAAATTTATCTTTAATCAATTCTGCACTGCGTATAGATAAAGCTGTTTTACCGATTCCTCCCATCCCTAATATTGTCACAATCCGACAGTGGTCTTTGACAATCCATTGCTTGAGTGTGGCTAATTCTTCCTCTCGTCCGTAGAAAATGGACGTATCAATTGCCTCTTCCCACTCTTGATTTTTATTATTTGATAACAATAAATTAGTCGATTTTTGATCTGTTTTTGCTAAACAACTTTTTGGGGTAAATCCTTCAAATATATCTGTTTTATATCCAGCCTTTTCTAGCAAGTGAATTACTCGACTCCAACTTTTGACTTTTATTAAGTGTTCTGTTTTATCACCCAGCATTTTTTCTATATATTTATAAATACCATTAGATAAGTAGACTCTAACTGAATTGCTCCTTCGACTTTGATAAACTTGATCGGCAATTTCTGCTGGACTATAACCGCAGAGCAATCCTCGCAAAATCTTCTTTTCCACTTGGGTGAGGCTTTTGCCTTTTGCCACTGCCAAATCTATGTATAACTTTTCCAGGTTCCAGTTATTTGCCGCTTCAGTAAATTCTACTTCTAACTTACTTAAGGTAGATGCCATTTTGTTTAATTACTATAACCACCCCAAGCCAGGATTTTAGCGAATTAATGATTAAGCGCTAATAAAGTATATATAAATCTTTGGCTAATTTACTAACGTGCGTTAAGAGACGAATCGCGGCTACTTCGGCTATGCTGAGTTTCAGTAATTTTCTCTACGTAATTTCAATTAGACTTCATCTCAATTTCATAAAAATTGTTGGGTGAAGACACAATTTAAATTCGATTGTCAGGGTAATCTAGGACATCTTTATAGTTTTCTACATGGTTTTTTAAACCAGATCGGGAGTTCTACTGAGAAGAGATCGCGCTTTAGTTGCTTTTAGCTTTTTTGTAAAATTTTGTAACAAAAACGGCGTTTTGTACAAAACTCGCGGCGTGAGGCTGAGCGAGAGGTGAAAGCGATCGCGGGTTAGGTGAAGGAGGAGGATGCGATCGCATCCTCCTCCTTCACCTAAGCAAAGCAACGAATACAACACAAAAGCGATCACGGCAACGGAAGCAGTGCCTCACTAAGTGAACTTACGTAAGGCAACATTCACAATACATTTCATCTATATCTAGGAGAACAGGCAATGGCAGGTGGGATTTTATGGCCTTGGACGACTGACGGATCGGATAACTTTGATGGTTGGGGATGGAACGATACGGTGTTTGGCAAGGATGGTATAGATATTTTGCGGGGCAATGGTGGCAGTGATTTATTAAGCGGCGATGCTGGAGATGACAAACTCTACGGTGGTGAAGGAGACGATGAACTGTTCGGTGGTGGCGATCAAGACGAGTTGTGGGGCGACGCTAATAACGATATTTTGTTTGGTCAAGATGGGAACGACAAGCTTCACGGTGGAAATAACGATGACCGACTCTTTGGCAACAACGGTGATGACGAACTGTGGGGCGACGATAATAACGATTTCCTAGTTGGTGATGGAGTTGGCGAAACTGGCAACGACAAGCTCCACGGCAATGAGGGTGAAGATATACTCTTCGGTGTCAAAGGTAAAGATGAGCTGTGGGGTGATGACGATAACGATCAACTATTTAGCGCTACGATTGACGACATCAGTGACGATATTATTGGTGACAAACTCCACGGTGGTAAGGGAAACGATATCTTACACGGTGCTGGAGGCGATGATGAGCTATGGGGTGACGAAGATAAAGATGATTTATGGGGCGGGAAAGGTAACGACACGCTAAAAGGCGGGATAGGTGATGATACCCTTGACGGTTTTTTTGGCAATAATTACCTCTACGGGGAAGATGGTTCTGATGTCTTAATTAGCGGAACTCTTGGCAACGAGACAATTGATGGTGGTTCCTCATCTGACACTGTTAGTTACAAACATGCTTTGGGTTCTGTTGTTGTTAATATTGACAACGGACGCGACTACAACGACCCCTCCAATGTAACTGTCTCAGCAGACCAAGCTAAGGAATTACCTGCCAACATTGTTAATTTGGACGATAGTCCAGTAAGCTTTACTGACACGCTTAGCAATCTGGAAAATATTATTGGGTCTAAATACAACGATGTCTTAGTTGGCAATAAGGAAGCTAACAAAATTGAAGGCTCAACGGGAGATGATCGGCTGGTTGGTCGTGCTGGTAATGACATCTTGGATGGTGGCATAGGTTCCGACACCGTCAGTTACTACGATGACGTAGAAAATTCAGAACGCGGGGGTGTCAGAGTTTATTTGGATAGGGGAGAGGCAATTGATGGCTACGGTGACACAGATACTCTAAAGAACATTGAAAGAGTTCTTGGCTCCCGTTTTAGGGATGAGATTATAGGTAACAACCAAAACAATTGGATTGACGGAAGCGAGGGAAATGACACCATAAATGGTTTGGATGGTAACGACCAACTTTATGGAGGAATTGGTAACGATACAATCTACGGAGGTGTAGGTCGAGACACTATTAGCGGAGCTTCCGGAAAAGACACCATTTATGGTGATAGGAAAGAAGACAGTATAACTGCTGATCCAAATGACGTAATTATCTTACCCAATGCTGTTAGCTCAAATAGTTTCAGAGGTCAATCAAGTAGTTTTAGCTCCCATACTGTTAAACTAAACGCAGCTAGCTTGAACTCAGTGGCATCCTATGACGACGAAATATATGGTGGAGATGATGATGACACTGTATATGCTGGTTTAGGCAACGATATTATCTCTGGTGATAACGGTAACGATACTGTTTACGGCGAAATAGGCAACGATACACTTTACGGACGCTCTGGAAACGACTTCATCAGTGGCGGTTCCGGCAATGACAGTGTGTTTGGTGAAGGTGAAGATGATCAACTTTATGGCAGTAGTGGTGAAGACTACATAGAAGGAAACATCGGTAATGATATCCTCGATGGTGGTTCCGGCAATGACAAGCTAAACGCAGGCGAAGGTAACGACCAACTCTACGGTCAGACTGGTAATGATACCCTGGATGGTGGTACTGGCAGTGATCGCCTCTTCGGAGGAGATAACACTGATGCGTTATATGGTCGCACTGGTGATGATTACCTTGATGGTGGTAGTGGTAGCGATCGCCTTTTCGGTGAAGAGGGCAACGACCAACTTCAAGGTTCAGCAGGGACGGATTATCTAGACGGTGGCATCGGCAATGACTCGCTTTCAGGTGGTGACGATAATGACGAATTGTACGGTCGTACAGGTGATGACACCATAGATGGCGGTGCTGGTAGCGATCGCCTTTTTGGTGAAGAGGGCAACGACCAACTTCAAGGTTCAGCAGGAACGGATTATCTAGATGGTGGTATCGGCAATGATTCGCTTTCAGGTGGTGACGATAATGACGAATTGTATGGTCGTACAGGCGATGACACCATAGATGGCGGTGCTGGTAGCGATCGCCTTTTTGGTGAAGAAGGTAATGACAGGCTTTCCGGCGACACAGGAGAGGATCTGCTATTTGGTGGCGATGGTAACGATGAGTTATCTGGCGGTGATGCCGTTGATATTTTACGCGGTGAAACTGGAGATGACACTCTTCACGGTGACGCTGGCAACGACGAACTCTACGGTAACGAAGGCGCAGATACACTCAACGGCGATGATGGCGATGACTTCATTCGGGGAGAAAGTGGTAGCGATCGCATTAGTGGCGGCGATGGTGTAGACACTGTAGATTACAGCAACTCTCCCAGTGGCGTTATCGCCAACATTGATGAAAGCAGCAGCTACGGAAATCAACAGCAACCAGGGGTATTCGATCTCGAAGTTAACTTTGACATAGATACTGGAGCAGCCAAAGATGGATTTGGAGACAAAGACAGCCTGACTGGACTAGAGAATATTATTGGCTCTAACTACAACGACATCTTAATTGGCAACTTTGTCGATAACCACATCCAGGCAGGTACAGGAGACGACATCATTGTTAGCAGTGGCGGCAATGACCAGCTTGAAGGCGGTGATGGCATTGATATCGTCAGCTTCCGCCGCGACTTAGGCGGTGTTTACGTCAGCCTCGAAAAGACCGAAGCCAGAGATGGTTTTGGCGGTTTTGACCGAGTTGATGGCTTTGAGAATGTTGTTGGTTCTGCCTTCAGCGATTTCATCTACGGTGATGCTGGTGTCAACATCATCACATCTGGAGATGGTGATGACTATGTTGAAGCTAGAGACGGTAATGATAAAGTTTACGGCGAAGCTGGCAATGACACCATCTTCAGCGAAGGCGGTAACGATGAAGTGTATGGTGGCATAGGCAATGATTCCCTCAACGGCGGTGACGGAAGCGATCTCCTACTAGGTGAAACCGGAGATGACAAACTCGACGGTGGTTCCGGCAATGACCAGCTAATCGCAGGAGAAGGCAACGACTACCTCTACGGTGAAGACGGCAACGATTACCTAGAAGCAGGAGAAGGCAACGATGAGCTTTGGGGTGGTGACGATGACGATACTCTGATTGCTCAAGCTGGCAACGACAACCTCGATGGTGGCACTGGCAACGACAATTTAGACGCAGGAGACGGCAACGACCTACTCTACGGACAAGACGGTAACGACACTCTCGATGCTGGAGAGGGGGATGATTACCTCTATGGTGGAGACGGTGACGATATTCTCAAAGGACAAGCCGGAATTGATTGGCTCGCAGGTGGTTCTGGCAACGATAACCTAGACGCAGGAGACGGTAACGACCTACTCTACGGGCAAGACGGTAACGACACCCTTGATGCTGGAGAGGGAGATGATTACCTCTATGGTGGAGACGGCGACGATATCCTCAAAGGACAAGCCGGAATTGATTGGCTCGAAGGTGGTTCTGGCAACGATAACCTAGACGCAGGAGAAGGCAACGACTTCCTCACAGGTCAAGATGGTAACGATACCCTGATCGCAGGTAGCGGAGACGATCGCTTGGAAGGCGGTGACGGTAACGATACCATGCAAGGAGATGCAGGCAAAGACTACTTACTTGCTGGTGCTGGAGATGATTCCCTGAGTGGTGGCGACGGCGAAGATGAACTCCACGGAGAGGAAGGCAGCGACACCCTCGATGGTGGTAATGACAACGATTTACTCTACGCCGGAGAAGGCAATAATACCTTAAGCGGCGGCAATGGGAACGACCTGCTTGACGCTGGCGATGGTAACGACACGATGGATGGCGGCGCAGGCGATGACACCCTCTTAGCCAGAAATGGGGATAACACTCTAGATGGTGGGGATGGCAACGACTACTTAGAAACTGGCTTTGGTAATGACATCTTAAAAGGTGGCAACGGGAACGACATCCTCAAAGCTGATGAAGGCAACAATGCCTTATACGGTGGTGACGGCGACGACTACCTAGAGGCAGGGGCTGGTGACGACATCCTCGACGGCGGCGACGGCAAAAACGAAATGTACGCGGGAGATGGCAATAACACCATCTATGGCGGTTCCCAAGACGACATCCTGATTGGCGGTTTAGGTGATGACACCTTCTATGGCAAAGGTGGCAACGACATCCTCACCGCTGGCGAAGGCAACAATAAACTTTACGGCGGTGACGGTGACGACTTGCTGCAAAGCGGTGCTGGCAACGACATTTTAGACGGCGGTGAAGGCAACAACAAACTCTTTGCCGATGAAGGCAACAATCAGCTATCTGCGGGAGCGGGCAACGATGAGTTGTACGCTGGTGCAGGTGATGACATCCTGCATGCTGGCGATGGCAATAATATCCTTGAAGCTGGGGATGGTAACAACCAGCTATATTCCGGATCGGGTAACGACCTCATTGATGCTGGAAATGGCAATGATTTAATCGAGTCTGGCGCAGGCGACGATATTATCGATGCTGCCGATGGCGATAACACAATTTTTGCCAGTTCCGGTAACAACACTATCTACACTGGCGCTGGCAAAGATATTATCAACGCCGAAGCTGGCAACGACTTGATCGAAACTGGCGCTGGTGATGATTTTATCGATGCTGGTGCTGGCAATAATACTGTTCAGGCTGGAGCAGGAAACAATACGCTCTATAGCGGCAGCGGTCAAGATTTTCTCTATGCCGAAGCTGGCGACGATTTGATTGTAGCTGGCGCTGGCAATGACTTTATCGATGCTGCTGATGGCAACAATACGATTTATGCTGGAGCGGACAACGATATTATCTACGCTGGAGCGGGCAACGATATTATCTACGCTGGAGCAGGCAACGATATCATCAACGCCGGAGAAGGCGACAATATCCTCTACGGTGGCGCTGGCAACGATACATTGATTAGCGGCGGTGGCAGCGACAAGTTCATACTCGGATTGGGAACGGGAACTGACACCATCGAGAACTTTACTGTAGGTCAAGATTTAATTGGATTATCCGGTGGTCTAACCTTTGGCTCCTTGTCAATTACCCAAGGCAGCAACGGGGACGACATTTTCACCCAAATTAGCGATAAGAATAGTGGTGAAATCTTAGCATCCCTCAACTGGGTGCAAGCCAACACCCTCACCAGTTCTTCCTTTACAGTCGTCTAAGGTAAATGGAGTTGTCTGAGTGCAAATACTCAGACAACTCCAGATGAAGAAGTCTTTGAAGTCAATAAAGCTGTTGCTAAGTGTGTTAAAGAAGCAGTGATGTAAAGCTGGGAGCAGCTGGGATACTCCGGCATCCAAATTCTTCACGCTGAGCCTCGAAACCAGGAAACTGGCTCCCATTGGTAGATAGGCGCTTTCCCAAGGGGCGATCGCTGCGTCGAGAGTTGATCTAAATTCAAAAACGCGATCGCCCTGATTAACAATTTGGATAATTTACGACTTTCATCGCCAGCAACTACACTGTAGATTTTGAGGGTCAGACGTAAATACCTGCAACAGAGGTGAGCCATGTATGTATTGATTGGTGGAGCCGGACTGGTCGGGCTAGACTTAGCCCAACAATTAGTAGAATTAGGACACACGATTGCCGTCATCGATACCGATCCCACCGCCTGCCGGTATGCTCGCGAACAAGTCGGAGCGATGGCTTTTGAAGGCAGTGCCGTCAGTACGCAAGTGCTAATAGAGGCTGGAATTCGCAAGGCAGATGCGGTTGTTGCTGCCCTCCGCGATGATGCTTTAAATCTGGCAATGGTGACACTTGCCAAGCACTATGGGGTTTCCCATATCGTGACTCGGATGCGCCAAGGTGATTTTGCCGAACCTTATCGGATTGCCGGAGCGCATCATGTCATCAGTACGGTTGACCTAGCCGTGACCACAATGGTAAATGCGATCGAATATCCCCAAGTGGAATCGATGATGCACTTTGAGCAGGGTCAGGTAGAAGTCTTCAAACTCAAAGTTCCACCGGAGTCTGACATTGCGGGACATACCGTGTCACAAGTCGCTCAGGATTCTCGATTTCCCACGGGTTCTTTAATTATTGGCTATCAATCCCATTCCCACACCGATCT
This sequence comes from Trichocoleus sp. DQ-A1, assembly GCF_039961955.1. NCBI lineage: Bacteria > Bacillati > Cyanobacteriota > Cyanophyceae > Leptolyngbyales > Trichocoleusaceae > Trichocoleus > Trichocoleus sp. DQ-A1. Next base: position 131,430 of record NZ_JAMPKE010000013.1, read on the forward strand.
CGTCATTCCAAATGGAAAGACAGTGTTAGAGGCGGGAGCAACCGTGCTAGTTGTTACGAAATCGGAAAAGTTACATCAAGTGATTGATTTCTTAGGGTTGTGTTCTAGTCATCTTCCAAACTTAGAAGTTGCTCGTTAATGGTTTTGATGCGTTCTTGTACGACTTCTTCTGAGAGAATTCGCCTGCGGAGGGCGTCATTGAGTACCTGCTTCTCTGCCAATAGTAATTGCCGACGAATCGTGTCTAATTTTAGGCGATCGCTACTTTCATCAGCAGAGTCTTCGGGACGCTGATTATATATCTCCCGCAACGTTCTTTCAGAAGCTGCCACTCGCACCTGATAAGCTGCTCGCATCTCTTCGTAGATTGATTTTGGTAAAACTCCCGATTTCAGGAGGCTCTCCAATTCATCCTGCGCTGCTTTGGATGTCATCAATTGAGCTTGCAATTCTTCAATCTGCTGCCGTGATTCGGAATGGCGATCGAGCTTTAAACGGCGTACAAACCCCGGTAAACTTACTCCCTGTCCTACTAACGACAGCAGCACAATCCCTAAGACAATCACAACCAGCTTATCTCGTCCTGGCAAATTAGCCGGTAAGCTTAACGCCAAGGCAGTCGAAAGCGAGCCTTTAATATTGCCCAAAAAGAGAACGTGCCGCCATTTCACCGGAATGGGTTTGTCAAAAAAACGCACTAAGTCTAAAAGTGGATAAACGGTGAGCGCCCTCCCGACTTGGTAGGCAATCAGTGCGAGAAGAACGGCTGGAAGCGTCTGCCAAAGGGTGATGAGATTAATCTCTAAGCCAATGAGTAAGAAAATAAAGGTATTGACACCAAACCCGGCGAATTCCCAGAAGCTGAACAAGGTGACTTGAGTGGAAGCAGAGGTACTGCGAGAAACCCCCAAGTTGCCCACAATCAGTCCTGCCACCACAACCGCAACCACGCCGGATACGTGGAAAAATTCGCCTAGTTGAAAGGCTCCCAGCGCTACGGCAACCGTGAGTAGAATCACGCTGAGAGGATCGTCTGCTTGGCTAAATAAACCAATACTGAGATAGCCCAAGGCTAAGCCAACTAAGATTCCGCCGACAATTACGAACAAAAATGCTTGTACGACATCGAGGGGCGTTAATGAGCCGGTTGAATTTGCAGTCAAGATTAGGCTAAATAAAACCAGCGCCACATCATCGTTGACTAAGCTTTCACCTTCTACGAGCGTAACCAGTCGGTGGGGAACAGATACTTCCTTGAAAACCGCAATGACTAAAGCGGTGTCTGTAATTGACAAAATAACCCCAACCAGCAAGGCGGGAACCCAATCTAAGCCGAGTTCTAGTTTCAGCAAGACTGAGGTGATGGCAGCGCAGAAGGGAAATCCCACTCCTGCTAATAAGGCAATGGGTTTAAATGTGCTGCGTAGACGACTGACGTCGGTATTAATTGCCGATTCAAACAGTAGAATCGGCAAAAAAAGATTAAAAATCAGAGAGGAATCGAGACGGATGCGACCTGGCAAAAGCTCTGTAATCGCTAACCCTGCCAATACTAACCCTGTAATGTAGGGAATCCGAAATCGTCGAGATAGTAAGGCAACTCCTGTGGCAACCAACAACAAGACGATCAGAAAAATTACTAATTCAGCAACATTTCCCTGATTCTCGCTGCCTGTGACCGTCGGGACTGCCATGAGCGATCGCTCGCTTAGCCACTGCATAGCGCGTACTCACAAGTGATGAACGATACACCAAGGGTCAGGTTCTACAAAACTGCCCTTAGTATCTTAAAGGATGAGCTACGATGCTTTTGTTCTAAGTTAGCAGCCATCACCTTTAAGGGTGCGGCTTTCGTGGGCTTTGGCTGCGGTTGACGCTTCCAATTTTTGCCTGAGCGATCGCAGGCTTGGTTGGTTTAGCCCTTGGCTGAAGCTTGTGGGCTTATATGACAGGTTTGGGAATCCGATGAAAAAACTCTTAATTACAGGTGCCAGTGGTTTTTTAGGATGGCATCTTTGCCAGCTAGCACAACCAGAATGGGACGTTTATGGAACTTATTTTTCTCATTCTCTAGAGATTCCTGGCGTAAATTTGCTGAAAGTTGAGTTAAAGGATTTTCAGGAACTCAAGCATCTGTTCCAAGAGATTCAGCCGGATGGAGTGATTCATACCGCCGCGCGATCGCAACCTAATTTTTGCCAACAATATCCTGATGAATCCTACCCAATTAATGTCACCGCATCTTGTAATATTGCGGGACTTTGTGCGGATGCTTCGATTCCTTGCGTTTTCACTTCAACTGACTTAGTTTTCGATGGTTTAAACCCTCCCTATGGGGAAACAGCTCCCGTATCTCCTGTCAATGTTTACGGGGAACAAAAAGTAATGGCGGAAGAAGGCATGTTAGAACGTTATCCGATGACTGCTGTTTGCCGGATGCCTTTAATGTTTGGGATGGCAACGCCTACCGCCACGAGTTTTATGCAGCCATTTATCCAAATGCTGAGAGAGGGTAAAGAATTAAGTTTATTTATCGATGAATTCCGCACGCCAGTTAGCGGAACAACAGCAGCAAAAGGGCTTTTACTGGCATTGGAAAAAGTAGACGGACGCCTTCATTTAGGTGGGAAAGAGCGGATATCGCGCTATGAGTTTGGACGCTTATTAGTGGAAGTATTGCAACTTCCTGAAGCGGGGCTTAAATCTTGCCGACAAGAAGATATGAAAATGGCTGCGCTAAGACCAACGGATGTTTCTTTAGATAGTTCCAAGGCTTTTGAATTAGGATATTCCCCGCTATCTTTACGAGAAGAATTAGAGGCATTGCGGGGTAAAGTTTGATAAATGTCCTCGCAAATAGAATTTGCGGCTATACATATAAAACCTGCCTGTGCGGGTTTCAATTATTAGATAAACGCCTTGGCGAATAGAATTCGCGGCTATACATACAAAACCCGCCTACGCGGGTTTCAATTTATCAGTCCGCGACGGCGGACTTTGTCTGTGTAGCTGCGATTTATAATCGCCTAGTATATAGCTTAACTAACGCGCTTGATATGCTTGCCAAAAGTAAATGCCAACAGTACCAAAAATAACTATGACAAATATCGGCAAAAATGCTACTCCCAAACCTGTTGATTTGTCCAAAGCCACTTGAATCATCTGCCATTCTATGTATGTGAAAAGCAAGATAACTTCTGTCCTCAGCCAATTCATTAATTGAATCGCTATTTCATATTGGCGGAAGGCATTTTCTTCTGTAATTGCCCAAGGATAATTAAATGTATGCGGAGAACGTCGCAAAAAGGTAAATAGTAGATAAAGTACAATACTCAAACCTGGAAATAGCAAAATAATAGCTTTACTACCCGTAGCATCTGGTTTACCTGCAATATCAAAATGTACAGGAATAGTATTAGGTAAAGTTGCCCAAGATTGGAAAGTAAGCAAGAGTAGTAAAAGAATGCCTGCGATCGCTACCACATCCAAGAGTAAATCTACAGGCGATCGCGCGATTGTCAAAATTGGTCGTTGATTTGATGAATTCCTCGTCATAGGATTAATTGCTTGTAGGCAATCATAACTTAAGCTAGATTGACTCCAGTGTAGCTCTACGTCGTCATTCACTATATCGGTAATTTTCCTCTTCCCCAAGATAGATTTTTACTGCCACAATAGTAATTAAGTCTTTTCAGCTTGCTTTATTGAGTTCTGTAAGTGCAGCATGATATTTTGGCGCTGGTTCGTTGCTTCTGGCTTTATCACTTTATTAATGTCTGGGTGTGACGGTGCTAAGTCACCGGGAGAGATTGGCAGGCAAGCCGGGGAAAGTGTAGTTTTAATTAACTATGAAGATAAACCGGGGCAAGGTACGGGATTTATCATATCCGGGGAAAACAAGGAAGTTTGCACCGTACTCACCGTGCGTCATGTGGTACCACCCAGCGCTAAATTGCAACTGCAAACCCCCGACCAAAAACTTTGGAAAGGTGCCAGCATTACCAGTATCAAACGCTTTCCTAAGCAGGATTTAGCAGTTGTGACGTTCAAGCCTGATAGTGGAAATTGCTCCTATAAAACACTCAGGATCAGTAACTCTGACAAAGTAAATTTAGGAGACAGCATCTATATCACTGGTTTTCCTGGCAGTAGTTTGGCAAAGCAGTTTGCTACTGGTATGGTGTCACGAATTGACAGCCAAAGTGAAGGCTACGGCATTTCTTACACAGCAATCACAGCAGCGGGGATGAGTGGCGGTCCGGTGATGAATGCAGCAGGGGAAGTGGTGGCAGTTCACGGAATCACCGATATAGAACTAACTGGACTTGCTGAACTCAAAGGGGAAGAACCACCACCACAACAGCAGTCTTCAACGGGCATTAACTCAAGTAATGGCGATGCAGTCGGTACTTTTAAATGGGGTATCCCCATTAATATTTATGTGGCAAATGTTGCCCAAGTTCCCACACAGGTAGAGGCTACCCTAAAAGCATTGGATTTCAGTAATCAAGGCAATAATTTTTATATTAAACAAAGCTACGAAGATGCACTTGCCTCTTACGACAAGGCAATTGCTCTCAAACCTGACTATACTGATGCTTGGCATAACCGAGGCGCTGCCCTAGGAGAGTTGCAACGCTACGAAGATGCACTCGCTTCTTTCGACAAAGCAATTGCCCTCAAACCTGACGATGCTAACATTTGGAATAACCGAGGCCTTGCCCTAGAAAAGTTGCAACGCTACGAAGATGCAGTTGCTTCTTACGACAAAGCAATTGCCCTCAAAGCTGACTATGCTGAGGCTTGGAATAACCGAGGCAATGCCCTACAGGACTTGCAACACTACGAAGATGCCATCGCTTCTTACGACAAAGCAATTGCCCTCAAAGCTGACTATGCTGAGGTTTGGAATAACCGAGGCAATGCTTTAAGAAAGTTGCAACGCTACGAAGATGCAATCGCCTCTTACGATAAAGCAATTGCCCTCAAAGCTGACGATGCGGCGGCTTGGAATAACCGAGGCGTTGCTTTAAGAAACTTGCAACGCTACGAAGATGCAATCGCCTCTTACGACAAAGCAATTGCCCTCAAAGCTGACGATGCGGCGGCTTGGAATAACCGAGGCGCTGCCCTAGGACACTTGCAACGCTACGAAGATGCACTTGCCTCTTTCGACAAAGCAATTGCTATCAAACCTAACTATGCTATGGCTTGGGATAACCGAGGCATTGCACTTGAGCCGTTAAAACGGCATGACGAAGCGCTTGAATCTTATAATACAGCAATTAAATTTGACCCCAACAACCAAGAAGCAATTAATAATCGCAAAGACTTGCTGGCTCGATTGGGACGCTCAAAATAAGCAGGAACTTAGCCACCTGACTAAATTCCTGCATTAATATTTATTCTGGGGCATAATTACAGTTTTAATCGTAGCGTCGCGTCTAGACTAAAATGCTGGGTTGAGAAAATTCGCCAAATCAAAATTTCCCAAGATTATAGGCATTACTTTACCCAACAAATTAGACTAGACACGCTAGTAGTGTCGTGTCTAGTCTAATTTAGTGGGTACAGCAATTATCGGAATTCAGTCAAAAGGCACTTTTAGGGATTTTTCTAACCCAGCAGTTTAGGGTAGACGCGCTAGTAGGTTGGGTTGACGGAAGGAAACCCAACCAGTAAGCCTAACTATAATATTACAGATGCTCTTGTTTAGCGATCCTCTGCCGCTAGCTGCTGGGCTTCCAAATTAACCTCATTAGAGCCAGAAAAAGCAGAACTACTTGCAACACCTGAGCCTTGGTCAACTGTAGTACCATTCCTCAAAGCCTTAGTCATCCGTTGCAAAGAGTCGTAGCCGTCCGCACCAGGTTTGAGCGTCACCAGCAAATTACAATTGTTGCGATCAAGCTTTGTGATAGCACAGATAACCGACTGATTGAGTGTTTTGGGATCGGAGCGATGACTGAACCCAACTAAACCGTCTTCACGAAAACCTTCCAACCGCTGGGAAATCGTATCGCACCGTGTCCGGGTATCCCAGTCATCACCAAAGCTATTGACCATCTTTAGCCAAGGCTTTGTTTGCTTGTCTGTACGATACATTACTGTCCACACTTCACCCCCCTTTTCTGTATCAGGTTGCAAGGTGCAAGAAAAGCGGGTTTGTTGGGGAAATATCCCTGGCGGAAAACCAAGAACCACAGCTACCGCAAAGCTACCGACACCTACCAACATCGAGACCAGGGCTATGATGATATTCGCTGTGTTAAACAAATGCTTCCCTTGAGGCTGCTGTTGTCCGTTAGACATAGGAAATGCTTTTAAAACATCCAAACGCTGTGATGGTTCTAAGATAACTCAGGAATAAAACCATCGAGGGGAGGATTTATCAAGAAATTGCTCTTCGCCCTTTTCTTCCTCCTTTGTCCTCTGCGCCTAAAGCGTTTCCTCGCATGGCTACGCTAACGCGGTCAAATAAAAAAGATGCGATCGCACTCACCATCAACTAGCAAGTGCGATCGCCCTTTCTTTCAAACAATACTAGCCTTGTGAATAAGCTTCCATCGGGAGACAAGCGCAAACAAAATTGCGATCGCCAAAAGCATTATCGATGCGTCCGACAGTAGGCCAGAACTTGTGTTCTCTCGTCCACGGCGCAGGATAAGCAGCTTGTTCGCGGGAATAGGAATGATTCCACTCGGAAGTCATTAAGGCTTCTGCGGTGTGGGGTGCGTTCTTCAAGACATTATCTTGAGCGTCCATCTTACCCGATTCAATTTCCGCAATTTCCTGACGAATCGAAATCATCGCATCGCAGAAACGATCCAGTTCTTCCTTCGATTCGCTTTCTGTGGGTTCTACCATCACCGTACCCGCAACAGGCCAAGATACAGTCGGGGCGTGGAAACCGTAGTCCATTAAACGCTTGGCGATGTCATCCACTTCGATACCCGCAGACTTTTTAAGCGATCGCAAATCTAAAATACACTCGTGCGCCACCAAACCATTCTGCCCTTTGTACAAAACCGGATAGAAAGCTTCTAAGCGACGGGCGATGTAGTTGGCATTGAGAATCGCTACTTTTGTCGCTTCTGTTAAGCCTGCTGACCCCATCATGGCGATGTACATCCAAGAAATGGGGAGGATGCTGGCACTTCCCCAAGGCGCGGCTGCAACGGCACCGATGCCTTGTTCGCCGCCAGTTGGGACAACCGAGTGCCCCGGTAAAAATGGCACAAGATGCGGCATTACCCCAATTGGCCCCATTCCTGGCCCACCGCCGCCGTGGGGGATACAGAAGGTTTTGTGCAAGTTTAAGTGACAAACATCTGCCCCGAAGTCTCCGGGACGGCACAAGCCGACTTGGGCGTTCATATTTGCCCCGTCCATGTAAACTTGTCCGCCGTTGGCGTGGACAATATTGCAGATTTCTTTAATCGGTTCCTCAAAGACGCCGTGAGTGGAGGGATATGTCACCATCAAGGCGGCGAGTTCATTGCGATGCTTCTCAGCTTTCGCTTTGAGATCGTCTACATCAATATTGCCTCGATCGTCGCAAGCGATCGCGACCACTTTCATCCCACACATTACCGCACTGGCAGGATTGGTTCCGTGGGCTGATTGGGGAATCAGACAAACATTCCGATGTTCTTCCCCGCGACTTTCGTGATACTGACGAATTACCAGCAGTCCCGCATATTCGCCTTGAGACCCGGCATTGGGTTGCAGAGAAATGCCCGCAAAGCCGGTGATTTCAGCTAACCACGCCTCAAGCTGCTGGAACAGAATTTGATAACCTCGTGTTTGCGAAGGGGGGGCAAAAGGATGAATTTTGCCAAATTCCGCCCACGTTACCGGGATCATTTCCGCCGTCGCATTCAGCTTCATCGTGCATGAACCCAAGGGAATCATCGATGTTGTCAGCGACAAATCTTTCGCCTCTAGACGGTGCAAGTAGCGCAATAACTCAGTTTCCGAGTGATAGCGGTTAAAGACCGGATGAGTTAAATAGCTGCTTTGACGGGCAAAAGGTTCCCCTTGTAGGGACGGGGTTACGCCCTTACCCAACTCTTCCACCGTAAAGGGCAACTCATGGGTTCCGGCGAAAATTTCAAATAAGTCTTGCAAGTCCTGTACGGTTGTGGTTTCGTCCAAGCTGATTCCGACCGCATTTGCATCCAGAATCCGCAAGTTAATCTGACGAGCTTGGGCATCTGCGAGAATATCTTCGAGAGTGCGATCGCCCAACTCTACCCGCAACGTATCAAAAAATTGCTCTGCACTGATGCCGTACCCTAGCCGCTTCAATCCTGACGCTAGAATGCCCGTCAGCTGATGGATATTCTGGGCAATTTTTTTCAGTCCCGCTGACCCGTGGTAAACGGCATACATACTCGCCATTACCGCCAGGAGAACTTGAGCGGTACAAATATTACTGGTCGCTTTATCGCGGCGGATATGCTGTTCGCGGGTTTGCAACGCTAAACGCAGCGCTGGCTTGCCGTTGGCATCCTTGGAAACTCCGACAATTCGCCCCGGCACCTGGCGCTTATACTCTTCCTTGGTAGCAAAGTAGGCTGCATGAGGTCCCCCATATCCCAGGGGGATTCCAAAGCGCTGAGTGCTTCCTACCGCAATATCTGCCCCAAATTCTCCCGGTGGTGTCAGCAAAGTTAGGCTCAAGGGATCTGCTGCCACGGTGACTAAAGCACCCGCTGCATGAGCTTTTTCGACAAAACCCCGATAATCGTAAATCGTGCCATCCGTGGCGGGGTATTGCAGGATTGCCCCAAAAATTGCCTGCTCAAAATCAAAGCTCTGATGAGCGCCGACAATAAGCTTAATGCCCAGCGGTCTTGCCCGTGTTTGCAATACTTCGATCGTTTGGGGATGGCAGGCGCTGGAGACAAAAAAGGCGTTCGCCTTGGTTTTACAGAGGCTATAACTCATCGTCATCGCTTCTGCGGCTGCGGTTGCTTCATCAAGCAAGGAAGCATTGGCAATTTCCAGACCTGTCAAGTCAATAATCATTGTCTGGAAATTCAGCAGCGCTTCTAGTCGCCCTTGGGCAATTTCTGGCTGATAAGGGGTGTAGGCGGTGTACCAGCCAGGGTTTTCTAAAATATTCCGTTGAATGACTGGCGGGGTAATGCAGTCGGAATAACCCATGCCAATCAAGGAGCGAAACACCTGATTTTTGGAAGCGATCGCTTTCAATCGACTCAGCGCTGCGTACTCACTCTGGGCTGGGGGAAGCTGGAGCGAATCTGTTTTCCCAGTTGCTCCATTCAGAGAATGCGATCGCCGGATTGCCTGCGGAATCGTTTGGTCAATTAGGGCATCTAGGGCCGATATCCCCAATACCTCAAGCATTTGCTGAACTTCATCCGGGCTAGGGCCGATATGCCTCTGTACAAAAGAAATCGGCTCTCCCATTTCTTCGAGCAGATGCTGACGGCTAGACTCGGTATGAGGGATCGAAATTACCACAGGTTGCTCTCCAGACGCGACTATTTCATATTTTGCAATAATTTTTCGGGGTCAGGCGCTGTAGAAACACCGATTTGCCGCGTCTCGAAGTTACTGCAATTTTAGATTTTAGATTTTGGAAGGAATTATTTATCGGACTTACGCAGAGATCCCCCTTGCATCCCCCTTTAAAAGGCTACGGTGTACAGACATCTTTGGTTAAGTGGCAAAACGTTGATCGATCCCCCTTGCATCCCCCTTAAAAAGGGGGACTTTGACATTTATTTCCCCCCTTTTTAAGGGGGGATTCGGGGTCCCCTCTGGGGATAGGGGGGAGAGGGGGGATCAAAACGGGACTTGCAAGTTCAAGAAGACTTGTGTGTACACCGTAGCCTTTAAAAAGGGGACTTTTCCGGCTCGTCCGAAAAATAGGGGGTTAGGGGGATCTCGGCTTCAAGCTTTCAGTGTGTAAGTCCCGATCTACTCTCCTTCCACCTGCGAACGATACTCATCCGCCGATAAAGCCTCATCCAGCTCATCCGGGTCGTTAATCCGAACTTTTAAAAACCATCCTTCGCCGTAAGGATCTTCCGATACGTGTTCCGGAGCTTCCAAGATGGCAGTATTGCGTTCTATAACTGTCCCGCTGACTGGGGCATACATATCTTCAACGGCTTTCACCGATTCAATTGTCCCAAAACTCTCTCCCTTTGAGAGGGCGTCGCCGATTTCTGGCAAATCCAGAAATACAATATCGCCCAGCTGATCGATTGCAAAGGCGCTGATGCCAATTGTGGCAATCTCACCCTCCAGTCGCACATACTCGTGAGAATCCAAATATTTTAGGTCTTCAGGATATTCCAGAGCCATTGCACTTCCTTCCTCAAATACGCGCTCAAATAGCTTTAACCAGCCATTAAGTTTACAGCTTCAAACCGTAATATCAGAAACATTATGGATAAGAAAAAGCTTAAACGCCTGGTTTTCGGTGAATTTTCTCTTAAAAGACTTATGCGCTCTGCCATCTTCATCTACGCTTTTCTTTGCTTCTACGCCTATTTCTTTTCCGACAGGATGATTTTTTTGCCCCAGCCGTCCAGCTATCGGGACAGTAGCGAGATTCTCAAGCTAACCACAGCGGATGGCGTGCAAATCTCGGCAGCCTATCTGCCTAATCCCAATGCCACTTACACAATTTTATATAGTCACGGTAACGCTGAAGACTTATTTGATGTCTTGTCGGTACGTCAAGGTTTGCGGGACATGGGCTTTGCTGTCTTCGCCTACGATTATCGCGGTTATGGAACCAGTCAGGGAACGCCTACCGAGCGCAATTCTTATCGGGATATCGACGCTGCTTATACTTATCTGACTCAGCAACTGGGTGTGCCACCGAATCGAATTATTGCCTATGGGCGTTCGGTGGGAAGTGGGCCAGCGGTGGATTTGGCTTCTCGTCAACCGCTTGCGGGTTTAATTGTGGAAAGTGCGTTTATTACGGCGTTTCGAGTGCTGACGCGCATCCCGATTGTGCCCTTTGATAGGTTCCGCAATCTCGACAAGATTAAAAAGGTGCGTTGCCCAGTCTTAGTCATGCACGGGAGGCGGGATGAAGTGATTCCCTTTTGGCACGGGGAGCAACTTTTTGCGGCTGCTAACGAACCGAAGCGCTTTTTGTGGGTGGATGAAGCAGGTCACAATGACTTTAGCTGGGTTGCGGCACAGCAGTCTGAGAAAGCTGTACGGGAGTTTGCCCAGTTGGTAGAGCAGTTTCAGCGCAATCTGCCCAGAGGCTGAAGCCTGGGGATAGGGACACTTCCAGCAGGGTTGATTGAAAGAGCGATCGCTTGATGCTTGAAGTCTTACAGATAACCTGAATTACTGAAGCCCTGTCAAGTCGGCAACAACGCCTTCTAATCCAGCCACTACCCGCGCCAAGCGGTCGTAATCAATTTTATCGGGGGTATCTTGTGAAGTGTGATAGTAGGGGTAACGGGAGGGCGCGGTGTCTGTGACGATGATACCGGGATAACCTTGCTGCCAGAAAGACCATTGATCTGACCAGCCGACGCCGGGAATCCTTTCTGGGAGGGCGGCACCTTCAGAGGGGAACTTCGCATGACGACGGAAAGAGGCGATCGCTTTCCTGAGCAAATCAGCAGAGGTTGGGTTGCTCACAAAGGCAATAAAGTTACCCTGTGAGGGATAAAACAGGCTTAAGGGAAATGGGTATTTCTGGGTTCCTGGCTTGTCGGAGTAGTAGCCGATTGTTTCCAAACTGAGCATGGCAACAATATTGTCACCGGCGTTGCGGCAGCGTTTGGCATAAACGACGCTTCCCATTTCCGGCGTTTGGAAAAATGGCGGTTCCTCATTCACAAACTCAACGAAGCGGAGAGTTCGGGAAGTCTTTTTTCCCGCAAAGGCACGCGCCAACTCTAGGACGGCTGCGGCACCCGTGCCGTTATCATTAGCACCGGGACTTCCAAATACAGAGTCATAGTGACCCCCTATCACCACAATCTCGTCGGCTCGATTTGTCCCAGCAATCTCGGCTTCTAGGTTGTAATAAGTGTTCTCAGCAATTTTGTATCCCTGTCGTTGAACTTTATAGCCAGCACTACTCAACGATGCTTCCAAGAAATCAGCCGCCGCCGCCAGATTCTTATAGTTTGAGAAGTTATGTTCTCCCAGTTCACCGGCAATCTTTTCCACATCCTGTCGGAGGGCATCTCGCAGCGTTTCCTCCTGCGGAGTCAGCGGCGGCAATGCAGCTTGATAACTGACTCCGGGCATCCAAATCGATGTAAACCACGCCCAAGCGGCTACACCCAGGAGAATGCCAATGATGGCGAGTCCGATTAATGCTGCCTGATTCACCAACCACCTTCTCCAGCCACCTCGGTTCGCCATACATTTACTTGCTAGGAAGACGGCTGGGAGAGCGATAAAAAGGTTTTTTAACCACAACGGCTGGATAAGCTTTGCCCCGGATTTCTACCTCCAATTCCTGACCAATCTGAGCCAGATTCGGAGGAACATAGGCGAGGGCGATGGGTTGCCCTACCGTTGGTGCTAAGGTGCCGCTGGTGATGACGCCGATGGCTTCACCTTTGGATAGCACCGGGTAGCCATGACGCGCAATAAAACGCCCCTGCATTTGCAGCCCTACCAAGCGTCGTTCTACGCCATTTGCTTTCTGTTGTTCTAAGACTGGACGCCCGATAAAATCGCCTTTCGTATCCAGATGAACCAGCCAACCCAATCCAGCTTCTAAAGGGGTGGTGCTTTCGTCCATATCTTGCCCATAGAGACCCATTGCCGCTTCCAGGCGCAGGGTGTCTCTGGCACCGAGTCCGCAGGGTACGACGCCAGCAGTGAAGAGACTGCGCCACAAGTCTACCCCCACTTCTGGGTCTACCATGACTTCAAATCCATCCTCTCCGGTGTACCCAGTCCGGGCAATGAAAGCTGGCTCATTCAAGACGGTTGCTTCTAAATGTCCAAATGCCTTAATCGGTGTCAGGTCTTCCTTGACAAATTCTTGAAGATATGCAAGCGCTTGGGGTCCCTGAATGGCAATCAAAACTTTTGCCAGGGAAAGATCCTCGAAATCAATTTGAGAAGATTCCAGTTGGGCAAACAGCCATGCTTTGTCTCTAGATCGGGTGGCGGCGTTGACAATCATCGCTCCTCGCTGCTCGCCGTCTGCATCTTCGCCCTGATAATAGAAGATAATGTCGTCCAAAATGCCGCCGTGAGAATTCAGCAGGACGGTGTACTGAGATTCACCAGCTTTCAGGCGGCTTAAATCTGAGGGAACGAGAGGCTGCAAGTACGAAATCAGCTGTTTCCCTTTGAAGGTAAATTTCCCCATGTGGGAGATGTCGAACATTCCCGCTGTGGTGCGGACTGCCAGGTGTTCTTGTCCGATTCCGGTGTATTGTACGGGCATTTCCCAGCCGGAAAAGGCAGTCAATCGGGCTTTTTGTTCTAGGGCAAGTTCATATAGGGGAGTACGGGCAAGCGCCGTCTCTGGATGCAATTCTTCTGACTTAGCCACAGATAGTCTTTCCGTCGCAGGTGGATATCTTTTATCCTACGGGATGCTTCTTGCTTGAGCAGTATAAAACGGCAGGTAGCAATCGCGAAGCGCTGACAAGTCAGTTCGCACTCTCTTAATGTGGCGGATGCGATTGCGAAGCGCTGACAAGTCAGTTCGCATTTTCACTCAGTTCCTCTAATTTTTGTAGCTTGGCGATCGGAAATCGCAGCTACACAGACGAAACCCGCCTTCGCGGGTTAAATAAAATTTATTATACCAAATCCGGTTCTTAGATCCCCCTAACGTATCAAGCAAATTTTAACCAATGATAGTGAGTTAAGCTTTTAATTTCTGCTTTCATGTTGCTCAGCACGTTACAACGAAGTACTAACACTTCTTCGATGTCCTCAATCGTCTCGAAATACTCATTGACTAACGGTTCATCTACTAATGTCCAGAGTCTTTCAGCGGGTTGTAATTCTGGTGAATAAGCTGGGAGAAATTCAACGGTAATTCCGGCTGGGAGCGCCGCTTTCTTGCTGCGATGCCATCCGGCATTATCTTCTACTAGTAAAACCTTTCTTGTTTCAGAAAGCTTGGCATCCTTAGCAAAACTTTCGTAGACTAAATTTAGCCATTTTGTATTGACTCGTGGAATTAAGTACCAAAGAGTTTCTCCCGTTTGAGGCTTAACAAATCCATAGACATATAACCATTCATAACGATGACTAACCATCGCTATCGGTCTTGACCCCACCTGAGCCCAAACTTTTCTTAAAATTGGTTTTAATCCCACTCTATGTTCATCAAAAAACCATAATTCAATTTTGGCATCTGGGTATTGTTCCTCTATATTTTTGACTTTTAAAGGCAAGCTGTGAATAAATTGCTCTTGTTCTATCTGGCAGCCTTTCCTATGTTTGGGTCTCGGACTCTGCCAGGAGTATTTCAACTTTTTTAAGTAATCCCATCCCCGTTGATGCCAAACTTTTTCCACCCGAGTTTCTTGTTCTATCCACCGCGCCACTTTCGGTCCAGTCCAGATGCCTCCATCTAATGGTTTCGATCTTAAGACTTGACGTAATTTTTCAAGCTGAGCATCTGTTAAGAGAGCTTTCTTACCCCCTCGTTGCTGTGGCTGCTTATTTTTCAGATTGGTCAGTCCTTCGGCTCCTAAACCGTTATATTTCTTGACAATTTGTTTGGCCTAATCATAATTAATCCCTACAGCGATGGCACTATTCTTAATTGTCCACCCTAATGATATTTTCCACAGTAAATGCCATCTTCGCGATTCGACAGCATCTTGATTTTTGAGGTACTTTTGCTTGAGTTCTTCTGAACTATAGTGGTTTGCTAAATGTGCTTTCTTTGGCATCCCTGGCTCCATATAGTCGTTTCTTAATTATAAGTCGGCTTTGGCAACCGGATTTGGTATTAGTCCGCGCAGGCGGACTTTGTTTGTATAGCCGCAAATTATATTCACCAGGGTAGATTTGGTTCCCAGAATGTCCTAGATGCGATCGCTTTCATCCTGGCGGATTATCCTCTGATTCTTCCATCAGTGCTATCATTTGCGCTAATATTTCCTGACCTAGAGGATGCTCCCGTAACGCCTCTATACTCAACCGATTCTCCATAATTCCCTGCATCCAAAAAATGGCTAAATTTTGTTTAATTGTCACCGTATTAGGATGATTTTCTCCTAAACTACGCTGACAAATTTTAATTACTTGCAGATATAAAGGCTCCGCTTCGCTGTAGCGTCCTTGACTTCGGTAGAGACCTGCTAAGTTGTTGAGACCGCCGGCAATTTGTGGATGATCGGCGAGGAGACTTTTTTTATCGATGTCAATTGCTTGCAAATACAAAGGTTCCGCTTCGCCGTAGCGTCCTTGACTTCGGTAGAAACCCGCTAAGTTGTGGAAGTGGGTAGCAATTTGTGGATGGTCGGCGGGGAGACTTTTTTTATCTATGTCAATCGCTTGCAGATACAAAAGTTCTGCTTCGCTGTATCGTCCTTGACTTCGGTAGAAACCTGCTAAGTTGTTGAGACCGCTGGCGATGTGTGGATGATCGGCGGGGAGACTTTTTCGCTGGATGTCAATTGCTTGCAATAACAAAGGTTCCGCTTCGCTGTATCGTCCTTGACTTTCGTAGAGAACAGCTAAGTTGTTGAGACCGCCGGCGATGTGTGGATGGTCGGAGGGGAGACTTTTTTGCTGGATGTCAATTGCTTGCAATAACAAAAGTTCCGCTTCGCTGTAGCGTCTTTGAGAATTATAGAAACCTGCTAAGTTGTGGAGACCGCTAGCAATATCTGGATGGTCGGCGGGGAGACTTTTTTTATCGATGTCAATTGCTTGCAGATACAAAGGTTCAGCTTCGCTGTAGCGTCCTTGAGAATTGTAGAGATTAGCTAAGCTATGGAGACCACCGGCGATGTGTGGATGGTTGGAGGGGAGACTTTTTCGCTGGATGTCAATTGCTTGCAGATACAAAGGTTCAGCTTCGCTGTAGCGTCCTTGAGAATTGTAGAGATTAGCTAAGTTGTGGAGACTGGTGGCGACATTGGGATGGTCGGGGGGGAGACTTTTTTTATGGATGTCAATTGCTTGCAGATACAAAGGTTCAGCTTCGCTATAGCGTCCTTGACTTCGGTAGAGTTCGGCTAAGTTGTTAAGACTGGCGGCGACAGTGGAATGTTCTAAACCAAGACGGCTTTCAGTTACTTCTACACACTGCTTTAACCAAGGTTCTGCCTGCTGATAAAATCCTTGACCTTGATAGAACCAACCTAAGCCTGTGAAAGACCAAATTAAATCCTTATCGCTAATATATTCAACCAGATAGTTAGCCGCTTCTTCAATATGGGGAACTACTGGACTGAGATTGATAATATCCCCGCGAGTTGGTTGGTATTGAATATCCCTTACCTCTGCCACCATTGCCGCTGTAAATTGGCGTTTCATCTCCTCAGCTTCCGCTGACTGATTTAGCTTCTGCTGGAAAAATTGCCGAATCAACGGATGCAAACGATAAGTTTCATCGCCCAAACTTTGTAACAAATGCAAACTTATTAAATCCCTTAGCGCCTTTTCCCATGTTTCTAGTTCTTCATCATCCTCCATTTCTAAAGGTAAAGGAATTGGAGCCAAAGCATATAAACTCAAGCAACAACCTTTAGATTTTGCATTTTCATCCAACTGTTCCCAACTTAAATCAAAAGCCGCCGCCACCCCCAATTCATACCGCATTAATGGGTCAGCTTTCAAAATCGCTTCGTGTTCAAGCCGTTTTCTTTCCAATCGCGCCAGTAGTTTCTCCAGCGACAAATTCGGCTGTTGATCCAGATATCTCCCGACTAACTCTAACCCTAACGGCAAATATCCCAACCATTTACAAAGTCTTCTCGCCACCCAAGCTTCGCGTTTTAGCCGTTCCCTGCCAATTATTGATTCTAATAACTTCATCGCCGCAAAAGGTTTCAGCACATCTAGCCTTAACTGCGGCAAAGATGACCCAAACTGAAATCTCGTCGTCAACAGCACTTTAAATCGAGATAATTCCGGTCGTGGTAAATAAGGCTTGACTTGTTGTTTGTAGTCGGTGACATCATCCAACACAATTAAAACATTGCCGGGATGCCATTTCTTCCAGCAAAACTCCAATTGAGCCGCTAATTCCCAATCTTGCGGCGGGTCAATTTCAAATTCTAACTGGACAAATCTAATAATATCAGTTGCAATATTTCCCTGTGCAGATAGCCAGCAAACGCCACCCGCGTAACTTGATAAATACTTTGTTGCATACTGAGTAGCGAGTTCCGTTTTACCCACGCCACCCATCCCAGCCACAGCAGCAATGGTAACTTGCTTATTTTCCTGTAATAACTGGTGAAGTTCTAACAATTCTTCTGTGCGTCCGACAAATTCCTTAGCACCGCTGGGAGGAATATTTTTCGCAACAGATTTCGATTCCCCTTCCACCTCATTAAGGGCAGTAGATGTAGCGGATAGAATATCAGTTTGTAGTTTAATCTTCTTGGCAATAGCTTTAGATTTTGGCGGTCTTTTCTTTTCCCACTCAATATCAAATTGCCTCAGATTCGCCTCTTTATCTTTGTGCCACAGCTTCAAAGTAAAGTGCCAATCTTCCGAACCTTTCGTTGAGGTGCGGTTATCCTCCAAAATCTCTAAATAATCTTCCAGACGATTTAGAGCTTCCCGAACTTGCGCTTGGGTTAACTGACCTTCGTATTTGTCTTTTGCGGTCAGTTCTTCCAGATATCGCCGCTTTGTCCTAATTACCAACTGCGTCTCGCCTTGCCA
Source organism: Trichocoleus sp. DQ-A1 (assembly GCF_039961955.1). Classification (NCBI taxonomy): domain Bacteria; kingdom Bacillati; phylum Cyanobacteriota; class Cyanophyceae; order Leptolyngbyales; family Trichocoleusaceae; genus Trichocoleus; species Trichocoleus sp. DQ-A1. The sequence continues at coordinate 149,277 of NZ_JAMPKE010000013.1, forward strand.
GTTGAAATCAATTCCGAGTTTGTCGCCATCCTCAAATTCATCATTCACATAAGCTAGCAACGCCTCAAACAGACGCTTCACCCGCGCCTTGACATCATCACCCAGAGAACGCCGCGCCATAGATTAAGTCCAAAGATTTTGCCACAAAGTTTGGGGATAACCCTAAACTTTCCACCTACCCCAAACTGCTTATCGCTTATTATAACTAGCTTTCAGCAGTTGCCCAGTCTGCTTTGCTTTCAGCTACAGCCCCAAAAATACCTTGCATTCAACCCCAATAAATACAGGTTGAATCAAGATGAAACTTTCCCCAAAGCAACGCCGAGACATTGTTCTATTTCTGATAGCAACAGCAATCGGACTAATCAACAACCCATTAGGTATTGTCCTTGATGTCTGCTTCCTAATCTGGCAACTGATGGAAGACGACGAATAAATATCAGTTTTGTGAAGTACGCGATCGCATTCCCTCTCTTCCTTCACGTTCTTTGCGGTTCATTAAAAACGCGCGATCGCAAAACTCTTACTCCCCTCTCCGTTAACGGAGTGTGACTTTACCCATAACTTTGCCGCCTCTGGAAGCATAATTTTGCCGTCAACGATACTATAACCCTCATTTTTGCGCCAGCTAATTCTGGATGAAATTGACGATTTGGAACCATAAACTTGCCGTTAGTCCAAATTAGAAGGATAAGCTTGCCGTGAGTTCAATCAAGCATAGAAAGCAGGAAAGCACCGGATTTTTTTAGAATGGAGCAGAAGCGGTTCATACTGGTATGGGATAGAAAATTTCAGCTATCCATCTGTTCTGAGTAACTACTGGATTATTAGAAGCTCCTCCTAACCAGTGAGAACATTGCGAACAATAGCCTAAACTGGATTGCTACTCTAACCAAAGTAGTTGGCAATGACAATGAGGACATTTGTGTATAAGAGGATGTTGATGTATTAAACAAATTCTGACATTTTTAAATATTTCTCAAAATTTCCATCTATGGCATCCATATTAATTCAAAGTGAGGAATATGTAGACCTAACGTTTAAACTAAGAGGCTCACCCATCCCTCTTGATAATGGTTATCCTATCTATTCTGCTTTGTCCCGTATTTGTCCTCCCCTTCATGAACTAGACTCTATTGGAATTCATCCGATTGCCGGAATACCGACCAGCAACAATTTCCTTGAACTTACTGCTCAATCTCGTCTAAAAATTCGGATTCATCATCAACGAATTCCTTTAATTTATCCTTATTTAGCTGGTCAAGCGTTTCCTATAGGTCAAAATTCCTATCAACTAGATATTTCCGACTACAAACTGTTAATTTCCTCAGAAAGTGTTTATTCCAGATTAGTGTTAATTAAAGGGTTTCAAGACCCTAATAACTTTATTGAAGCTGTTCAACGGCAACTGGATAATTTAGAAATACAAGGGGAAATTGAACTTCTTACCCGACAAGATGGAACACCTCAACGTAGGCAATTAACCATCAATAAAGAAGGGAAACAGTTTAAAGTTAGAGGATTTGGCGTAAAAATCAGCGAACTCAACTCAGAAGATTCCTTAACGTTGCAAGAACAGGGCATTGGCGGGAAACGAAAGATGATGTGTGGAATATTTGTTCCAGCGACTCGCAGCAAGGAAGAAGAGGAAACCTAATCGTGGTTACTACCCAACCCAAAATTTCCCTATCTCTCGACACTGCGGATACGACAATAATGCACCGCGCTGGAATGACGGGACTTTACATGACTTTAAAGCGATTAGAAAAGCAATATCCCTCATCTCATCAACGCGGAGGACATATATCATGGTTTTTGACTGCTGATACGATTGAATTATTCTGGAAAGGAAGTGATTTTGTCGCCCTATCTTGGTTAATTAAGAAGTCTTTTCAATTAGATGATACAGGTTTAATTCATTTAACAGGATTAGACAATGATGGAATAGATTTAAGGCAGAAAATCCATATTCATGAGGGAATATGCGCTGTTTTCCTGCGTCATAATAAGTTTTATCAAGCGGGAGCGATAGTTAACACTGAACTAAAGGTTGAAGAAAAAAAAGTTGAGTATCAATACAAATCCCTAAATTGGTACGCACATCAAACTTTTGCAGAGAAGTTATGTGAGGCAAATACCCAACAACTCAGACAGGATTATGTTCAAATAACCAGTTGGTTGTATTTAGGGGGAATTGTCCGCCATGCTAGGACAGAATATACTACAAAACTGGAAGAGAAACCTGAATACGCCTTAGCATTATTATTTGTACCAGTAGTTTGTCATTATTGCTTACTTCATATTCCATCAGAAGACTTGAAGGAAAAGAAAGCCCATCGCTACCTGGTGGTGATCCCAGAAATCAAGGATTTTGAAGATGCTTCTCAAAGAAGATGGCGATTACAGCAATTAGAAACTAAACAGTTTCATGTTGGTAGCCTTGGTGAAGGAGGATTACTTTATTACAGCTTAGACGATATTCAGCCTGAAGGCGACTACTATCAAGCTTGTCAAGTTTGGTTATATGAAAAAATGAATCAAACTTCTCGTCAAAGGACATTAATGAGTATAGAAGAAATTAAAATTGATCAGAATACTTTAATCACTTATCAACAGGTTCAAAAATACTTTCAAACCAATTATCAAAAAATTAAAACCAAGCAAATTTTTATTAATGTGAATTTGATTCGCTCCCTAATTGCTGATAATTTAGTAAAAGGAATCCATTGGTGGTCTAACTTTTGGGAAAAATTGGTGATAGAGGATTCAAAAGGATATTTATTTAACCAGTTATTTTTCAATCGAGAAGGATTCACAATAATGGCAGAAAAGAGTGAAGAAGACAAGCAGTATCTTATTTTTGTTAAGGTATTTCAGCAAGCGATGAAGGGCAACTTTGCTAAAACGTATGCCAAAACAGAGGATGCCAAAGCAGAAGAAGGAAAAGAGTCTCCAATTAAGAAGAAAGTTGAACGATTAAGGGCAGAGATAAACTATTGTTATGATGAATTGTCGTTTCAGGAATATTTGTCAGACTTTTTAGTAAGAGGAGGATTAAATAAGTATTTTAATGAGCATCAAGAAGAAATTTTACTACTAATTAAAAATTCACCTTGGCAAAAACTAAGAATTTGGTCATTGTTAGCGATTGCCAGTTATAAACCTAAAGATAAACCCGCCAAAGGGGATGATAGCTCATTCCCAAACAATCAAAAACCAGGAGAAATGAATGATGAGTCAGAAGAAGAATAACAATAATATCCCCAATTATTATCTTTACGGAACAGTCCTGACTCGTTACGGTTTAGCATCCTTAAATCATGACATTAGACGAGGAAATAAGACTACTTTGCAAAAAGGCTATTCGAATGGTAATATTCATGCTTTTGTAAGTTCAAGTGCGATTCGTTGGGCGTTACGTTTTTATCTTCAAAAGCAAGGTTATTCAGTGAATCGGGTTTGGCATGAAGACGAACATATTAATCGGTTAACAAGTGAAGATTTCGATCCAGAACAATTTTATGATGATGATATTTTTGGGTTTGCTTTATTAGAGTCTGCTGAAACAGAGGAGGAGACTTCAACAACAAAGAGAAAAAAGAAACAAACAAAAATCAGCAATCCTAATCAGCGAATGGGTGCTTTAGGGATGAATATGGCTGTTTCGTTAACGCCTTATGATAGTGCAGTCAAGCTAGGGGCAAAAAGTGGTAGAGAAAAGGATAGTAAATCGCTTCACTTTACAGAATATCATGCCACTCGATATCAATATTATTTTGGAATTAATGTTACTTATCTTAAAGATGTTTCGCGGATTTTACCTCTAATAGATGGAATTATAAATTTGCCTAAAGTAGGAGGGAGTAGTAATATTTTTAATTCTCCTTTCTGCCCCGATAGTTTAGTATTTCAATGGACAACTCATTTTGCTTCATAATATTTCCTATTGCTTTGAATATTGCGAGCCTAAGAGTAAGGAAGCAAAATTCACAGAAGAGTTTATAGATGAAGTGGAATGTGGACAGATTGACCCTAGTCAATTGTGGATTGGGGGAACAATCGTTAAGGAGTTACAGCAATTGGATAATTTTGATAATTCTCCTTTTAAGAACGCGCATATGTATCGTAATCGGAATGAACTGATTGAAGCTTTGAAAGCAGTCATTAAAAGAGATTTAGGATTATAAGAATCAAAATGATTGCACCATTAATTCTCTATTTGGATGTTCCATTTGCGACTTTTCGGGAGTCCCATGCAAGGGAAATGGGAAAAAGCTATCCTGTCCCTCCTCCAGCGACAGTGTATGGGATGTTGTTGTCTTTGGTAGGGGAAACGGATGTCTATCGCCACTGTGGGGTAGAATTGGCGATCGCCATGTTATCTAGCCCCAAGAAATCACGAATTTTGCGTCAAATGAGACGGTTTAAGAATGCTGATTTTAGCCATCCAGAGAATGTTATTCCCTATTATCAAGAAATTTTGTCTAATCTGAAGTGTTTGATTTGGGTTCGTTCTGACGGGGAGAAGATACAACCAAGTTTAAGGGAGAAAATACAGTTAGCGTTTGGGTAGTCCTAAAGATGTAAGGATAGGAGAGATACCGTTCCATCAGAAGCACTATGTCTGATTCCCAACCAACTTGCCCGGTTTGTCAGTCAACTCATGTCGTCAAAAACGGCA